>NC_020504.1:8864249-9165434 GCF_000349325.1 Streptomyces davaonensis JCM 4913
GCGGCGGACCCGTCGCGATCTGGGCCACGCCCGCCACCACCGGCAGCGCCTACCAGCGCGGCCTCATCGAGGACCACGCGGACGGCGTGCGGGTCACCGAGGTGCCCTGCCACGGGCTCGCCGAGGCCGTGGAGCACGCCGACGAGACGGCGATCATCGCCGCCGTGGCCGCTGCCGCCGCCCTGACCCCCGACGACGTGACCACCGTCGTCCTCGGCTGCACCCACTACGAACTGGTCGCCGAGCGCATCCGCGCCGCCGTGCAGCGCCCCGGACTCCCGCCGCTCGTCCTGCACGGCTCCGCCGGAGCGGTCGCCGCCCAGGCGCTGCGCCGGATCGGCGAGCAGCCCGCACCCGGCGCGGACGCGGAAGGCACCCTCACGGTGCTGCTCAGCGGACGCGCGGGCACCCTGCCCGAGCCCGCCCTGACCTACGCCGAGGGGCGGCTCCTCGAGGCGGTCACCCCCGCCGGGTGACAAGAACCGGCCAGGACGCCCACGCGGCCCAGTGACCCTCCGCGACGAGGTACCCGCGCAGCGAAACCTGAGTAACCTCATTGCCATGAGGGACCACCCCCACGGCGAGCACGCGCCGCATCCCGACGTCTGGACCGGACGGGCCACCAACCGCGTCCAGTGGCTGCTGGCGCTGGTCGGGGCCGCGTGCATGGCGCTCGGCATCGAGCTGGCCGTCGACTCGGCCTGGACCTCCGGTGTCGCCCCGCTCGCCATGGCCGTCGTCGGCTGCATCGCGGCCGGTCTGCTGGTGCTGTTCGGCACCCTGGCGTTCGTGCATGTCGCGCTGAAGGTCGACAAGGAGTGCCTCGAAGTGCGCTGCGGCCACATGGGCGTGCCGCGCCGCCGGATCCCGCTGTCCCATGTCGTCGGCGCCGATTTCGCCCCGCTGGTCACCCCCCGCCATTGGGGCGGCTGGGGCTACCGCTGGCGGCCCGAGAAGGGCACCGCCGTCGTCGTACGGCGTGGTGAGGGCATCGTGCTGCGGCTCTGGGACGGCCACACGTTCACGATCACGGTGGACGACGCCGAGGCGGCCGTACGGGTGATCAGGGCCCGGCTGGGCGCGGGCACCCCGGGCACCGCGCACTGACCTCAGGTCGTCCGGCGGGCTGCCGACGCGGCGGAGGGTGACGTCTCCGGCATCGGGCGGGCCGTGGCCAGTCCGGCCAGGAGGCCCGCGCCCACCGACACCGTGGTGAAGCTGAGCGCGTTGCCGACCGACGCGATCGCCGCCAGCCCCGTCAGGGCCGCCCCGGCGGTGAGCACGACCGGCGTCGGACGCGGGGCGCGCCAGAGCGCGAAGAGCACCCAGCAGAACGCCGCGGCCAGCAGCACCACCCCGACGACGCCCTGTTCGGCGGCCTGCTGCAAGGGCGCGGAGTGCGGTTTGCCGTCGGAGAGCAGGGTGCTGGTCGCCGTGGTGCTCAGCTCCCCGAAGCGTCCGGGGCCCACGCCCAGGGCGGCGTCCTGTTGCGCGAGGGTCAGGGCGTCGTGCCACAGGTCGAGGCGGTGCCCGGTGAGCTGGCCCTCCAGTGAGGCGGAGAGTCCGTCCGGCACCGCTCGCCCGGCGACGGCCCAGGTCAGACCCGTCACCAGGGCCGTGGTCAGGGCCAGCCCGGCGATGCCCAGGCCCCGGTGGGGCATCTTTCCTGCGGCGAGGGAGCACAGCAGTACGGCGGAACAGGCGACGAGACCCGTGGTGGAGCCGAGGCCGGCCGAGGTCACCGCGATCCCGGCGGCCAGCAGGCGCAGGGCGAGTCGCAGGCCGGGCGCCTTGGCGGCCCAGGCGGCGCAGCACGCGGCGCCCGCGGAGAGGGTCAGCAGGGCGGCCGTGGCACCGGCCTGCCCGAGCGGCGGGACGATGTCGGGGTCCGGGCCGAGCCGGGGGAGGGTGACCGCCAGGGCCACTCCGGCGAGCGCCGCGGCACCTGGCGCGGCGACCGGCAGCAGCGCTCCGCCGATCCGGCCCGCCGCATAACCGGCGGCCACGGCCAGGATGGCGAGCAGTACACCCTCGGGACGGCCGTCCTGCACGGTGGCCGTGACCAGGGCCCAGGAGGCGCAGGCGCCGAGGACCACGACACCCGCCGCGTCAGAAACGTTTCGTCTCTCTCCGACGTCATCGGAACCGGCCGCAGACGTCATCCCCGTGGCACCCACACCGACCGACCCCCGCAACCCGGTCGCCCCCCGACCGCAGGCGAAACGCTCCGCCACGGCCCTGACCGGCTCGTACGACACTTGCTCCGGCACACCGTAACGGCTGATGGACGATTTGTGGACGTCTCGGGGAGGAGCGATGCGGCACACCGGTCCGCGGGCGCCCCGTGGACCGCGCTGTCGGCGCCGCGGCCGCCCGCCGTACACTCCGGGAGTGACCGTCACCGCAACTTCCGTGGACGAGTCGGACCAGGTGAAGCCGCTCGCGCCCGCCCCGCGCCGGGTGTGGCTCGAACGCCTGCTGCCGGCTCTCGCAGCCGCGCTCTTCGGAGTGCTGCTCTACGTCAGCTTCCCGCCGCGCACCCTGTGGTGGCTCGCGCTGCCCGCCTTCGCCGGGTTCGGCTGGCTGCTGCGCGGCCGCAGCTGGAAGGCGGGTCTCGGTCTCGGTTACCTCTTCGGTCTGGGCTTCCTGCTGCCGCTGCTGGTGTGGACCGGCGTGGAGGTGGGCCCCGGGCCGTGGATCGCGCTCGTGGTCATCGAGGCGGTCTTCGTGGCACTGGTCGGCGCGGGCGTCGCCCTGGTCTCCCGGCTGCCGGGCTGGCCCGTCTGGGCCGCCGCGCTGTGGATCGCCGGGGAGGCGGCACGCGCGCGTGCGCCGTTCAGCGGATTCCCCTGGGGCAAGATCGCCTTCGGTCAGGCCGACGGCGTCTTCCTGCCGCTCGCCGCGACGGGCGGCACCCCGGTGCTCGGCTTCGCGGTGGTCCTGTGCGGCTTCGGCCTGTACGAGGTGGTCCGGCTCGCCGTGGAGCGGCAGCGCACCCGGTCCGTGCAGCGGTCCGCCGCAGCCGTGGCCCTGCTGAGTGTCGCGGTGCCCGTCGCCGGGGCGCTGGCCGCCCGGCCGCTGGTCAGTGACAAGGCCGAGAACGGCACCGTGACCGTGGCCGTCATCCAGGGCAACGTGCCCCGCGCGGGGCTGGACTTCAACTCCCAGCGCCGGGCCGTGCTCGACTACCACGCGCGGGAAACGGAGCGGCTCGCCGCCGAGGTCAAGGCGGGCAAGGTCGACCGGCCCGACTTCGTGCTCTGGCCGGAGAACTCCTCCGACATCGACCCCTTCGCCAACGACGACGCCCGCGAGGTCATCGACACCGCGGCCAAGGCCATCGGCGCGCCGATCTCCGTCGGCGGTGTGGTGGAGCGGGGCGGCAAGCTGCTCAACGAGCAGATCCTGTGGGACCCGGCCAAGGGCCCGCTCCAGACGTACGACAAGCGGCAGATCCAGCCGTTCGGCGAGTACCTGCCGCTGCGGTCCATGATCGGGGCGATCAACTCCGAGTGGACGTCGATGGTCCGCCAGGACTTCAGCCGGGGCAGCAAGCCGGGCGTGTTCGACATCGACGGCACCAAGGTCGGCCTCGCCACCTGCTACGAGGCCGCCTTCGACTGGGCCGTGCGGGACACCGTCACCGACGGCGCGCAGATGATCTCGGTGCCGAGCAACAACGCCACCTTCGACCGCAGCGAGATGACCTACCAGCAGCTCGCCATGTCGCGGGTGCGCGCCGTCGAGCACAGCCGGACCGTCACGGTCCCGGTGACCAGCGGTGTCAGCGCGATCATCATGCCGGACGGGACGATCACCCAGAAGACCGGCATGTTCGTCGCCGACTCGCTGGTGCAGAAGGTGCCGCTGCGCTCCTCCGAGACGCCCGCCACCAAGCTCGGCATCCTGCCGGAGATGACCCTGGTGCTCATCGCCGCGGGCGGGCTGGGATGGGCGATCGGCGCCGGAGCGCGCAAGAGGCAGGACACACCGGCCCGTTAGGGTCGGTGGCATGCCTACTCCTGACTTCATCCGCACGATCCGGGCGTCCGCCGGGAACCAGCTCCTGTGGCTGCCCGGCGTGAGCGCCGTCGTCTTCGACGACGAGGGCAGAGTGCTCCTCGGGCAGCGCGCCGACAACCAAAAGTGGGCGGTGATCTCCGGTATCCCGGACCCGGGCGAGCAGCCCGCGGAGTGCGCCGTGCGGGAGGTGTACGAGGAGACCGGCGTGCACTGCGTGCCCGAGCGGATCGTATTGGTGAAGTCGGGGCGGGAAGTCACCTTCGACAACGGCGACATCTGCCAGTTCATGGACGTGTGCCTGCGCTGCCGGGCGGTCGGCGGTGAGGCCCGGGTCAACGACGACGAGTCGATCGCGGTCGGCTGGTTCGAGGTGGACGCGCTGCCCCCGCTGAGCGAGTACCAGCTGTTCCGGATCAAGCAGGCGCTGTCGGACGAACCCACATGGTTCCAACCCATGACAAGCGACTGAAGTATGGGCTCTGACCACATGGGGTGGGGCGGGGGCGCTGCCTAGGGTCGGGTGCATGACCCCGTCCAAGGCCCTCCCGGCACCCCCCGCCCCCTCGCTCGATCTCGGCGGCCGTACCGCCCTTGTCACCGGCGCCGCCGGTGGCATCGGACGCGCCTGCGCGTTGCGGCTCGCGGCCGCCGGGGCCAAGGTCAGAGCGGTCGACCGGGACGCCGAGGGCCTGGAGACGCTCGCCGAGCAGTGCCGGGGCCTCGCGGGCACCATCGAGGCCCACCCCCTCGACCTCACCGACCTGGACGCCGCCGAACTGGCCGCGGCCGGCACCGACGTCCTCGTCAACAACGCCGGACTACAGCTGGTGCGGCCCCTGGAGGAGTTCCCGCCGGACGTCTTCCACACGGTGCTCACCGTCATGCTGGAGGCGCCGTTCCGGCTCATCCGAGGTGCCCTGCCCCATATGTACGGGCAGGGCTGGGGCCGGATCGTCAACGTGTCCTCCGTGCACGGCCTGCGCGCCTCCGCCTACAAGGCGGCCTACGTCTCCGCCAAGCACGGTCTGGAGGGCCTCTCCAAGACCGCCGCCCTGGAAGGTGCCCCCCACGGCGTCACCTCGAACTGTGTGTGCCCGGCCTATGTGCGCACCCCGCTGGTCGAGAAGCAGGTCGCCGACCAGGCCCGGGCGCACGGCATCCCCGAGGAGCGCGTCCTGAGCGAGGTGATGCTCCAGGACATGGCCCTCAAGCGGCTCATCGAACCGGACGAGGTCGCCGAGGCCGTTGCCTATCTGTGCAGTCCGCAGGCATCCTTCGTCACCGGTACGTCGCTCGTCCTGGACGGCGGCTGGACCGCGCACTGAGCGGTCGTCGCTCTCGGGTTGTCCACAGGGCCGACCCGGCGACCGTGCGATGGGGAATCCTGTGAGCATGTCCCGCGATCACGTGCAGTCCGCAGAGCGCTCCACCGGCCCGGCGCCGGGCGGCGGCGCCGAGGCGCCGTTCCTCGAACTGCTGGCCCGAGGCGCCTCGGCCGACGCCTACGAGCAGCCGGTGCTGCTCGCCCGCGCCGAAGGACAGCCCGCCGAACGGATCGCCGGGCTCGAAGCGGCCAAGCTCGTCGCCCTGCGCGTCCGCTCCGAGCTGGAGGGACGGCGCAGGCGCGAGGCCGAGCTGTCCGCGCTCTTCGAGACGGCCCACGACCTGGCGGGCCTCAGGGACCTGGACGCCGTGCTCCAGGCGATCGTGCAGCGCGCCCGCTCGCTGCTCGGCACCGATGTCGCCTACCTCAGCCTGAACGACCCGGGGCGCGGCGACACCTACATGCGGGTCACCGAGGGCTCGGTCGCCGCCCGCTTCCAGCAGCTCCGGCTCGGCATGGGCGAGGGGCTCGGCGGCCTCGTCGCCCAGACGGCCCGCCCCTATGTCACTGACGACTACTTCCAGGACGAGCGGTTCCGGCACACCGCCAGCATCGACTCCGGGGTGCGCGACGAAGGACTGGTCGCGATCTGCGGGGTGCCGCTGATGCTGGGGCACCACGTCATCGGCGTGCTCTTCGCGGCGGACCGGCGGGCCCGGGTCTTCGAGCGGGAGCAGATCGCCCTGCTCGGCTCCTTCGCCGCCCTGGCCGCGGCCGCCATCGACACCGCCAACCTGCTCACCGAGACCCGCTCGGCCCTCGCCGACCTGGAGCGCGCCAACGAGATCATCCGCGACCGCAGCGGAGTCATCGAGCGCGCCTCCGACGTCCATGACCGGCTCGCCGAGCTGGTGCTGCGCGGCGGCGGGGTGCACGACGTGGCAGCGGCCGTCTCCGAGATCCTCGACGGCACCGTCGAGTTCACCGAGTCCGCCCCCGGCGCGGCCTTGGAGACCTCCCGCGCGGAAGGGCACGCCGTACGGCACCAGGACGACTGGATCGCCGCCGTGGCCGCGGGCGGTGAACTGCTGGGCGCGCTCGTCCTGCGCGGCCATCCCGGGCTCGACCCGGTCGACCAGCGCACCCTGGAGCGCGCCGCGATGGTCACCTCGCTACTGCTGCTCGCCCGGCGCTCGGCCGCCGAGGCCGAACAGCGGGTCCGCGGCGAGCTGCTGGACGACCTGCTGAACGGCCGCGACCGCGACCCGCGGCTGCTGCGCGAGCGCGCGGCCCGGCTCGACGCCGATCTCGACGCCACCCATGTCGTCCTCGCCGCCCGCCTCGACGGGCCCACCGTCGGCGCCGACGAGGAGGCCGCCGCCCGGCGCCGCCTGTGGTCCGCCGCCTCCCACCTCGCCGCGACCCGGCACGGCCTGGCCGCCGCCCGGGACGGCGGCACGGTCCTGCTGCTGCCCCTGGAAGGGGGCGACTCTGCCACCGTGCTGGCCCGCCGCACCGCCCACCAGCTGGGCACCGCCGTCCACGAAGCGGTCACCGTGGGCGCCTCCGCCCCCGTCGAGGACCTCGCCACCTACCCCGACGCCGTGGCCGCCGCCTATGAGGAGGGCCGCCGCTGCCTGGACGCCCTGCGCCTGCTCGGCCGCCGCGGTGACGGCGCCGCCGCCGAGGACTTCGGCTTCGTCGGACTGCTGCTGGCCGGCGAACGGGACATCACCGGCTTCGTCGAGCGCACCATCGGCCCGGTCGTCACCTACGACGAACGACGCGGCACCGACCTGGTGCGCACCCTCGACGCCTACTTCTCCAGCGGCATGAGCCCCGCCCGCACCAAGGACGACCTGCACGTCCATGTGAACACCGTCGCCCAGCGCCTGGAGCGCGTCGGACGCCTGCTGGGCGACGACTGGCAGAGCCCTGCCCGCGCGCTGGAGATCCAGCTGGCCCTGAGGCTGCACCGCTTGTCGGCGCCGGCCACGCACTGACCCCCGTACGCGCGAGGCGTACGGGGGCCGGGTTCCCGGACGGGATCAGCGGGTGTGCGCGTCCGCCGTCCGGACGGCGGCGGGCTGCGCGTCCTCGGGGGAGGGCTCGATGTCCGCCAGGTCCCGGTGGCGGGTCTCCTTGGCCACGCCGACCGCGATCAGCGTCAGGACGACCGCGGCGATCACGTACAGGGCGATCGGGGTGGAGCTGTCGTAGTCGGCCAGCAGCGCCGTGGCGATCAGCGGGGCCGGGGCGCCCGCCGCGACCGAGGCGAACTGGGCGCCGATCGAGGCACCGGAGTAGCGCATCCGGGTCGCGAACATCTCGGAGAAGAAGGCGGCCTGGGGCGCGTACATCGCGCCGTGCAGCACCAGACCCACCGTCACGGCGAGGACCAGGTTGCCGAAACTGCCGGTGTCGATGAGGGCGAAGAACGGGAACATCCACACGCCGATTCCGGCCGCGCCGATCAGATAGACGGGACGGCGTCCGATGCGGTCGGACAGGGCGCCCCAGAGCGGGATGACCGCGAAGTGCACGGCCGAGGCGATGAGGACGGCGTTGAGCGCGGTCTGCTTGGAGACATCGGCGGCGGTGGTGGCGTAGACGAGGATGAAGGCGGTGATGACGTAGTAGCTGATGTTCTCCGCCATCCGCGCGCCCATCGCGATGAGGACGTCGCGCCAGTGGTGGCGCAGTACCGAGACGAGCGGCAGCTTCTCCGCGCTGTCGGACTTGCGGGCCTCCGCCTGGGCCAGCGCCTGCTTGAAGACCGGCGATTCATCGACAGACAGACGAATCCACAAACCGACCATCACCAGGACACCGGAGAGCAGGAACGGGATGCGCCAGCCCCAGCTGGTGAAGGCGCTGTCCGAGAGGGTGGCGGTGAGCAGCGAGAGCACACCGGTCGCGAGCAACTGCCCCGCGGGCGCGCCGGTCTGCGGCCAGGAGGCCCAGAAGCCGCGCCGTCGCGCGTCCCCGTGCTCGGAGACCAGCAGGACGGCCCCGCCCCACTCGCCACCGAGCGCGAAGCCCTGCACCAGCCGCAGCACGGTCAGCAGCACGGGAGCGGCCGAGCCGATCGTCGCGTGCGTCGGCAGCAGACCGATCGCGAAGGTGGCCCCGCCCATCAGCAGCAGGCTGAGCACCAGCAGCTTCTTGCGCCCGAGCCGGTCCCCGTAGTGCCCGAAGACCAGGGCGCCGATCGGACGGGCGGCGAATCCGACGGCGTACGTCAGGAAGGACAGCAGGGTGCCGACGAGCGGGTCGGAGTCGGGGAAGAACAGCTTGTTGAAGACGAGGGCCGCGGCGGAGCCGTAGAGGAAGAAGTCGTACCACTCGATGGTGGTGCCGATGAGGCTGGCGGCGACGATGCGCTTCAGGTTGTTCGGCGTCGGTGGAGCGGGTGCTGCGGAGGCCATGAGCGCCACTTCCTCGTGTGCTGTGGGGACGGGTATGCGTGTCGGCACACCGTAGGAAGCGGCAGGTCAGGCTCACATGTGGTGGGACAACATAGTTCTGTGGCGAGGTATGCGTGCGGCCACCATGCCTGTTCATGGAGCGCTGGTTCAGGGGCTTGAGGAGCGGCTTGGTCGACGGTGTTGGGCTTCTTGTAGCGGAGCCCATTAAAGCCGGGCTGAGGTTGTGGAGTTTGCGCAGATTGCCTGTGCGTGGCGCAGAGGCGCGGGATGATCCGGAGGGTGGTCGGGCCGGGGCGATCCTGGCGCGGGGGGATGAGGAGGCGTGGCGGTGCGGGACCAGCTGTTGGGGGGCCGTTACCGGCTCGTGGAGCCGCTCGGCGAAGGCGGTATGGGGACGGTGTGGGAGGCCCGGGACGTGAAGCTGGACCGGCCCGTCGCGGTCAAGCTCATCTCCTTGCTCTCCGGCGGTGGCAGCCATGCCACCGAAGCCCGCGCCCGCTTCCTGCGCGAGGCGCGGCTCACCGCCCGGCTTCAGCATCCCCGCATCGTGACCCTGCACGATGTCGGAGAAGCGGTCGTCGAGGGACGGGCGACGCCCTTTCTCGTCATGGAACTGTTGCGCGGCGAGGGTCTGGACGTTCTGCTGCGCCGTGGCGACGTCACCCCGGGAGACACGGCGCGGTGGGGCTCGCAGGTGGCCGACGCGCTGGCCGAGGCACACGGAGCGGGGGTCATGCACCGGGACATCAAGCCCTCGAACATCATGGTCACCATCGCCGGCGACGTGAAGGTCCTGGACTTCGGCATCGCGCGGGCGGCAGACCCGTACGCCACCGCGGACCGGCTGACGCAGACCGGCTTCATCGTCGGCACCCCGGCTTACATGGCGCCCGAGCAGGCCCGAGGCCGCCCCGAACCCCGCAGCGACCTGTACGCCCTGGGCTGCGTGCTCTTCGAACTCCTCACGGGCCGACTGCCTTTCGAGGCTCCCGACACCATGGGCTATCTCAGCGCCCACCTCACCGACGACCCACCCGCGCCCGGCTCCGTCGCTCCAGGCGTGTCGGCCGACTGGGACGCGCTGGTCCTGCGGCTCCTGGAGAAGGAGCCCGGCCGGCGGCACGACAGCGCGGCGGAACTCGCAGCGGCCCTGCGGCAGTTGCCCCGTCCTGCGCCGATCGCCTCGGTGAACGCATTGACCGAGCGGCACCAGGCCGACTTGCCGACCGTCGGCGCCACGACCCAGGGGCCGGGCGGGGCCGACCTCGACGCGCGCCTGACCGCGACCGTCACCATGGCCGCGACGCTGACCTGCCTGCCGCTCCTGGTGTATCTGCTCTCCCAGGTCGCCACCTACATCTCGGACAGCAGCGCGCCGACCGGACTGCTCGTCGCGAACCTGCTGCTGGGCGTGCCGGAGTCGGCCGCGCTCGGGATCGGTGCGGGGCTGCTGTTGCGCCGTAGGCAGGCCGGCCGTCGCACGGTCGCGGTGGCGGGCGCCGCGACTGCGCTGCACGGGCTCAGCGCCAGCCTCCAGTACCTGGTGGCGGACGGGCCCCGTACCATCGCGTTGATCGCCTACGTCGTCGGCCCGGTGATGGCCGTGGCCGCGGCGACGGCGGCAGTCGCGGCCGGCCGCCCGTCCACGGCCCGATGGTGCCGCGACGTGCAGGCGATGCCGGAGCCGGTCGTCCGGGCGGGGACCGCCGCACCCGCCCTGCTCACCCTGTTCGGAGCGGCCGCCATCCCCGTCTCCGCGAGCCGGGCCGTCGACGTGGGTGTGGCGACGTACACGGCGCAGACGCTGATGACGGTGCTCTTCTCGGTCTTCACACCGGTGCTCGCGATCGGCATGGCCCTGG
This sequence comes from Streptomyces davaonensis JCM 4913, assembly GCF_000349325.1. Classification (GTDB taxonomy): domain Bacteria; phylum Actinomycetota; class Actinomycetes; order Streptomycetales; family Streptomycetaceae; genus Streptomyces; species Streptomyces davaonensis. The sequence goes on from NC_020504.1 coordinate 8,874,887, forward strand.
TCTTCGTCCGGAATCCGGTCGGCCGCATGCTCGTCGCCGCGGGCGGGCTCGGCTTCGCCCTCGTGGCACTGAACGGTCCGCTGTACGCAGACGCCCTGGGCTCCGCGTTCCGGATCCCGCTGTTGCTGCTGGCGATCGCGGCTGTCGTCACCACGATCCGCGCCGCCCTTCCGCCCCGAGCCCACCGCCCGGCGTCCACGTAGTGCACGCGCCGCCACCACAGGGGGTCTCAGCGGCGGCGACCCCAGGCCATGAGCAGGCCCGGGCCGAGTTCGGCCAGGTGGGGCGAGGAGAGGTAGTCGAGGGCCTCGTCGACGGTGGCCGCGTCCACCCGGCCGGTCGCTGTCAGTTCGGGGCGCATGCGCTGCCAGGTCTGGGACCAGAAGCGGGCCAGTGGGCCGCCGGGGAGCAGGGGCGGGCAGTACAGTTCCGCGGCGACGTCCGTCAGGCCCTCCTCGCGCAGGAAGTGCGGGTAGGCCGGTACGCCGGTGATGTCGGTGCCGATCGTCGTGCGCAGCGCCTCCCACATGGCGTCCATGGTCCGGCGGTAGGCGGAGGACGAGGACGTGTCGTGGGCGTCGGGCAGCTCTGCGGCGTCGCCGAGCAGGATTCGGCCGCCCGGGTTCAGGAGGCTCACCAGCCGTGAGACGAGGTGGCGGCGTTCGCGCAGGTGCATCAGTACGAACCGGGCGTGGATCAGGTCGAAGGTGCCCAGGTCCAGGGTGTCGTCGGTGAGGTTCGCGGTGACCACCCGTAGACGGGGCTCGGCCGCCAGCGCGCCGGTGTCCCGGTCCACGGCGACCACCTCCGCGACGTCCGCCTCGCGCAGCAGCCAGCGCGCCACGGTCCCTGTCCCGGCCCCCACCTCCAGGCAGCGCAGGCCCGGCCCGGCTCCCAGCGCCCGGAGCCGGTGGGTGGTGACGGGGTCGTAGACCAGCGCGGCGTCGTCGATCCGCTCCGCCTCGCCCGGGTGCCCGGCGTCGAACAGGTCCTGCCCGTACCGGCCGTGACCGGGGTGCGTCGAGTCCATGATCCGACGCTAGAGCCGCCGCCAGGGCGCTGCCATCGGGGGCGTAGCGGGTGCCCGCCCGAAGCGATCGTCCGCCGAGCCCGCCACGGCCGCTCCAGCGGCCCCCGTGTGGCTCCGATCGAGTGGACTCGCCTGACCAGGGGCTGGAGCGGGTCCTGCGCCAGGTACCCGAATAGGGATTGTTCCCCTCACTCACCACCTGATCCGGAAGAGGTGCCCCGTGCGCCGAACTCCCTCCCGCCGCCTGTGGGCTGCGGCCCTGCTCGTGGCGTCCGTGCTCACCCCGCTGGCGGTGCCACCCGCCGCGGCCGTCACCGCGAGCGTCGACCGGCACGACACGGACGACTGCCCCACGCACGGACTGGGGCGCGAGCTGACCGCCAAGCTGGACAAGGCCGTTGAGGACGTCCGCCGGCAGGCCGACATCCCCGGTCTCGTCGTCGGGCTCTGGATGCCGGGCAAGGGACGCTACGTCCGCGCGACCGGCGTCGCCGACACCGCGACCGGCCGACCGATGACCAGCGACATGTTCGTGCGGATCGGCAGCGAGACCAAGACCTTCACCGTCACCGCGCTGCTCAAGCTCGTCGACGACCGCCGGATCGGCCTGGACGACCCGATCTCGAAGTACGTCAAGGGCGTGCCGAACGGCCGCAAGATCACCCTGCGGCACCTTGCCGAGATGCGCAGCGGCCTGTTCCCCTACAGCTCCGACCCCGACTTCGTGCACGACCTGCTCAGCGACCCGAGCCGCACGTTCACCCCCAGGCAGCTGCTGGCCTACGGCTTCAAGCACAAGAACACCTTCGCCCCGGGCAAGCAGTTCGAGTACAACAACAGCAACCTCGTCCTGCTCGGCCTCGTCATCGAGAAGGTCACCGGGCAGCGGCTCGCCGACGTCATCGACAAGCGGGTGCTCCGCCCGGCGCACCTGCGCCACACCCTGTTCCCGGACAACTCCGACATCCCCCGGCCCCATCCGCAGGGCTACACCAACCAGACGCTGAGCGGCGAGGTCACCGACGCCACGCACTGGAACCCCAGTTGGGCCTGGGCGGCCGGAGCCATGATCTCCGACCTGGAGGATCTGCGACGCTGGGCGAAGATCGTCGCCACCGGCACGCTGCTGAGCCCGCAGACCCAGGCCCAGCGACTGAAGATGCTGCCGACCGGCTTCCCCGGCACCAGCTACGGCCTGGGCATCTTCGAGAGCGGCGGCTGGATCGGCCACAACGGCTCCATCCCCGGCTACGAGACCGTGACCGTCTACCTGCCCTCGAAGAAGGCGACCCTGGTGCTGATGCTCAACACGGACATCACCTACCAGGGCCAGGAGCCGTCCTCCCTGGTCGCCCGCGCGATCACCCAGATCGTCACGCCGGACAACGTGTACGACCGCCCGATTCCGCCGCGGTAGACAAGCCCCCGCCCGAAACACTCCGGAGGCCCTCATGCGGCTGTTCGACGACGCGCTGTTCCAGATGTTCGCCGAGCGCGCCCTGATGACGATGACCGGCGGCGGCGCGGAGTGGGGCGAGTGCGCGCTGACCGCCCGGCGGATCACCGAGGGCGACGCCGACAGCTGGTTCGAGCAGTGGACGTCGACCGCGGCGACGGTGCGCGGCTGGGCGGAGGAGAGCGCCGAGTCCGGCCACCCGGTCAGCGCCCGTGAGGCGTTCCTGAGGGCCTCCACGTATTTCCGCGTCGCCTACTACCCGCTGTACGGCGTGCCCGTGGACCCCAGGCTCACCGAGGCGGCGAAGCGGGAGCGGGAGTGCTTCGCCCGCTTCGCCGAGCTGTGCGATCCGCCGCTCCAGCCGGTCAGGGTGCCCTACGAGGGGACGTACCTGGACGGCTATCTGTGCCCCGCGCGGGGACCGGAGGCCGAGCGGGGGCCTCGGCCGACCGTCGTCGCGGTCAACGGCTACGACTCCAATGTGCACGAGATGTACTGGGCCCATGCCCGCCCGGCGACGCGGCGTGGCTACCACTGTCTGCTGGTGGACGGCCCTGGGCAGGGACTGGCCCTGGTCGGGCAGGGCCTGACGATGCGTCCGGACTGGGAGAACGTCCTGCGTCCGGTGATCGACCACGCGGTGACGCTGCCCGGCGTCGACCGCGATCGGCTGGCGGTGATCGGCTGGAGCTTCGGCGGCTTCCTCGCCCCGCGCGGGGTGAGCGGGGACCCGCGCGTGGCCGCGCTGGTCGCCGATCCGGGACAGTGGGACCAGATGGAGAACCTGCGTCGGATGCTGCCGCTGCCCCAGGATCTGAAGGACCGTCTCCCGGACGCGGCGCCCTCGGAGCTGGATCCCCACCTCGCGCCGCTGGCCCAATCCCCGGAACTGCACTGGCGGTTGGTTCAGCGCGGGCTGTGGGTGCACGGGCTGAAGAGCCTCGGTGAGTACGTGCTGGAGATGGACCGCTATCGCCTCTCCGACGTCGCGGCGAACATCTCCTGCCCCACCCTGGTCGCCCTCAACGCCGACGAGCCGGGCGCCGCCCGGGCCGAGACGCTGTACCGGGCGCTGGACTGCCCCAAGACCCTCGTGCGGTTCTCCGCCGAGGACGGCACGCCGGGGCACTGCGAGGGCTGGAACCGGTCGCGGTACAGCCAACGGGTGTTCGACTGGCTGGACGACGTGCTGGCCTGACGTATCGGCAGCGGACCGATGCTGTTCTGACGTACCGGCACAGGGCCGATGCAAAAGGCCTGACGGGTGATCTTCGCGCGAGTCGACGGCGCCCGTTCCGCCGCGCGGACGGTCCCGGCGAATACTCCGGCCATGAGACGAGCCCGTATCCTCGCACCGTCGCGCCTTGTCGTGGTCACCTCACTCACCGCCCTCCTCGCCCTCGGCACCCCGGTCACGGCCGTGGGCAGCGCGACGGGCGACGGCGGCCGCCACGGCCGGCCCTGTGCCGCTTCCCGGCTGCCCGACCACGGCCCGGCACGCGATGTCCTGCGGATCGCCCAGCGCGCCAAGGCGGACATGGACCTGAAGTCCGTGATCCTGCGGGTCAGCGTCGACGGGCACGACGTCGTCACCACCGCGCTCGGCGAGTCGATGACCGGGGTACCGGCCGAACCCGCCATGCACTTCCGGAACGGCAACATCGCCATCAGCTACATGGGCACGGCACTACTGCGCCTGGTCGACCAGGGCAGGGTGGACCTGGACGACCCCGTCGGACGCTGGCTGCCCGGCCTGAAGGACGGCGACAGGATCACCCTGCGGATGCTGGCCGCCTCCACCACCGGGCTGCGTGACTACGTCTCCACCCCCGGCTTCCCCGCGGACATCGCCGCGAACCCGTTCCGTCAGTGGACCGCCAAGGAACTCGTGTCCATCTCGACCCGCCAGGAGCGGTGGTACGAACCGGGTACCAACTGGAGCTACTCCCACGCCAACTTCGTCCTGCTCGGCGCGGCCCTGGAGAAGATCACCCGGACCAGGCTGGACGTCCTGCTCCAGCGCGAGATCATGGGCCCGCTCGGACTGCGCGAGACGCGCAACAGTTTCACGCCGGACATCCCGACGCCGGTCCTGCACGCCTTCACCGCCGACCGCGGGACGTACGAGGAGACCACCTTCTGGAACCCGTCGTGGACCACGGCGCCCGGCGCGGTGCAGACCACCGACATCTGCGACCTGGCCCGCTCGGCTGCCGGGATCGGCTCGGGCGAGCTGATCTCCCCGTCCTCCTACGCGGAGTTGCTGAACCCGGGGACGGTGGGCCTCGGCCACGCGACCGCCAAGTGCCCGGCCACGGTCTGCATCGCCCAGACCGAGGACACCCACTACGGGATGGGCGTGCTCGTCCTGGGCGACTGGATCGCCCAGCACCCGCTCTTCTTCGGCTACTCCGCCTCCATGGCCTACCTCCCTTCCGAGCGCCTGTCGATCGCGGTCTCCACCACGCAGGGGCCCGACGCGGAGGACGGTCACACGGCGCATACGATCGCCCAGCGCATCGCCGCCGCGCTGGCACCGGAGCACCCGATCCCCGACTTCGGCTGACCCCTCGCCGACAGAGGCCACGAGCATCCGGCTCGGGGCCTCTTGTCTTGTGGGGCCACACCGTCCGAGGTGCGGCTATGTGCGCGGCCCCCATGCCTGGGTGCGTGGCGGTGCCTCGGCGACCAGGCGAGTGGCGGCGGGAGCGCTCGGTGGGCGCAGGCCCGCGACCAGGCCGACGATCACCACGGCGATGCCCAGCCAGACCCACGCCCCTGGGAGGCCGGAGCCCGACACCGCGCCCACCGCGGCCGCGGCGAGCGGAGCGATACCGGTGAGCAGTCCGGCCCGTCCGGCCCCCGCGGAACGCACGGTCGAGTACCACAGGACGAAGGCGACGGCCGTCACCATCAGCGCCAGATAGGCGGCGGCCGCCCACTGCGACGCGGACACCTCCCGCACGGCCGATGGCCCTTCCAGCGTCACACCGAGGACGGCCAGCAGCACACAGCCCAGCCAGGTCGTGTGCAGGGAGACTCCCCAGGGGCCGTGACGCCGGAGCACCGGTACCGCGAGCAAGGTGAACCCGGCCTCGCACGCCAGGGCGAGTGCTGCCCAGGCCACCCCCACGGCATCGGTCCGGCCGGTCCCCTGCACCAGCACCGCGCCCACCATGACGACCGGCGCCGCCAGCAGCACCTGGCGGCTGGGGCTGCGCCGCTCCAGCAGGGGCCCCACCACCCCCAGCACCAGCGGTACGCACGCCACCGCGACGGCGATCACCGCGGGTTCGGCATGGGCGACGCCCCGCACCACGGCGACGTTGAACAGCACCAGACCGGTGACCGCGATCCCGGCCAGCCACAGCCACTCCCGGCCGCGCGGCCGTACCGGACGAACACCCGCGAGCCGGGCCATGACCAGCAGGATCGCGGTCGCGGCCAGGTAGCGGACGGCCTGCGTGGAGAACAGCGGGGCATCGACGAGTGCGTGCGAGACGGTGACGCTGCTGCCCACCAGCACCATGCCGATCATGCCGGGGACGAGCGGGGCGAGCGAAGCGGAAGGTGTGTCCATACCGTCCACCCTGGCCGCACAATGGACGTCATGGGCAGGTCCACAGAGCGCCCCGTTAAGGGGTCCAAAAACCCGCACCCGGGGGAGGAGACCGCGGCCGTCGGGTCGGACTTCCTCCAGCTGGACATCGGCGAGGCCCCGCCCGGTGGGCGTACCGCCTGGCTCGCCGAACGGCTGCGGTCGGCCATCGCCGACGGCCGGCTGCCCGTCGGGGCACGGCTCCCCGCCAGCCGCGTGCTCGCCGACGAGCTGCGCGTCACCCGGGGCGTGGTGACCGAGGCCTACCGGCGGCTCGCCGAGTCCGGCCAGATCGCCGGTCGCGGCAGACGCGGCACCGTGGTGGTGGCCGCTCCCGCCGCGCCGGATCACCGCGACGGCGGCGCGGCCGAGGCGGGCCCGGCGCTCTTCGGCTCGGCTCCGGGGGAGGGCGTCGTCGACGTACTGCGCGCACTGCCCTGCCGTATCGACCTCTCGCCCGGGGTTCCCGACCTCGCCGCCTTCCCCCGTACCGCCTGGCTGCGCGCCGAACGCGCCGTCCTCGCGGGCCTCACCCCTGCCGATTTCGGATACGGCGACCCCCGGGGCGCCCTCGCACTGCGCCGGGCCGTCGTCGGCTGGCTGGCCCGCAACCGCGGTATCCGGACCGACCCGGACGAGGTGGTCGTGGTCGCGGGGGTCGCGCAGGGCCTGGGCCTGCTCGGGCGGCTGCTGCGACGGGACGGGATCCGCCGTATCGCCGTAGAGGATCCCGGATCCCTCGGCGCGCGCCAGCAGTTGGAGTACGGCGGCCACACGATCGTCCCCGTCCCCGTGGACGAGGGAGGACTCGACGTCGGTGCGCTGCGGGCATGCGGCGCGCGTGCGGTGTTGCTGACTCCGGCGCATCAATTCCCCACCGGGGTCGTCCTCGACGGGGAGCGCCGTCGTGAACTGCTGAGCTGGGCGGCCGAGGGCGGGGTGGTCATCGAGGACGACTACGACGCCGAGCACCGCTACGACCGTCCACCGGTGCCCGCCCTGCGCTCCCTGCTGCCCGAGGGCGTCTGCTACGCGGGCAGCGTCTCCAAACTCCTCGCCCCCGCCCTGCGGGTGGGCTGGCTCCTCGTACCGTCGGGCCGGCGGGACGCCCTGGTGACCGCCAAACGGTACGCCGACCTCGGCAACGGCATCCTCACCCAGCTGGTCCTCGCCCATCTCATGGAATCGGGCGAGTTGGAACGGCATTTGCGCCATGTACGGCAGCGCCACCGCCGGCGCCGGGATGTGATGCTGCGCGCCATCGGGACGCAGCTGCCCGGTGCTCGGGTCCATGGGGCCGCCGCCGGACTGCACTTGACGGTCACCTTCGACGACGTGCGAGGCGGCCTTCTCGACACCGACGTCGCCGCGGCCGCGCTCGCCCGCGGAGTGAAGGTCCACCCCCTGTCCTGGCACCGGATCAGCCCCGGCCCGCCCGGACTTGTCCTCGGCTATGCGGCGAGTGCCGCCCATGAGATCGACGAGGGGATCGCCGTCATCGGGGAGGCGTTGCGCTCCGGCGGGTGACTGCCGTCGGTCAGTGGAGGGCGCGGCCGATGGGTCCCGCCACCGTGGCGTGGCCGAGGTACTCGGCGATGTTGTGCGCCCGGTCCTTGCCGTTGACGACCTCCGGCTGGTCGATGCCGCCCCAGCGGCGGTCGCGCAGGGGGCAGCCGATGGCGACCGCGTCCGCCGGGCACCAGGCGTTCACCCAGCTGTGGACGTCCTTCGGCCGGTGCGGTCCGCCCGCGAGGAGTCCTCGGTTGACCGCGTCCATGCCCAGCGGGCTGCCCACGGTGACCAGTGCGACCCGCTCGATCCCGGACGGCAGCCGGCTGAGCAGGTCCATGCCGACGACGGTGCCCAGACTGTGGGTCACGAAGACGAGTTCGCCGCGGTCCGGCAGGGTCGCGGCCACGGTGTCCAGCACCCCGTCCCGGACGCGCGGCTCGCTCAGGTACTTCGCGACGTCCCGGAAGACGGTGTCAATGGTCCACTCGTCGAGATCCGACCGGGCGGCCACCCAGCCGAGGGCGCGGCGCAGCTTGCGGACCGCGGAGTCGAGACCCTCTTCTGCCGAGGGGCCGTCGTCCGGCATGCCGGACCTGGTCGCCGCCTCCAGGAGCAACTGCTCGTACACCTCGGTGCCTTCGGCAGGTGGCGTGCCCGCGACGGACTCCTCCCCGCCGATCAAGTTTGCCAACTGGTCGCCGTAGTACGGGAACCAGGCGTCGGCCGGGTCGAGGGTGGGAAGGCCGGCATGGGTGAGGCCCTTGTTGAGGCCGGCGGCCCATTCGCGGCGGAGGGCCTCGGGGTTCTTGCCCTGTTGGCTTCTGCCGTGCAGGAACACCAGGTGACGCTCGCCGCCGAAGGCGCCGCCGCGGGCGCGCAGGCCGGTCGCCGCCGTGCGCTCGGCCACGGCGAGTCCGGCGGGCTGGAGGTCGCCCACGGTTGCAGCCGCCTCGTGGGGCGGGGGACCGCCGAGCCCCGACTCGGGCCCCATTGCTGTCAGTAGGGCGCGTTGCGCGGGCGTCGGCCGCAAGGACGCCAGGTGGCGCAGGACGGAGCTGACGCGTACGCCCTCGTTGGCCACCCAGGAGAGCGTGTCCTCGCCGTCGCCCTGCTGCCATGCCGTGCCGTCCTTGCGCAGCGGCCGGCCGCTCGCGTCCGTCTCCGGGACGCCCAGGTGATGGAGGGCGACCACCTCCCACTGGTCGTTGAAGACCGGGGAGCCCGAATTGCCCGGCTCGGTGTCCGTCCGGTAGTGGAGGAAGTCGTCCAGCCGCGTGACCAGTTTGTTGTCGCGCAGGGCGATCTCCTTCAGCCTGCCGCTGGGGTGGCCGATGACGTTCACCAGCTCACCGAGGACCAGCTTGCCGGTGCGGACGCTGAGCCGGTTCCAGCCGAAGATCTCGCCGGGTGGTACGGCGTCGTCGGCCGGGGCGAGAGCCACCAGGGCGAAGTCCAGCGGCTCGTGGGCGAGGAAGAGTTCGGCCGGGGCGAACTCGAACCGGACGATGTCGTCGGGGGAGTTGTCGATGCCGATCTGCGCGTCGAACTCCGCGAAGCAGGTCGCGGCGAAGTCCGCGTCCGGCAGCACGTGGTGATTGGTCATCAGGAGCCGTGGAGAGACGAGGAAGCCTGTTCCCAGGGGCAGTTCGCGTCCGTCTCGGCGCAGGCTGATGCGGGCGACCGTGCGGGCGGCGCGGGCGCCTCGGGGCAGGAAGTTCGCCGCCTGGAGGTCGTTGGACAGGCCGATGATCCGTTCATGGGTCTGCGGGAGGTCCAGTGGTTCGGCGTGGATCCGGTCGACGACGGCCGTCGTCGGCACACCGCCCCGGCTGAGGATCCGCTCGGCCCGTGCGGCCAGCTCCTGCGGGGTGTCGGGGAACGGCACGCCCTGCGCCGCCCGCGCCTCGACCTGCTCCCGCGCCTTTGCCGACTCGCGGTAACGCCGGGCCGCGTCGGCGACTTGACGGCGCTGCTCCTCGTGGGACATCTCTCCTGCGGGCATGTCTACCGTGGGCATGGCTTCCCTCCTCCGTGGGCTCACGAGTGGGAGCGGCAGGCACGGGTCCGGGGTCTCCGGGGCCGTGCCTGCCGGGCTGGATCTCTCGGCCGTCTAGACGATGCCGCCCCAGACGCAGTGGCCGCCGGGTGGGCAGCTCCAGCCGCGTGCGTCGCGGTCGGCCGAGGGAGCGGGGTCGGCGACGACGTGACCGGACGCGAACTGGGAATCCATGTAATGCCCTATGACACCTTCGGGTTGGTCAACGGGGTCGTAAGTCCCCACGACCACCAGATAGGGCTCGTACAGGTCCCATCGGCGCTCAACGGTCGGCCCCATGATGGGGAGGTCGAGGCGTATGCCCGCGACACCGGCCGTGTCGCTCTCCGCGCGATCCGGGCCGCCGCCGTGCTCGGCGCGAGTCCTGCTTCGGGCGGCGCCGCGGGATGCCGCACCGCGTCGTGCGGACGACTTCCTCTTGCTGGGCTCCGCGTTCATCCTGATGTCCTTTCAGCCGCCGTACCGGCGGTGGGCCTGAGGCCGCGCCGCCGGTCCACGGCACTCAGTCGAACAGGGAGCCGATCGCCGAGCCGGCCAGGCCGAGCAGAGGCAGGATGGGCAGATTGGGCTCGACGCCGTCGGCGCCGTCCCGCTGTCCGTGGAGGTCGGCTGTGTTCCGGTCGATCGCGGGCGCCTGGTAGGGCGTCCGGAGTGGGACGACCGGCCCGTGGCCGGGACGCCGCGGTGTGAACTCGTCGTTCATGGCGATGTCCTCTCAGTGGGGTTCTGACGGAAAGCCCGGTCCTAGAGCACGGCGTCCAGGGCACCTCGCGCGGCCTTGCCGATGGCGTGCCACGGGATGTCGGACCAGCCCAGATCGGGCTCGACGCCGTCGGCGTCGGAGCCGCGGCCCAGGGAGCCGGCGGAGGTCCGGTCGACCGCGGGAGTCTGGTAGGGCGTCCGCAGTGCGGTGGTCGGCGAGGTGCGGCCCTCACGCCACTTGTCGGTCGGGGTCATGATGGTGTCCTTTCCGGTCCGGATGCCGGTGAGCGGAGCGCGCCGCCCCGCTCACCGGTGGGGGGGCCTTCAGAAGGCCTCAGAGCAGTACGTTCGCCACCGTCTTCAGGAGGCCGCCGAAGTCGAAGTCGGCCTCGACGCCGTTCGAATCGCTGCCGTCGACACCCCTGGTGATGGTGGGGGTGCGGTCGATCGCGGGCGTCTGGAACGGCGTCTGAAGCGCCACAGGCCGCGTGGGCCTCTCCTCGCGGGCGAAGGTGTCGTTCATCGTCGTCTCCTCTCACCTGTCGGGTGGGCCGGCGAGCGGTTGCCGCCGGTCGTCTTGCGCGCTAGCCGCCCATGGACCGGCACATGTCGCGGGCGGAACCGGTCATGCCCGCGCACATGGACCTGGCCGCTTCAGCACCGCGGTCCGTGGCACCGTCGGCCGGCGCCTGCCACTGGTCGCGGCGCACCGCCGGAGCCTGAACGGGAACGGCGGGCTCGGGGCGAGGTGATGTCTCATGCATGACGTCTCCCTTGTGAGGGTGAGTCCGGTGGTCAGAAACCGCCGATGAACTTGTGGACGGGCGCGAGGCTCACCGGGAGCTCGTCGCTGACGTCGTAGGTGAACAGGAACGAGAGATTCGCCCTGCGGTCGTTCTCGGGGTCGAAGAAGGTGATGACGACGTCCTGGCAGTCGGAACCCGGACGGCAGAACGGACTCTTGGAGACCGTGATGGTGTCCAGGGAGTAGAGGTGCTCGGCGTTGGCGCCGGGAACCTGATTGGCCGCCAGCATGCCTTCGGCCATTTCCCTGCTGACATCGAAGGCGTTGGTGCCGGCGTAGTTCATCGCCCGGTCCGCCGAGGTCTGCCCGAGGTTGCGGAACTGCCAGTAGACCTTGTCCAGGAAGGCGCGGATGGTCTTCGCCGGATCAGCCTGCTGTGCGCCGTCGACGCTCACCTTGCGGCGATCGAAGTCCTTCTTCAGCTGGGCCATGACCGCCTCGACGAAGATGTGTTCGTTCCAGGTGTAGAGGCCGCGGCTCTTCACTTCGACCACCGGCACGACCTGGCCGGAGAACAGACGCACCGTCCGGTCGGTCAGCACCCCTGGGACCGACACCCGCGAGACATACCCGGGACTCTGCCGGTCCTCGATCTGGCCGACTATGGCGTCCCGGAACGTCCGGTAGACGGTGGACACCGGAGGATACGACAGCGTTTCGAGAATGCTCGCCAGCCGGTCACCCTGTTCGCTCACGGCCTTGTCGGCGGCGCTGCGCACCGTGTCGGGCGGTGCCTTGCGGTCCGTGATGATCGCCTGGGTCCAGTCCATCCCCACAGGCGTCTCCGCCTCCAGCGCGTAGATGGGCGTGGAGTCCATGTTCAGCGTCCAGGTGACCTTGTCGCACGCCCAGGGGTTCTTCGCCAGGTAGTCGTGGAGCTGCCGGGGGTCGTAGACGTTCGGCGCGGCCTCTTGCTCCGGGTGCTCCGCGGTGGCGGGGATGAATACCTCCGGCATCTGCTGCCGGAAGCTGTCCCGCCGGGCCTCGGTCCGGTAGTCGAAGCCGATCGTGCCGATCGCGAAGACGAACTGGCGCCCGTTGCTGTTCGCGACCGCGCCCATGCTTGCCGAGGTGCCGCCACTCGCGTTTCCTCCGCAGGTGCCTCCGCAGTCGGGACAGGAGGGACGTACGCCCTGTTCGACCGGGACCGGCGCCGGTTGGGCCGCCGGCGGTGCGTGCGGGACGTCGGCCTGGGGAACGGGCGGTGCCGTCGGCTGTGCGGCGGGCTGCACTCCGGCCTGCGGCGCCGCCTGCTGAAAGACCGGGGGTGCGACCTGCTGGGGGGCCTGTGGCACCGGTTCGGGCACGGCGGCCGGGGCCTGGGCGGTGGCCGGAGCCGTTTGGGGGAGGGGCGGGAGAGCCGGGGGCTGGGGTGGCGGGGCGGGGGCTGTGTCCGGTGTGGCGGGCGGCGGGGCCGCGGCCGCGGACAGGCCCTCGGTCGCCTCCCCGGTGTGCGCGTGTACGGCGTTCGTGTCCATGGCGATGGCTCTTCCTTTCGGTTCGGCGTGCGTCGTCGGGGGTGGGCCGCCGATGAGACTCACCGGCTCGCCCCGGACTCCGTCGGGGACGACCGAGCCCCCCTCCCTGATCAGGTCGAAAGCCCGCGCGGCGGCGAGATGGCCGCCGAGGAGGCGACGGCACCGGGGTGCGTCGTCCGGGGCACACGGGGCGCGGCTCGCGGAGGCGAGGATCGCCCGGCCCGCGGCGAGCGGGTCCGGTTCACGGCCCTCGGCGATCTGCTGGGCGACCAGCAGTGCCGCGACCCCGGTCACCGCCGGCGTGGCGAAACTGCTGCCGGTCAGCGAGGCCAGTCCGCCGCCGGGGGCCGCGCCCTCGATGTCCCGGCCGGGAGCGAGGACGCCGTTCGACCGGTAGGCGGGGCCCCAGTTGTTGATGTCCAGGGGCGCACCGGTGGCGTCCGTCGCTCCGACGGCGAGCACAGAAGGCGTGGCGGCCGGAGCCTGGAGGCAGTCGCAGCCGTCGTTGCCGACCGCCGCGACCACGAGCACTCCTTTCTCCGCGCACCGTCGCAGCGCCCGCTCCAGCATGGCCTCGGCCCTGCCGTCCGCACTGCGCTCGCCGCCGCTGATGTTGATCACATGGGCGCCCGCCTCCACCGCCTGCTCCACCGCGCGGGCGAGGTCGAGCTGCGGCACGCGGGACACACCTCCGTCCGGGGACTCCCGGAACACGGGGACGACGAAACCGCGGCACCGCGGGACAAGGCCCGCCACCGGGGACCCGGGTTGTCCGAACAGAAGGCTCGCCACATGCGTGCCGTGCAAGGACATCAGCCCGGCACCGGCGGCATCCGGCACCAGCGTGGGCAGGCGCGTGAGATCCGCTCCCGCGAAACACGGATGCGCGAAGTCGACGGGACCGTCGAGCACGGCGACGCGAACCGCCGGCGTGCCCAGCAGCCCGGCTTCCCCGGGGACCGCGCGCAGTACCGACCGGACGTCCATCCGTTCCTCCGTTCCCGGACCCTGTGGTCCTTTCGGCTTCGAGTCCGGTTTCCCACAGAGATGTTCCGCGGATATTCGGAGAAATATGGAATTTTTATCGAGGGGGCATTGTGGATGCGTTCGTGGAGCGTTCAGTATGCGTTTTCGGTGTGTCGCGAAATTATTTTCAGCGGGTCGGAAAAGAGATTCCGGACGCGGCCATCGGGGCGTGCGTGCCTGGTCCGACGGGGGTACAGCGGTTGCAGCCGAAAAACGCGTCGCGCACAGTGTTAGCTGTGATGAACGCAGTACGTCTCGAAATCCTGGGGCCATTTGAATTAATCCGCGGCGGGCGTTCGGTCGCCGTCCCGGTGGGGGCTCAGCGGCTGCTCGCCCTGCTCGCGGTGCGCAGTGAAGGGATTCACCGGCGGGCCGCCGCCGAGCAGCTGTGGCCGGAGTGCCCCCCGATTCGGGCCGCTGCCAACCTGAGGTCGGCCCTGTGTCAGAGCCGCAAGCTCGGGCCGCGGACCGTCGTGGTCTGCGACGGCCACCGGCTCGCGCTGTCGCCGTGTGTCGCGGTCGACCACGGGGAGGTCTGCGCCGCCGCCCGGCAGCTCCTGGAGGAGGGGGTGCGGGCCGCGCCGAGCGACCTCGACCGGCTGGTCGAGGATCTCGGCCGGCCGCTGCTCCTGGGGTGGGACGACGAGTGGCTGATACTCGAACGTGAACGCTGGGACCAGATGCGCCTCTACGCCCTGGAGGGGCTGGCGCAGCACTTCCTCGCCCTGGACCGCTACCTGGCGGCGCATCAGGCGGCCCTCGCCGCGACCGTGGTCGACCCCTACCGGGAGACCGCCCATCGGATCGCCATCGAGGTCCATGCGGCTGAGGGCAATGTCGCCTGTGCGGTCAAGCACTATCTGGAGTACCGGAGGCTTCTTCAGCAGGAGCTTCGAGTCTCGCCGTCTCAGCGGATGACGGAGCTGATCCGGGAGCTGACCACGGCCTAGCCTGCCCCGGCAACACCCCCTGGGTCCGGGGCTGTTGGGCGATGGCGTCGGCGTCGTTCGAGCGAGTCTGCACTGTGACCTGAGTCACTCATGAGTCTCCTTGGCGTCGGCGTCCCTCCCGTGTCACGATTTCCGCACGCCTTCCCTGCCCGAAAACAGCCCCTGGCCGGCTGTCTGGTCCGAGCAGCTGAAGTCCCCTTCCGTTGAAGGACAGGCTCAACCCGCCGTCAGCGTCATCTGGCTGACCGGCCGTTCCACATCCCGTCTCCTCCCGTAGCAACCGGGAGTTCGAGCTGCCCGCCTGCCTTCCCCGCGGGCCGATCTGCCTTCAGCGCGACGCTCCACTGCCCAAGCTGTCGAGACTCTGAGGAAGTGGATCCCAGATATGCCGAGGCTCTGCAAGCCGGCGATGAACGCTCCCGAACATGTCATCACCCTCGAAGAGACCCTGGAGTTCGCCGCACAAGCGCATGCCGGCAAGCCGCAACTCGCCCTGGCGCTCCGGCTGATCCGGAACACCGGTGTCAAGAAGCGGCACATCGTCCAGCCCATCGAGAAGACGCTCCATCACCCGGGCTTCGAGGCGCGCAACCGCATCTACGAGACCGAGTCCAAGAAGCGCACCCCGCAGGTCATCCAAGAGGCCCTGAACAACGCCGAGTTGAGGGTCCGTGACATCGACGCGATCATCTATGTGTCGTGCACCGGGTTCCTGATGCCGTCACTGACGGCCTGGCTCATCAACACCATGGGCTTCCGCTCCGACACCCGGCAGATCCCCATCGCCCAACTCGGCTGCGCGGCAGGCGGAGCGGCGATCAACCGCGCCCACGACTTCTGCACCGCCCACCCCGGCAGCAACGTCCTGATCGTCTCCTGCGAACTGTGCTCCCTGTGCTATCAGCCGGAAGCGGACGACGTCGGCTCGCTGCTCTCGGACGGCCTCTTCGGCGACGCCGTGGCCGCCGCCGTCGTCCGTGGTGAGGGCGGCGTCGGCATCGACCTGGAGCGCAACGCCTCCTACCTCATCCCGGGCACCGAGGACTGGATCTCCTACGCGGTCAAGGACACCGGCTTCCACTTCCAGCTCGACCGCCGCGTGCCCGGCACGATGGAGCCGCTCGCCCCGGTCCTGCGCGAACTGGCCAAGGACCACAGCTGGGACGCCGGCAAGCTCGACTTCTACATCATTCACGCGGGCGGTCCGCGCATCCTCGACGACCTCGCGAAGTATCTGGAGGTCGACCGCGAGGTGTTCCGGCACAGCTGGTCGACGCTCAACGAGTACGGGAACATCGCCAGCGCCGTCGTACTCGAAGCCGCTCGCAGGCTGTTCGACGAGGAGACCCCGGCGCCCGGCGCGACCGGAATGATCGCGGGGTTCGGCCCCGGCATCACCGCCGAGATGGCCCTCGGCACCTGGGCGGCCGACGGCGCCCCGCGGACCTTCGCCTGAACGCACGCGCGCACCCACAGCGGGCCCGCGCGACCACAGGAAGCGGAGTTTATGACCGACCTCATCGTCCCGCCCGGTGCTGGGCGCCAACTGGTCACCCCGGCACAGTCGGTGACCTTCAAGGCCACCAAGGAGATGGGCTCCTCCGTATCGATCTTCGAGGTGATCGTGCCGCCCGGATTCGACGTCGGAGCCCATGTCCACCAGCACGCCCAGGAGTTCTTCTACGTCCTGGAGGGCGAGCTGGACCTGCTGTGCTTCGAGCCAGCCGAGCGCACCGGCGACACCTGGCACCACTGGGAGTCCGTCAAGGGCGACCGCGTCGTTCGCGCCGCCGAGGGCAGCTGCATGTTCGTCCCGTCCGGCACCCCGCACGCGTTCCGCAACGCCACCGACAAGCCGGTGAAGATGCTCTTCGAGAGCTTCCCCTCGCCCGATCACGAGACCTACTTCGAGGAGATCGCCGAGATCTGGTCGCGCGGAACGGCGGTTGATCCGGCGGCAGTCGAGGAGATGCGGCAGCGGTACGACGTAGCGCAGCTCACGCCGTTGCGCTTCGAGGGCGGGAGGTGACCGCGATGGAGCCCATCACGCTGGTCCGTGCGAGTCTGGGGGAGCAGGAACTTGCCGCTGTCGCCGAGGTGTTCGCCTCCGGCTGGCCGGCCGGGCAGGGGCCGCGGGGCAAGGCCCTGGAGGCGCAGCTCGCGGAGATGTACGGGGTCGGTGACGCCGTCGCGGTGAGCAACTGCGGGGCCGCGCTCCATCTGGCGCTGCTCGCCTTCGGTGTCGAGCCGGGCGACGAGGTGATCGTCGCCGACTACACGTTCCCGGCGCCCGCCCAGGCTGTGCGCTACGTCGACGCCGTGCCGGTCTTCGCCGACGTCCGGGCCGACACCGGCACCGTCGACCCGCAGTCCGTGGCCGATCTGATCAGCCCCCGCACGGTCGGCATGATCGTGGTGGACACGCTGGGCATCCCTGCCGACTACACGGAACTTCAGGAACTCGCAGACCGGCACGGTCTGTTCGTCGTCGAGGACGCGGCCTGCGCCGTCGGCGCCACCTACCGGGGCCGCCCGGCGGGCTCGCTCGCCGAGGTGGCCTGTCTGTCGTTCCACGGGCGCAAGGGAGCCACCAGCGGTGAGGGCGGCGCCCTGCTCGCGCGCGATCCGAGGATCGGGGCCCAGGTGCGGCTGCGCTCCTCCTTCGGCATCGGCAGCATCTTCGACCTGGGCAAGGTCGTCGGCCTGCCCATCCCGGAGTTCACGGAGATCGGCTACAACTACAAGCTCTCCGACATCGCCGCGGCCATCCTCCAGGTGCAGCTCGGCCGCATCGACGAGCTGCTGGACCGCCGTAACGCCGTCGCCGCGCGATACGGCGAACTCCTCGCCGACGAAGAACTCCTGACGCTTCCTCATGTGCCCGAGGACCGCACGCACGCCTGGCAGTCGTACGTCGTGACGCTGGACGCGCGCGTGGACCGTGCCGCGGTCGCCGCCGAGCTGCGCGGTCAGGGCATCGGCTGCGGCCAGGGCGCCTGGGCGACGCATCTCCAGCCGGTGTTCGAGTCGGACCACAAGTGCCCGGTCTCCGCGGACCTCTTCGCGCGCAACCTCGCCGTCCCCATGCACGCCGAACTCACCTCGGACCAGGTCGAGCGCGTCGCGGCCGCCCTGCGCGGCGCGGTCCGGTCGGCATCCGACCGGGCCCTGGGAGGGGCAGCATGACGAACGGGAAGCACGCCACGGCCGATAGTGCCGCTCAGCCGTCGCCCGACACCGTCATGCGGCTGATCAACGGCTACTGGGCCACCGGCATCCTCGCCGCCTCGGCCACCCACTCGCTCTTCACCCACCTGGAGAACGGCGCGGGCACCGCCGCCGAACTGGCCGACCGGGCCACGATCTCCGAGCGGGGCGCGCAGACACTGCTCGACGGGCTCGTCAGCGTGGGCCTGGTCGAGCTGTCCGGCGGCCGCTACCGCAACACGGCCGAGGCGTCGGCCTATCTGGTCGAGGGCAAGCCCGCCTCGCTCAGCAGCTTCGCCAAGCTCAAGCTGACCCACATGGGCAGCCTCGCCGATCTGGCCGAGGTGGTCCGGGTCGGCGGGCCGGTGGCCAAGTCCGTGGTGGAGGTGGCCAACAACCCGCACTGGGAGGGCATCGTCACGGCCATCGCCGCGCAGTCGATGCCCGCCGCGACGATCGCCGCCGAGGTGCTCGGGCTCGCCGAGGCCGGGGAGATCTCCATCCTCGACGTGGGCGGCGGCTCGGGCATCTACTCCGGCATCTGGCTGGAGGCCAACCCCGAGGCCCGCGCCACCCAGCTCGACTGGGAGCCGATCAACGCCATCGCCCGTCGGCTGCTGACGGAGCGCGGGGTGGCCGACCGGTTCACCACCGTCGACGGCGACTTCCACAGCACCGACTTCGGTACGGCCGCCTTCGATGTCGCGGTGTACTCCCACATCGCCCACCAGGAGGGGCCGGAGAGCAATGTGGAGGTCTTCACCAGGCTCCGGCAGGCCCTCAAGCCCGGCGGCACCCTGGTCGTCAACGACTACGTCGTCGACGACGACCGCAGCGGCCCAGCCTTCCCGCTGATCTTCGCCGCGGAAATGCTCCTCAAGAGCAAGCAGGGGAGCACCTGGCGCCGCTCCGACTATCAGGAGTGGCTGGTCAAGGCCGGTTTCAGCAGCGTCGCCTTCCACTCCGCGCCGCCCGGCACCCTCGTCATCGCCCGGCCCTGAAGCGCCCACACCCACGCCGGTAAAGGAGGCAGCCCCATGAAGGGCTCCGTGGCCTATCGATCGATCCAGAAACGCGGTCTGCACATCGGCCTGTTGCCGGCGATGGCCGCGGCCGTCAACGGCACGACGCCGATCACGCTCGACCACGATCTGGACGTCCTGCCCGAAGCGGGACGGCATCTGACGACCACTCAACTAGCCGACATCGTCGATGACTTGGCGGCTCGACTGTGGGCCGCGGGAGTGCGCCCCGACGAGCATGTCGTCCTGCACAAGCAGGCCAATGCCGATGTGTGGGTGCTGGCCTGTGCCACCTCCCGCATCGGTGCGGTGCCCGTGCTGCTGTCGCCCAGCCTGGACGCGGTCACCGTCGGCGCCCTGCTCAAGCGCGTCGACCGGCCGAACCTGCTCACCGACGAGCACAAGCTCGACGCGCTGGCCGAACTGCCGCTCACCGAACTGACCCGGCAGGTCATCCTCGTGGCCGGTGACCGGCCCCCGGCCGTGTCACTGGCCCGGCTCGTCAGAGCCCCTCGCGTCAGTGCCGTCGTACGGCCCCTCGACGCGGCCGCCGCGATCACCCACACCTCCGGCACCACCGGGATCCCCAAGCTGGTCGTGCACACGCCCCGCACGCAGGGCATCCGGCTCAAGCCGCAGTGGCGGCTGCTCTCGCTCATGCGGCAGCGGGAGAGCATCGCGATCCACATCCCCTTCGTGCACTCCCGCAATGTGGCCGCGATGGCGTTGGCGCTCCTGCGGGAGATGCCCGTGCTGCTCCTGAACGAGGCGGCCCCCGAAACCGTGGCCGAGCACCTCCTGGAGCACCGGCCCGGACTGATCGAGGCGCTGCCCAACTCGCTGATGGCATGGGAGGGACTGGCCGAGGACCCGCGTCGGCCGTTCGCGTCGGTGAAGTACTTCAGCAGCACCTTCGACGCCATCCACCCGAGGACCATGAGCCGACTGCTCAAGTCCTCCGAGCGGCACGGCGCCCTGTTCTTCCAGATCTACGGCCAGAGCGAGGTCGGACCCGCCGTCGGCCGCGCCTACTTCCGGCACTCCGCGCACAGGGCCAACGGGCGCTGCGTCGGCTGGCAGATGCCGTTCGGCTCGGCGAAGGTCCGCGTCGTCAGCCGCGACGGATCCCGGCCGACGGAGCAGAACCCCGGCCGCATCCAGGTGTCTTGGCCAGGCCTGGCAAAGACGTACTTCGGTGAGCAGGACCGGTACGACAGCAACCGTGAGGGAGACTGGTGGGGCACCGGGGACGTCGGCTACTTCACCCGGTTCGGCTGTCTGCACATGTTGGACCGCGAGGTCGACATGATCCCCGGGGTGCGCAGCTCCCTGGAGGTGGAGGACCTGGTCCTCGCCCAGCTGCCGGAGCTGAGCGAACTGGTCGTGGTGCACGGACCCGACGGCGAGGCCGTCCCCGTGGTCTGCACCCACGGCGACTCGCCGCTGGACCCGGAGCGCTGGCGCCCGGCCGTCGCCGACTTCCCGCAGCTGGCCGACCCGGTCCAGATCCCCGAGGCCGAACTGCCGCGCACCGCGACGCTGAAGGTGCAGCGGCTGGCGCTGGCCGACCGGCTCAAGGACAAGCGCAAGTGAACCAGGCAACCACGAACCGCGATCGACGCTGGGAGTACTGATGTCGGGAACAGTCGATGTCTCCGTGGCCGGTTTCTACTCGGCCATCGAGAAGTCAGCCGGCCTGCTGGACGTGACCGCGTCGCGTGAGGCCGTCTGGCCCATCCTGACAGCGTTCGAGGATGCGCTTCCCCATGCCGTGATCGCCTTCAGGGTGGCCACCAACGCGCGCCACGAGGGGGACTTCGACGCGCGTTTCACGCTGCCCAAGGAGATCGACCCCTACGAAGTCGCCGTCTCCAAGGGCCTGATGGCGAAGACGGACCACCCCATCGGCAGCCTGCTCGCCGACCTCCAGCAACTCTGCCCGATCGACAGCTACGGCATCGACTTCGGGGTCACCTCCGGGTTCAAGAAGATCTGGGTGTACTTCCCGGCGGGCGAGCACGAGACGCTGGAGCGGCTCACCGGGCTCGCGTCCATGCCCCGGAGCCTTGCGCAGAACCTGGAGTTCTTCACCCGCCACGGTCTCGCCGACAAGGTGGACGTCATCGGCATCGACTACCGAAGCCGCACCATGAACGCCTATCTGCGGGCACCCGCGGAGTGTTACGAGCGCGAGAGCGTCCTCACGATGCACCGCGAACTGGGACTGCCGAGCCCGAGCGAGCAGATGTTCGCCTTCTGCGAGAAGGCCTTCGGCATCTACACCACCCACAACTGGGACTCCCCGGAGATCGAGCGGATCTCCTACGGGGTCAAGACCGAGAACCCGATGGCGTACTTCGCCCGGCTCGGCACCAAGATCGAGCACTTCGTGCAGAGCGTTCCGTACGGCGTCAACGACCCCAAGATGGTCTACGCCGCCGTGACGTCGACCGGCGAGGAGTACTACAAGCTCCAGTCCTACTACCGCTGGCGTTCCGTCAGTCGCCTCAACGCCGCCTACATTGCCGCGCGCGACCAGGAGAACGCTTAAATGGCCCTCGACAGCCCGGCGTTCCGGTTCAGCCGAATGGAGAGCCTCCTGCGCGGACACCGGCTTCGCCGCCTGACGGTGGACGGCGTCGACGCCATGTTCGTCAGCGATCCGGTACTGGTGCGCAGGATTCTGGTGAGCGACAGCAAGAACTATGGAAAGGGCGAGCTGTTCCGGAAGGCCAGGAACCTCAGCCGGGTGGGCATGCTCTCCGAGGACGAGGCCATGCACCGGCATTACCGGCGGCTGGCCAATCCCTATCTGCGGTCGACGATGGTCGACGACTATGTGCCCACCATGCGGGACATCGCCCGTGCGGCGGTGACCGCATGGCGGGCCGGCGACACCGTGGACATCCAGTCCGAGATGTGCCGGATCACCTGTGCGATATCGGTGGGCACGCTGATCTCCGGGCTGCCGCCCGAGACCACCCGGGAGCTCGGCGAGCGGCTCTCCCGGCTGGCCTGGGAGATGATCAGGAAGCCGCTGTACGGGAAGTCGGCCTCCCGAGCCGCCCGGACGAGCGCCGCCCGGAGGCTGTCCCGGGCCCGCACCGAGTTCCGGGACCTGCTCGCGGACTGCATCGCCGTCCTGCTGAACTCGCCCGAAGCCAGGGACGGTTACCTCTCGTCGCTCCTGGCGGACTCCGACGCCGAGGGCAATCGCATCCTCACGCCGGACCAGGTGTGCGAGGAGGCCGTCATGATGATGACCGCGGCCACCGTCACCACGGCGTCCGTCATGTCCTGGGCGCTGTACGTCCTCTCCCGAAATCCGCTGACCGAGGAACGACTGCTCAAGGATCTGATCCGCCGGCGCAGCGGACACGCCGCGCACGAACACGGCACGTCCAGCTACACCCTGCGGTTCCTGATGGAGATCCTGCGGCTCTATCCACCCGTGTGGATCTCCTGCCGCAAGACCCTCTCGGACGTCACTCTCGACGACCACGCGCTGCCCGCGGGAACGAACGTGGTGTTCAGCTCCTACCTGTTGCACCGGCGCCCGGACCAGTACCCGGACCCAAACCGCTTCGACCCCGACCGGTGGCTCACCCACCGGATCGACCCGGCCGAGGCGTCCTACATCCCCTTCGGCATCGGCTCGAAGGGGTGCATCGGGGAGCCCTTCGCCTGGCAGGAACTCGAGGTTGTCCTCGATGTGGTCACCCAGGAATGGAAGCTGAGCGCCGACCCCGACCGGCAGATCCGCACCGCGCCGGAGACCACACTGCATCCCCGCCGCCTTCTCATGGTTCCCCAGCCACGGTAACCAGTGAGCAACTCAAGGGAGTTGAGTGCGTTGGCTCTGTCCACCTCGGCCGAGGGGGTGTCAGCAGACCGCCGGGCACGCTCCGTCGGAGTCGGCCGCGCCCACGCCAAGGCCGTACTGCTCGGGGAGCACGCCGTCGTGTACGGCGCTCCGGCGCTCGCCGTTCCCGTACCCCAGCTGACGGTCACCGCAAGCGTCCACAGTCCCCGGCACGGGGGCGACGGACCGGGCGAGGTGTCCTTCACCATGACCGGGTCCCCGTCGCGGCCGATGGTGGCCCAGGCGACCGACGGACTGCGCCGGCTGATCGGCGAGTTCACCGCGACCATGGGCCTGGCCGACAGCCCCCGTCTCGAGGTCACCATCGACGGCGGCATCCCGCACGGCCGCGGCCTCGGCTCCAGCGCGGCCTGCGCACGCGCCGTCGTCCACGCCCTCGCCGAGCTGTACGACCGTGAGGTCACCGAGCGCGAGACGTTCGATCTGGTGCAGACGGCCGAGAACCTGGCCCACGGCCGCTCCAGCGGCGTCGACGCACGAGCCGTCGGCGCCTTGGCCCCGCTGCTGTTCCAGCGGGGCGAGGTCCAGGAGCTGAGCATCGGCTGTTACGACGTTCTCGTCCTCGCCGACAGCGGTGTCGTCGGACGTACCAAGGACGCGGTCGAGCTGCTGCGCGAAGGGTTCCAGCGGCACACCGGGGCCCAGGAGAGATTCGTGGACCGCGCCGCAGGGCTGACCGAACAGGCCCGGCTGGCCCTCGCCGACGGCAGACCCGAGGACCTCGGGGCCCGGCTGACGGACTACCACGATCTGCTGCGCGCGGCCGGACTCAGCACCAACGCCATCGACACCCTCGTGGAGGCCGCGCTCACCGCCGGCAGCCTCGGTGCCAAGATCACCGGCGGTGGTCTCGGCGGCTGTGTTCTCGCCCTGACCCGCAGGGAGCAGGCCGCGGAGGTCACCCGGGAGCTGCACGCGGCAGGCGCGGTGCGCTGTTGGACCGTACCGCTGAAGGGGCCCGACGAGCATGCGTGCTGAACCCCTTGCCCACACGCAGGAGCGGCGTACTCGGGCCACCGCCGTCGCGCACCCGAACATCGCGCTGATCAAGTACTGGGGCAAGCGGGACGAGAACCTGGTCCTGCCCCGGGTCGACAGCCTGTCGATGACCCTCGACATCTTCCCCACGACGACCACCGTCCGCCTGGCGCCCGACACCGGGCACGACATCGTGACGCTCAACGGCCGCACCGCCGAAGGTGAGCCGCTGCGGCGGATCGTCGCCTTCCTGGACCTGGTGCGGGAACGGGCCGGGTCGGCCTGTCCGGCCGTCGTGGACAGCGAGAACACCGTTCCCACCGGGGCGGGCCTCGCCTCCTCCGCGAGCGGGTTCGCCGCCCTGGCCGTCGCCGCCTCGGCCGCGTACGGACTCGGCCTCGACGCCACAGCCCTGTCCCGGCTGGCCCGGCGCGGCTCCGGGTCCGCCTGCCGCTCGCTCTTCGGCGGGTTCGCCGTGTGGCACGCGGGCCTGGACGCCGCGACCGTGGCGGAGGCCGACCTCGCCTCCCACGCCGAGCCCGTACTCTGCGGCGACCTCGATCCGGCACTGGTCGTCGCCGTCGTCGACGCGGGCCCGAAGACCGTCTCCAGCCGGGCCGCCATGCGCCGGACCGTCGACACCTCCCCGCTGTACGAACCGTGGGCCGTCTCCAGCGCCCGGGACCTGACCGAGATGAGGGCCGCGCTGCTCGCCGGGGACATCGAGGCCGTCGGGGAGATCGCGGAGCGCAACGCGCTCGGCATGCACGCGACCATGCTGGCGGCGCGGCCCGCCGTGCGCTATCTGTCGCCCGCCACGCTCACCGTCCTCGACCGGGTGCTCCGCCTCCGCCAGGACGGCATCCCGGCCTACGCCACCATGGACGCCGGGCCGAACGTCAAGGTGCTGTGCCGTCGGCCGGACGCCGACACGGTCGCCGAGGCCCTGCGTGGTGCCGTCGCCGACGGCTCGGTGGTGGTCGCCGCACCGGGGCCGGGCGCCCGTCCGGTGCACGAGGACGGCCGGTGACCGTCGTCCGGCGGGCACCGGGCAAGCTGTTCGTGGCGGGGGAGTACGCGGTGGTCGACCCCGGCAACCCGGCGATCCTCGTCGCCGTCGACCGCCACGTCACCGTCACCGTGACCGACCCCACCGAGCCGGGCGTCCAGATCACCTCCGACCTCGGACCGACCGCCCAGCGCCACCACTGGAAGGACGGCAGGCTCGGCGCGGAGCCGTACGCGCGCAGCGGCTTCGCCCCCGTGCTGTCGGCGATCGACACTGTCGCCCGGCTGCTGTCCGAACACGGCGCACCCGCACCGGAGTTCAGCCTCTCGATCGAGAGCGGACTGCACGACCACGGCACCAAGTACGGCCTGGGGTCCAGCGGCGCGGTGACCGTGGCGACCGTCGACGCCGTCGCCGCGTACCGGGGACTCGCGCTCAGCGACGAGGAACGCTTCCGGCTGGCCCTGATCGCGAGCGCCGAACTCGACCCCAAGGGCTCCGGCGGAGACCTCGCCGCCAGTACCTGGGGCGGCTGGATCGCCTACCGGGCGCCCGACCGGATCGCGGTACGGGACCTCGCCCGCACCCGAGGCGTCGAGGCGGCGCTGCGCGCACCGTGGCCCGGCTTCGGCATACGGCGGCTCCCCGGGCCCGAGGGCCTGTCGCTGGAGGTCGGCTGGACCGGGCACCCGGCCTCCACCACCGCCCTGGTGTCCGGCCTGCACCGCAGGACCTGGCGCGGCACCCCCGCCCACCGGCGCTTCGTGCGCGCCACCACCGACTGTGTGCGCGCCGCGATCTCGGCCCTGGAACGCGGCGACGACCAGGAACTCATGGACCGGATCCGCCAGGCCCGCCGTGAACTGACCCGGCTCGACGACGAGATGGCGCTCGGCATCCACACCGCCCGGCTGGCGGCGCTGTGCGAGATCGCCGAAGCCGCCGGAGGCGCCGCCAAACCCTCCGGGGCGGGCGGCGGGGACTGCGGCATCGCGCTGCTGGCCGCCACCGCCACCCGGGACATCGCTCGACTGCGCGAACGGTGGGCCGCCGCCGGGGTCGTACCCCTGCCGATCCGGCCCGCCGCGGAAGGGAACCCGCAATGATCTCTCAACGCAAGGACGACCATGTCCGCCTCGCTGTCGAGCAACAGCAACAGCACAGCGGACACAACCAGTTCGACGAGGTGACGTTCGTCCATCACGCCCTGGCCGGACTCGACCGCGCCGACGTCTCCCTGGCCACCACCTTCGCCGGACTCGGCTGGCCGGTGCCGCTGTACATCAACGCGATGACCGGCGGCAGTGAACGGACCGGCGCCATCAACCGGGACCTCGGCATCGCCGCCCGCGAGACCGGCGTGCCCATCGCCTCCGGGTCCATGAGCGCCTACTTCAAGAACCCGGACTGCGCCGGCACCTTCAGCGTGCTCCGCGAGGAGAACCCCCGGGGGTTCGTGATCGCCAACGTCAACGCCACGGCCACCGTCGACATGGCGCGCAGCGCGGTCGACCTGCTGCGGGCCGACGCCCTCCAGATCCACATCAACACCGTGCAGGAGACGGTGATGCCGGAGGGCGACCGATCCTTCGCCTCCTGGGTCCCGCAGATCGAGAGGATCGCCGGCGGCCTCGAGGTCCCCGTCATCGTCAAGGAGGTCGGCTTCGGGCTCAGCCGCGAGACCGTCGGCCTGCTCGACAGCCTCGGCGTCCGCCTCGCCGACCTCGGCGGGCGGGGCGGCACCGACTTCGCCCGGATCGAGAACGGCCGCCGCGAACTCGCCGACTACGCCTATCTCACCGGCTGGGGCCAGTCCACCGCCGCCTGTCTCCTCGATGCTCAGGACGCCCCGATCCCCGTCCTCGCCTCCGGCGGGGTGCGCCACCCGCTGGACGTGGCCCGCGCGCTGGCACTCGGCGCCTCCGGCGTCGGCGTCTCCGGCACCTTCCTGCGCACCCTGCTCGACGGCGGTGTGACCGCGCTGATCGAGCGGATCACCACCTGGCTCGACCAACTGGCCGCACTCCAGACGGTGCTAGGCGCCCGCACCCCCGCCGACCTGACCCACTGCGATCTGCTGATCCACGGCGAGCTGCGCGCCTTCTGCGCCGACCGGGGCATCGACATCCGGCCCTTCGCCCGCCGTTCCGGCACCCTCGACGTCCGCCACGAGATGACGGGAAACACACGATGACCGACCACCCGATCGCCGGGGTTCCGATGCGCTGGGTGGGCCCCCTGCGCATCTCGGGGAACGTGGCCACCACCGAGACCCAAGTCCCGCTCGCCACCTACGAGTCACCGCTGTGGCCCTCCGTCGGCCGGGGCGCCAAGGTCTCCATGCTGGCCGAGCGGGGCATCGTCGCCACCCTCGTCGACGAGCGGATGACCCGGTCGGTCCTCGTGGAGGCGCTCGACGCGCAGACCGCGCTGAACGCGGCGCGGACCATCGACGCCCGCATCGGCGAGCTGCGCGAGGTGGTGCGCACATGCAGCCGGTACGCCGAACTCATCGGCGTCCGCCACGAGATCAACGCCAACCTGCTGTTCATCCGCTTCGAGTTCAGCACCGGCGACGCCTCCGGGCACAACATGGCCACGCTCGCCTCCGACGTACTGCTGCGGCATCTGCTGGAGACGATCCCGGGCATCGCCTACGGATCGATCTCCGGCAACTACTGCACGGACAAGAAGGCGACCGCCGTCAACGGCATCCTCGGCCGCGGCAAGAACGTCGTCACCGAACTGCTCGTACCGCGTGACGTCGTCGAACGAGTCCTGCGGACCACGGCCGACCGCGTCGTCGAGCTGAACGTCCGCAAGAACCTGCTGGGCACCCTGCTGGCCGGCGGCATCCGCTCGGCCAACGCCCACTTCGCGAACATGCTGCTCGGCTTCTACCTGGCCACCGGCCAGGACGCGGCCAACATCGTCGAGGGCTCCCAGGGCGTGGTCATGGCCGAGGACCGGGACGGCGACCTCTATTTCGCCTGCACCCTGCCCAACCTGATCGTCGGCTCCGTCGGCAACGGCAAGGGCCTGGACTTCGTGGAGGCCAACCTGACCCGGCTCGGCTGCCGTGCCGACCGCGACCCCGGCGAGAACGCCCGCCGACTCGCCGTCATCGGGGCGGCGACCGTGCTGTGCGGGGAACTCTCGCTCCTCGCCGCGCAGACCAACCCCGGCGAACTCATGCGAGCGCACGTCCAGTTGGAACGCCACAACGAGACAGCGAAGGCCGGTGTCTGAGGAATGGCCAACGAGCCCGCCGTAGGAATACACGATCTGTCGTTCGCGACCACCGAGTTCGTCCTCCCGCACACGGTGCTCGCCGAGCACAACGGCACCGACATCGGCAAGTACCACCACGGCATCGGGCAGTGGTCGATGAGCGTGGCCGCCGCCGACGAGGACATCGTGACCATGGGCGCGGCAGCCGCCGCACCGCTCGTCCGGCGGCACGGCAGCGACGGCATCCGCACCATCCTCTTCGCGACCGAGTCCTCCATCGACCAGGCGAAGTCGGCCGGCATCTACGTCCACTCCCTGCTCGGACTGGACTCGGCCACCCGGGTCGTCGAACTCAAGCAGGCCTGCTACGGCGCCACGGCGGCCCTCCAGTTCGCCGTCGGCCTGGTCCGCCGCGACCCCGGGCAGCGGGTGCTGGTGATCGCCTCCGACGTCTCCAAGTACGAGCTGGACAGCCCCGGCGAGGCCACCCAGGGTGCCGCCGCCGTGGCCCTGCTGGTCGGCGCGGATCCCGCGCTGGTGCGCGTCGAGGAGCCCTCGGGGGTGTTCACCGCCGACGTCATGGACTTCTGGCGGCCGAACTACCGGGAGGCCGCCCTCGTCGACGGGCAGGAGTCCATCGGCGCGTATCTGCTGGCGGTGCAGGGCAGTTGGAAGGACTACACCGAGCAGGGCGGGCGCACGCTCGACGAGTTCGCCGCGTTCTGCTACCACCAGCCGTTCACGAAGATGGCGTACAAGGCC
Organism: Streptomyces davaonensis JCM 4913; assembly: GCF_000349325.1. Classification (GTDB taxonomy): domain Bacteria; phylum Actinomycetota; class Actinomycetes; order Streptomycetales; family Streptomycetaceae; genus Streptomyces; species Streptomyces davaonensis. The sequence continues at coordinate 8,903,592 of NC_020504.1, forward strand.
CACCGCCACCTCCTCAACTACTGCGGCCACGGCGTCGACGAGGACCGTGTCAGCCGGGACCTCGGGCCGACCACGGCCTACAACAGCGTCATCGGCAACAGCTACACCGCCTCGGTGTACCTCGCCCTCGCCGCCCTGCTCGACCAGAGGGACGATCTGGACGACCGGCCCGTCGGCTTCCTCAGCTACGGCTCCGGCAGCGTCGCCGAGTTCTTCGCGGGCACCGTCGCCCCCGGCTACCGGGACCACCTGCGCACCACGGCGCACCGCGACGCGATCGACCGCCGCAAGCCCGTGGACTACGTCCGCTACCGCGCCCTGCACGAGCACTCCTTCCCGACGGACGGCGGCGACCACCCCACCCTGGCCGACACCACCGGCCCGTTCCGGCTGGCGGCCCTGCGCGGCCACAAGCGGATCTACGAGACGCGTTAGCCGACCGAGCCGGATCCAGACGGCTTGAGCCGTGTCCAGACCGATCGAGGGGAAGACGGGCACATGACCGAAGTCGGGGTCCTCGGCACCGGTGCTCACGTGCCGGACCGGGTTGTCTCCAATGACGAGGCCGGAGCCGGGGCGGGCGTCGACGACGCCTGGGTGGTGCGCAAGACCGCGATCCGGCAACGCCGTTGGGCCGCCCCCGGCCAGGCCACCTCGGACCTGGCAGCGGCCGCCGGACGGGCCGCGCTGGCGGACGCCGGGATCACCGCCGACCAGGTGTCCGTGATCGTCGTCGCCACCTCCACACCCGACCGCCCCCAACCACCCACCGCCGCCTATGTGCAACACCTGCTGGGCGCCGTGGACGCGTCCGCGTTCGACGTCAACGCCGTCTGCTCCGGCGAGGTCTTCGCGCTCGCCGCGGCCGAGGGGATCCTCACCAGAAGGGGTGGCTGCGCGCTGGTCATCGGCGCCGATGTGTACTCCCGGATCCTGAACCCGGCCGACCGCAGAACCGTGGTCCTGTTCGGCGACGGCGCCGGCGCGATGGTCCTGGGCCTGGAGCGGGGCGCCCGCGTCCGCAACCTCGCCACGCACACCTTCGGCGAGCTGTCGGGCCTGATCGAGGTACCCGCGGGCGGCAGCCGACTCCCCGCCGACCGCGCGGCCCGGGAGGCCGGACTGCACTACTTCACGATGGACGGCCGCGCGGTGCGTCGCTTCGTCGAGGACCGACTGCCGTTGCTCACCAAGCAGTTCCTGCACGAGAGCGGCGTCGGCCCCGACGACATCGCCCACTTCGTGCCGCACCAGGCCAACGGAGTCCTCCTCGACTCCGTCTTCGCCGAACTGGCCCTGCCCCGGGCCACCATGCACCGCACGCTCACGCACTACGGCAACACCGGAGCCGCCGCCATCCCGATCACCGTCGCGGAAGCCGCCCGCACCGGAGCCTTCCGGCCCGGCGACCTGATCCTCCTGGCCGGTTTCGGCGGGGGCATGGCCGCGGGGTTCGCGTTGGTCGAGTGGTGAAGACCTCGGCAGAAGCGGAAACCATGTCAACGAGACACTGCACCGTGGGCCTGATCGGCTGCGGCCCACGCGGGCTCTCGGTGATCGAGCGGCTCTGCGCCAACGCCCGCTCGCAGCCCGAGGGCAGTACGGTCCACGTCCATGTCATCGACCCCTACCCGCCCGGCTCCGGCAAGGTGTGGCGCACCGACCAGTCCCGCCATCTGCTCATGAACACCGTGGCCGGACAGATATCCGTGTTCACCGACGCCTCCGTGGACCTGCGCGGCCCGCTGGAACCGGGCCCGAGCCTGTACGAGTGGGCAAAGGCCCTCGTCGCGGGCCGGTACGGCGATGTCTGCCCGGCCCATGTCCTGGAAGAAGCGGGCGAGTTGGGGCCCGACAGCTACCCGACCCGCGCCTTCTACGGGCGGTATCTGCAATGGGCGTACCGGCGCGTCGTCGACGGCGCGCCCGCCGGGCTGACCGTCACCACGCACGCCTGCCGCGCCGTCGCCCTCGACGACGACCCCGACGCCGAGGACAGGACCATGCAGCGCGTGGTGCTCGACGACGGAACCGTCCTGTCGGGCCTGCACGCCGTGGTCCTGTGCCAGGGCCATCTGCCGGCCCGCGCCGACACCCACGAGCGGGAGTTCGCCGCCCGGGCATGCGCGGCGGGCCTGGTCCGCATCGCGCCCGCCAACCCCGCCGACGTCGACCTCGATGTGCTGGCCCCGGGCACCAAGGTGCTGCTGCGCGGGCTCGGGCTGAACTTCTTCGACCACATGGCCGAGTTCACCGTCGGCCGCGGCGGCTCCTTCTCCCGCGCCGCAGGACGGCTCGTCTACCACCCCGGCGGGCAAGAGCCGTATCTCTACGCCGGATCCCGGCGCGGCATCCCGTACCAGGCCCGGGGCGACAACGAGAAGGGCCCCCACGGACGGCACGAGCCGCTGCTGCTCACCGCCGACCGCGTCGCCGAACTGCGGTCCACACACGAGAGGTTCGGCCTCGACTTTCGCACCGACCTGTGGCCGCTGCTTTCCCGCGAGGTCGAAGCCGTCTACTACCGCACGCTGTTCACCTCACGCGGGCACAACGCCCGCGCCGAGCAGCTCCAGGACGACTTCCTGGCGGCCGGAGCGGGGGAGCGGGAGAAGGACGCGGTGCTGTCGGCGTACGGGATCAGCGAGAAGTTCCGCTGGGACTGGGATCTGATCGCCCGCCCTTACCGGGACCGGGAGTTCACCGGCCCCCGGGACTTCACCGACTGGCTCCTGGAGTACCTGCGCAGGGACGTCGCGGAAGCCCGGTGCGGCAATGTCAGCGGCCCGCTCAAGGCCGCCCTCGACGTCCTGCGGGACCTGCGCAACGAGGTCCGCCTCGCCGTCGACCACGGTGGGCTGCACGGCGACTCGTACCGCGCCGACCTGGACGACTGGTACACCCCGCTCAACGCGTTCCTGTCCATCGGACCGCCCGCCCGGCGCGTCGAGGAGATGATCGCCCTGATCGAGGCCGGAGTGCTGAGGGTGATCGGTCCCGGTCTGCGGGTGGCGGTCGACGGCGACGGGTACGGTGCCGGGTCGCCGCTCGTGCCGGGTTCCGAGGTCCGGGTGGACGCGCTCGTCGAGGCCCGGCTGCCCGACATCACCCTGCGCCGGACCGGCGATCTGCTGCTGCGCCGGCTGCTGGCCACCGGGCAGTGCACCACCTACCGCATCCGCACCCGCTCCGGCGGCACCTACGAGAGCGACGGACTGGCCGTCACCGAGCAGCCGTTCCGCCTCGTCGACGCGGCGGGACAGGCACATCCGCGCCGCTTCGCGTTCGGCGTGCCCACGGAGTCGGTGCACTGGGTGACGGCCGCGGGCATCCGGCCGGGCGTCAACTCGGTGACCCTGACGGACTCCGACGCCATCGCCCGCGCGGCGCTCGCCTGTGGAGACGTGGACCGGCGGGACGCTCACACCGGAAAAGGACTCACCCATGCCCACTGACACCCCTTTGGCCGCTGACCCCGGTCTGCTGGCCCCGGTCTGGGCGGGCACCCCCGTCCTGACCGCCGTCTCCGACGGGGCGTGGCTCCAGGCCATGCTGGACGCCGAGGCCGCGCTGAGCCGGGCCCAGGCCGGGCTCGGCACGGTGCCCGCCACCGCCGCACAGGTCATCACCGAGGCAGCCCGCGCCGACCGGCTCGACCTGGTCGCCCTGGCCCGGCAGTCCCGTGAGTCCGCGAACCCCGTGGTGGCGCTGGTACGGGAGTTCACCGCGCTGGTCGCCGCCCGGGACCCCGAGTCGGCCCGCTGGGTGCACCTGGGCTCGACCAGCCAGGACATCCTCGACACGGCCACCGTCCTGGTCGTCGGCCGGGCCCTGCGCCTGATCCGCGCCGACCTCGAACGCGTCGAGGAATCGCTCGCCCGACTCGCCCGGGACCACCGGGACACCCTCCTGGCGGGCCGCACCCTGGCCCTGCACGCGGTGCCCACCACCTTCGGGCTCAAGGCGGCGGGCTGGCGCCACCTCGTCCTGGACGCGGTGGCGAAACTGGACGCACTGAGCGCCGACGGGCTGCCGGTCCAACTCGGGGGCGCGGCAGGCACGTTGGCCGGATACCTCACCTCCGTGCCGGATGCCGATCCGGCGGTGTACGTCCAGGAGCTGACCGACGCCTTCGCGGCCGAACTGGGCCTGTCCGCCCCCCTCGTACCGTGGCATGTGCTGCGCACCCCCGTGGTGGACACGGCGACAGCCACCGCATTCCTCTGCGGAGCCCTCGGCAAGATCGCCGTGGACGTGCTGTCGCTGACCCGGACCGAGGTCGGCGAGGTCCATGAACCGGCGCCCGGCGGCCGGGGCGCCTCCTCGGCGATGCCGCACAAGCGCAACCCCGTGCTGGCCACGGCCATCAGATCCGCCGCGCTCCAGGCGCCGCAGCTCGCCGCGACGGTGCTGGGCTGCCTGACCGGCGAGGACGAACGCTCCGCCGGTGCCTGGCACGCCGAATGGGAGCCCCTGCGCACCTTGCTGCGGCTGGCCGGAGGCGCGGCCCACCAGACCGTGGAACTGGTCTCCCAGCTCTCGGTGGACGCGGAACGGATGCGCGCCAACACCCGGATCACCGGCGGCCTGATCGTGTCCGAGCGCATCGCCGCCGTACTCGCCCCGGCCCTCGGCAAGGCCGCGGCCCGGGACCTGCTGAACGAGGCGTCCGCCCGCTCGGCCCGCACCGGCGAACCCCTGGCCGACGTCCTGCGACAGGACAGCCGGGCGTCCGCGGTCCTCGCCGACGCCCAGCCGACCTGTCCGGCCGACCTGTTCGAGCCGGAGGCCTATACCGGGGCCGCGGGCCCGCTGACGGACCGCGCGCTGTCGAGGAAGCTGCCCACGACCGGCGGGGAAGCCGCCTAGGGCCTGTATCGAATGTGCAGGTCGCCAGCGACACTGTCGGCGGACGACCCAAAATCACGTGCGGTCTTCGCCTGGTCATGCTGTGATCATTCGCTGTGAATGCCCATCTTCTCGATGAAGCCGACTTGACGGACAGGATGGAAAGGAACCTGGCGGAACATGCCTGTCACTTGCATCGGAGCATGACCGGTGCGGCCGTCACGGAGACGGGTGACCTCCTGGTCGCCGACAGCGGCCTGGACGACGACACTTTCAATATCGTTGCCGCGGCTCGCTTCACCGCCGCCACCGCGTCGGCACGTATCACCGGGACCGCTCGGACGCTGGCTCGCACCGGCCGCCGCTTCTCCTGGTGGGTGGGGCCTGCCTCGACACCACCGGACCTCACCGCCCGCCTGGCGGCGGCCGGCATGCCGGCGTCCGAACGCGAGACAGCCATGTGGGCCGAGCTGGACGACACCCTGCCGCTGCCCGCCGCCCAAGGACTGGACATACAGACGGTGGCCACGCCCGAACAGCTCGCCGACTATGCTGCGGTTCTCGCTGCGAACTGGGACCCGCCTGCTGACACCGTGTGCCGCTTCTTCGCCCAGGCGGCCCCGCAGGCTCTGGCCGCGCACTGCCCGGCCCGGTACCTGGTCGGCTACGTGCAGGGCCGTCCGGTCTGTTCGGCCGAAGTGTTTCATCACGCGGGGGTTGCCGGGATCTACAGCATCTGCACCCTGGCTGCCCACCGCCGACGTGGCTACGGAGGTGCCATCACGCTCGCCGCACTCCGCACGGCCCGCGACCGAGACCACCGCATCGCGGTCTTGCAGGCGTCAGCCGACGGCGAGCCCGTCTACCGCCGCCTGGGTTTCCGCTCCTGTGGCCAGTTCACCGAACACACCATCACCCCTTGACCTCCCGGACTCCACAAGCCATCTGCCCGTTCTTCACAACGGTGCTGGTCACAGCCACTCGTTGATGGCCGCTACGAGGACAGTGGCCTCGTAGCGGACCGCGAGTTTGTCGTATCTCGTGGCCACGGCACGGTTCCTTTTGAGGCGATTGATGCCGCATTCGACTGCGTGCCGAGCCTTGTAGTCCTCGGCGTCGAACTTGGGCGGACGACCACCACGCGAGCCGAGCTTCTTGCGGTTACGGGCCTGGTCGGCCTTGTCCGGGATGGTGCAGCGGATGCCTCGGCGTCGCAGGTAGGCGCGGTTCTTACGGGATGCGTATGCCTTGTCGGCACGGACCCGGTCAGGCCGGGTCCGCGGCCGACCGGCACCCCGGCGGGCGACGCGGACCTTCTTCAGGACGGGCTCGAACTGTGGGGAGTCGCCGCGCTGTCCAGCGGTGATCACGATGGACATGGGCTTTGGCCCTGCTCGACGGCCAGGTGCAGCTTGGTGGTCAGGCCGCCGCGCGAGCGTCCGAGGCCGTGGTCGTCCGGCTCGACGGTGACGCCACCGGGCGGCTCGGTCTGCAGGTCCCCCTTTTCCGCGCCCCGGCGGCGTGCTGGTGGGCCCGGCACACGGTGGAGTCGATGTTGAGGTCCCAGGTGATGAGGTCCTTGGCGTCGGCCTGGGCCTGCAGTTCGGTGAAGATCCGATGCCAGGTACCGTCCCGCTGCCAGCGGCGGAACAGGTCGTACACCCTCGCCCAGGGCCCGTACCGCTCCGGCACGTCCCGCCACGGGATGCCGGTACGAGTGCGAAACCGTATGCCGTCGATCAGCTGCCGCCTGGTCCATATCGGCGGACGGCCCGGTTTCTGGCCCCGGGGCAACAACGGCTCCAGCCGCGCCCACTGCGTATCCGTCAGATCTCCACGCGCCACGAAGCAAGATCATCCCACCTCAAGATCCACTTCCGATACACGCCCTAGGAGCGGACTCTCAGAACACGGCCTAGGCCTCGCGCTTGCGGCGCAGGGCGATCTCCGTGAGTTCGTCGATGTCGAACTCCGAGCGGCCCGGCGAGCCGTAACGGGTGATCTTCCCGCGGCTGACCCACTTGCGGATCGTCGCCTCGGACACTCCCGTGGCGAGCGCGGCCACCTTGGTGGGCACCAGTCGGTCGCGCGGCGGCTTCCTCATGCGTCGACAGCCTTCCGCCGCCGCTCCACCAGCGGGCGCAGTGTGATCCACTCGCGCATGTCCCAGGTGTGCCCCGCCGAACAGCGGATGCTGCCGCCGTCCGCCCGGGCCGAAGTGCTGATCCTGCCCGGGCAGTTGGCGACCACGCACTCCCAGGTGAGCGCCGCGGGTTCGCCGGGCTCCGGGTCGATGGTGCGCAGCAACTCCCGGTGCAGCGCGTCGATCTCGTCCGCGAAGTCGGCGGCCGGCGGCTGCTCGGCGATCCAGTCCAGGTGGTCCAGGAGGAAGCGCGTCACCTGCGGGACCGAGCGGGCGGGCGGGACCGCGCCGCGCTCGTCGGCGACGAACTGGGCCCATGACTCGAGGATGGCGAGCAGGTTGTGCCGCGAGTCGAGGGCGGACATGTTGAGGCGGTCCCGGTTCCGGCTCCCGGACACCCGGGGGTGACGGAGCTGCCGGGACGTGGGTAAGACGTGATGCAGCGTTTCCTGGTAGAGACTGGGAAGCGCGCGCAGATTTCCCTCCAACTGCCGGATACGCGAGGCACAAAGGCAGGCGTGAGACTCCATTCGCTTCCTTTCTGACGGAAGAGCGAGAGGTCGCGGCAGAAGCTTCAAACGGGCCCGTTCGATTTCGGCTCGAGCGCACTGGGAGATTTCCACGCGGCGCTTCGGAGTGTCAACGCGCTGCATTCGCGGTCGATCACCACTAAAGGGGAACTCCAGATTCACTCTGCGCGGATCCCGAATCGCGACCCCGAATCCAGACGCCGAATCCCCACCCCGACTCCGCCCCGAGTCCCCATCCCGAGGAGACACCCGTGACCGTGGACGTCACCACCCTGCGCGCCGACCTGCTGCGCCGCGTCGAGGACAAGCTGTGCTCCCACTTGGCCGCCGAACGCGACCTGTGGGCCGAGGTGCACGAAGGCGCCGTGGTCCCCATCGACGCGCTCGCGGAGCTGATCGACTCGGGCGGCAAACGCATCCGGCCCGCGTTCTGCCTCACCGGCTACCTCGCCTCCGGCGGCGACCCGGACGACCCCGGGATCGTGGCGGCCGGTGCGGCCCTGGAGATGCTCCATCTGTCCGCCCTCGTCCACGACGACGTCCTGGACGACTCCGACACCAGGCGCGGACTGCCGACCGTGCACACGAAGTACCGGGAACTCCACGGCGAGCGGGGCTTGCAGGGGGAGTCACGCCGGTACGGCGAGGGCGTGGCGATCCTCGTCGGCGACCTCGCGCTCGTCTACTCCGGGGAGCTGATGTCCGAGGCACCGAGGGCGGCGCTCCCGGAGTGGAACCGGCTGCGCTCCGAGGTGATGATCGGGCAGTACCTGGACGTCCACGCGGCCGCCGAGTTCTCCGTCGACCCCCGTGGCTCCCGGCTGATCGCCCGGATCAAGTCCGGCCGGTACACCATCCACCGCCCCCTCGTGGTGGGCGCGAGCGCGGCGGGCCGGGGCGATCTCGCCCCCGCCTTCGAGGAGTACGGCGAGGCGGTCGGCGAGGCCTTCCAGCTCCGCGACGACCTGCTGGACGCCTTCGGTGACTCCGCGGACACCGGCAAGCCCACCGGCCTGGACTTCGCCCAGCACAAGATGACGCCGCTGCTGGGCTGGGCGATGCAGCGCGACCACCACATCCACACCCTGATGACCGAACCGGGCCACACCCCCGACGAGGTGCGCCACCGCCTCCTGGACACCGGCGTCCCCGAGGACGTGGAGCGCCATATCGCGAACCTCGTCGAACACGGCCGCAAAGCCATCGCCGACGCGCCCGTCGACCGGGTCTGGCGCGCGGAACTGGCCGACATGGCCGAGCGGGTCGCGTACCGCACCGCCTGAGCGGCCGTGAACGACGGCCCGAACAGGGCCGATGGCTGAAGCTCCGCGACGGGCGATACGGTGGCCCCCACTAGCGGTCGGTGGGGACGAAGGGACAGGGCACGTGGCCTATAGGGCGCTCCGCGCGGCATTGGAGGCCGTGTACGTCAAGCGACTGGCGCGCAAGCTGGACGGCAAGCCACGCCCACGGCACGTCGCCATCATGCTCGACGGCAACCGCCGTTGGGCCCGCGGTGCCGGACACGACGACGTGCGCGAGGGCTACCGGGTCGGCGGCGCGAAGGTCGGCGACTTCCTGCGCTGGTGCGACGCGGCGGACATCGAGCACGTCACGCTGTGGATGCTCTCCGACGACAACCTCCACCGGCCCCCGGCCGAACTCGGCCCGCTGCTCGAAATCATCGAGGAGACCGTGGCCAGCATCTGCGCGGCCGACGAGGACTGGCGGATCGAGGTCATCGGCGCCCTCGACCTGCTGCCGGGCGAGACCTCGCGCTCGCTGAAGGACGCCGTGGCGCGCACCACGGGCCGCACCGGACTCAAGGTCGACGTGGCGGTCGGCTACGGCGGCCGACGCGAGATCATCGACGCGGTGCGGTCCGCCTTCGACAAGCACATCTCCGCCGGCGGCGACCCCCGCGAACTGGCGGAGAACTTCGACCTCCAGCACATCTCGGACAACCTCTACTCCCCGGCGGGCCCCGACACCGACTTCATCATCCGCACCTCCGGCGAGCAGCGCCTGTCCGGCTTCCTGCTCTGGCAGTCCGCGTACGCAGAGGTGCACTTCGTGGAAGTCCTGTGGCCCGCCTTCCGGCAGATAGACCTGTTGCGCGCACTGCGCTCCTACGCGGTCCGGGACCGGCGTTACGGCAGGTGACAGCGGCGGACCCGGATCGTGGGCGGCGCCACAGCACTGCTCTACCGGCGCTCCAGAAACGCTCCCGATACTCGGTAGCAGCACTGGAGCGGGGCTCCGCCCCAGCCGCCGATCCGAAGGGATTGCCGTGTCCAACCCTGACGCCGTGCTCGCCCGGATGCGCGAGTACATGGTGGGACCCACCCGGTTCATGATCCTCCATGCCTGCTTCGAACTCGGCATAGTGGAGGCGCTGCGCAAGGAGTCCGGCCTGACCGCGGCGGACCTCGGCGTGGTGGTCGGCGCCAAGCCCGACGCCGTGGAGCAGTTGCTGGTACTGCCGCTGAAGGAAGGCTTCGTCGCCCGGGACGAGACCACCGGCGGCTACACCCTGGGCTCGCTCGCGGATGTCGCCGAGCCGGACCTCCAGCGGGTCCTGACCTTCATGGGCATGATCAAGACCGGCATGATGCGGCAGCTGTACTACCTCAAGGACAGCGTCTCGACCGGCCGTGTGGTCGGCCTCGAGGAGCTCTACGGCTTCGAGGGCACGATGTTCGAGGCGGCGGCCGTGGTCCCGGAGGTACGGGCCGCATGGGGGCCACTGGCTCGGAGTGAGACGGCGAGCGTGTATCCCTGGTTCTTCAGCAGCTTCGACGTGCCGGACGGGGCTCGCGTGCTGGACGCTCGGGGCGGCAACGGCCTCGGGGCGATCATGACCTGTCAGCTGAAGGGGTCGCCCGGACTGCGGGTGACCACCTTCGACCGGCCCGAGCTGGAGGCCGAGTGCCGGAAGAACTTCCAGGCGCAAGGCGTGGCGGAGCAGTGCGACTTCGTGGGCGGTGACGTTCTCGAGTCCCTGCCGGGCGGCTACGACGTGGTGCTGCTCAAGCACTTCGTGGACATGTACGACAAGGACGAGGTCCTCACCATCCTCCGCAACGCCCACGGGGCGCTGGAGCCCGGTGGACAGGTCGTCGTCCTCGCGCCCGTCTACCCCGAGGACATCACGGACCCGGGCGACCTCCAAGCCGACTTCTTCCCGGCCTACATCCTCGGGTGCGTGGTCGGCCGCGGCGGCCTCCAGAAGCTCTCCGCCTACCGGAGCTGGCTGGAGGAGGCCGGGTTCGAGGTCACGAAGGTGAGCGCCAAGGACCCCGCCGAGATCCCGGCGGACGCCATCATCAACCGTGTCGTCATCTGCGCGACGAAGCGGGACTGAGCAGGACTCGGAGGTCCGGTTCCGGGGACGTCCCTGGCACGCACGGCGGACGTCCCCGGACCCGGACCCGTTTCAGGCGGTGTAGAGATCGAACGTGGAGCTGCGCCGGGGCCCGGCGACGACCTCCAGCTGGGGGTCGACGACCAGCATCGCCTGGTGCAGCCGCTGCACCCGCGGCGAGGGTTCCACGCCCAGCCCCTCGATCAGCCGGATCCGTAACGTGCGGTAGACCTCCAGGGCCGACGCCTGCCGCCCCGAGCGGTACAGCGCCACCATGGCCTGCGAGTGGAGCCCCTCGTGCTGCGGATAGCGGGCCGTCAGCTCGGTGAGTTCCGGGATGAGTTCGGTGTGCCGGCCGAGCCGCAGATCGGCGTCGATCCGCCGCTCGACGGTGCCGAGACGGCTCTCCTCCAGACGCATCACCTCGATCCTGAGCACGGGACCGACCCGTACGTCGACCAGCGCCGGACCCCGCCACTGGAGCAGCGCCTGCCGGAAGCGGTCGGCGGCGACGGCGTCGTCACCGGCCTCGAAGGCCGACCGGCCCTCCCCGGCCAGGCGTTCGTAGGTGTGCACGTCGACGCTCTCGTTCGGGATGGCCAGCACATAGCCGCCGTGCCGGGTGGCGAGCACCTCCTTCGCCGTGCCCGGTGCGTCGGGTCCCATGGCGCCGGCCAGGCGTCGGCGCAGCTGAAGTATGTACGTCTGTAAGGTGGCCAGGGCGCTCTGTGGTGGTTTGGTGCCCCACAGTTCTTCCATGAGGGTGGACACGGGCACCACGCGTCCGGGGCTGAGGGCGAGCAGGGACAGCATCTGCCGTGGCTTCCCGGCCGAAGGGACGATCGACTCCCCGTCGACCTCGGCGTTCAGCGTGCCCAGTACCTGGAACTTCATTGTTCTCCCCCGTACGTTGTCGAGTCCCGATGCCGGGTCCCGGCCCCGTGGATGCCGGCGCACGCGCGCGTGCGTGCGCCGTGGGGGAGGCAGCCCTGGGCAGGGGAGTGGGCGATCGGCTCGCGGGAACAATCGGTCCGGCTTGGCCGGATCATTCCGGTGCGCACGCCGACCAGTGTTGTCCATGCGACTTGGGCCGCACTGTTCGGCGACTTGGCGGCGGCTTGGGATGCGGGTGACCGTCAAGCGGAGGTCAAGTCACCGGGCAGTCCCGCTCAAGCCCCCGCACGGACCCGAAACGCCGTGGCGGCGGCGACCGACTGAATCACATCGCCCTCAAGCCTCACTCGGCCGCTCGGAAGATGCTCCCCTTCCACGGCTGTACGGCCGCGGCGCGGATCCGGCGCAGCAGATGGACCCGGCGCAGCCGCCCCATCGTCTGGTACAGCACCTCGGCAGTCAGAGAATGCGTGAAGGAGTACCAGCCGAGCCGCTGTTCGTCCTCCCCGACCAGACCGGCCGCGACGATGGCGTCGACGACCCTCAGCGCCTCGCCCAACTCGATCGAGGAGGCCTCGGCGACGACGTCGATGGCGAAGGTGCGCCCGGCGATGGCGGCGACGGACAACAACTCGACGGCCGTCGGCCCGAGTCGGGCGACCCGGCCCAGCACCACCTCGCGCACGGGTGGCGGCACCGGTGCCGGACGGGCCCGGCCGACGCGCTCCCCGGCGTCCAGCGCCTTGATCAGTTCCCGCAGGTAGAAGGGGTTGCCTCCGGTGCGGTACCGCAGTTCCTCGACGCCGGCCGCGCTCGTCTCCCGGTGCAGCATGGCGGTCGCCAGCGCCCGGGCCTCCGTGACGCTCAGCCCGTTCAGCTCCACCCGCGTCACCTCGGCGCGGGCCAGCGCGGCCGTCGTCTCGGCCAGGGCCGCCGCCTCGTCGGAGCGGTAGGACACCGCCACCAGCAGCCGGCTGGTGTGCACGGACTCGGCGAGGTGGGCCAGCAGCCGCAGCGAATACGGGTCCGCCTGATGCAGATGGTCGAGCACGATGACCAGGGGCCGGGCGTAGGAGGCACGGGTCAGGTAGTGAACGATGGCCTCGAACTGCCGCAAGGTGGCGGTGTCTGCGTCGGCACCGTGCAGCGGCTGTCCGGTCTCGCCGCTCAGCACCTCGGCGACGGGGGCGGGCACCGGACGGCGCGGGCAGTGGGTGCCCGCCATCCCCAGCACCTGCCGCCAGGGCCACAGCGGCGGGGTGGCGACATGCCCGGGGCAGGCGCCCCACAGCACCGGCATGCCGGTGGCCAGCTCACCGAACCGCCGCAGCAGGCTGGTCTTGCCGATGCCCGGCTCCCCGGACACCGTCACGACCTGCCCGCGGCCGCCCGCCGCCTCGGCCGCGCCCGCCGCCAGATGCCGCAGTGCCGCGTCCCGGCCGACGAAGATCTCCTCGTCCAAGGCCGTCGTGACGGCCGGTGGCGCGGGCACCCGCGTCGGGGGCGCCTGCGGTGGCCCGGCCACCGCCTCAGGTCTCGCCGGTGCCGCGGTCGCCGTGCCGACGGGGGTCGGACGCCAGTCCAGTGCCGGGGCGTGGCTGAGGATCTCGCGTTCCAGATGTTGCAGCGCGGGCCGGGGGTCGATGCCCAACTCCTCGCCCAGCCGCCGCTGGTTGGTGCGCAGAACGGCCAGCGCGTCGGCCTGCCGCCCGGCTCGGTACAGCGCCAGGCTGAGCAGCTCGCATCCGTACTCGCGCAGCGGGTGGGCCTGCATGAAGGCCTCCAGTTCGGCGACCGCCATCTCGTGGGCGCCCACCGCCAGCAGCGCCGCGCAGCGTCCCTCCACGGCCGACAGCCGCAACTCCCCGAGCCGCGCCACCTCGGCCGCCACATGGACCGAATGCGACACCTCGGGGTAGGCCTCGCCCCGCCACAGCGCGAGCGCCGACTCGAACTCGCTCAACGCCTCCTGCGGATCACCACGGTTCCACGCCTGCCACCCCGCTTTGGCACGCCCTTCGAACCGGTGGACGTCCACCGCGACGACCTGACCGTCCAGCAGATAGCCCTGGTCGTTGGTGTGCAGCACCCTGGTCGGGGTCCGGGGCGCACGGCCCGGTTCCAGGACGCGGCGCAGATTCGCCACGTAGGACTGCAACGACGTCATCGCCGAGGCCGGCGGGGATTCGGCCCAGAGCGCCTCCAGCATGACGTCCACCGGCACCGGCCGGCCGAGCCGGCTGACCAATAACGCGACCAGCTTGCGCTGTTTCGGCGCCCCCAAATCCACCGGCCGGCCGAGGACTTCCGCCTCCAATGGACCGAGCGCCCGGAATTCGGCTTTGGGCGGGCCGATTTCCCGCGTTCCTGAATTCTGTAAATGGGCGCGGCCGTCACGTGTCACGAAATTCCCTCCGGGTGAATGAAAGCACCCGCGAACCCCCGTCGGCCCCCGCGCACGCTTGAGTATGTTTAGCGGGCAGATCGGTGTCAAGGCTGGATAACGGGGCTGGTCAGGAGAGTTCTCCGGGGTGTACGACGGTGTACTCGCCGCGTGCCATCCGGTAGCCGAGCTGGAATCGGTGCTCCGCGCCGTACTGTTCGCGCAGCGAGGCGATGTGGCCCTGTACGGATCGCAGGCTCATGCCAAGACGGCGGGCGATGGCCTTGTCGGAACGGCCCTCGATCAGCAGCGCCTTGATGGCCTGCCGCACATCGGGCACCACCTCGCGTGCGGCGTCGGCCGCCCGCACCGGCCGGAACGGGAACCGCTCGGCCCGTACCCACGCCTTCTCGAAGACCCCCAGGAGGAAGGCGATGACCGCGCGGTCCCGGATCAGCGCCGCGCTGTGCTCACCGCCGGGGATGAAGGCGACCTCGCCGTCGACGACGACCAGCCGGTCGAAGAACTCCGGGAGCGTGCGCACCTGTACGTTCCGGTGCTCCATGACCTGCTGGACGTACCTCTTCTTCGGTGCGGAGAACCGGGCGCTGTGCTGGAAGAGCATGCGCAGGGCGACGCCCCGGGTCAGCGGCTCACGGACCGCGGCGTAGCCCCCGTCCAAGGCTGCCCCCGGGCCCGGCTCGTCCGGCTGGGCCGTGAGGATCTCGCGCTTGGCCCGCCACAGGGCGTCGCCGATCGCCTCCCGCACGGTCTCCAGGCCCTCGACGTACTGGATCCGGCCCGCGGTCTCGGTGCCGTCGGCGAGGAGCAGTCGGCCCGCGGTCTCGGTGGCGTACCGTTCGAGGCCGCTGAGCGTGTCGGCGATCCGCAGCAGGGACTCCAGCGGTGATGCGGCGGGCGACAGGGCGTCCCGGGTCTGCCCGCTGCTGCCTGCGCTCATGACGTTTCCCCCGTGTCTCGAAACCCCCTGGCCGTCCCGATCCTTCGTGAAGCCCTTCGGACCTCGCAAGCAAGAACGGGGCCGCCCCAGTGATCCTGGCTTCGGACTCCAGCGGTGTTCCGTACCCGGGCATGGTCACGCCCTGGACCGTTGGGCCGGCGTACGGGGGGTGGCGCGCTGAAGCGCCCTGGCCAGCTCGCCGACGCCGGGTTCGCGCAGGGCGCCGTAATGGTCGGTCTCCAGCTGGACGATGTCCGGAACCGTAGGTCCGAACCGGCCCTCGATGAAAGAGGGTTCGTCGTCATGGGCCCGGAACACCGTGACGGGAGCGCGGAGTTGGTGAGCGGGGAGAGTGCGGTCGTAGGTGAATCCGTACGTACGGCACACCACCGCCACCACTCGGCGGATCAGCCCGGGGTCGAGCTGTGGGAACCGTCCCTCGACGAACCGCGAGAAGCTCTCCGCGTCGACGCTGTGGCGCAGGCACTCCTCGACGGCAGGGCCGCGGACGGTCCCCGCGAAGACGGAGAAGAGGACGGTGGTGAAGGCGGGGTCGGCGAAGTCGGCCGTGCGCGCCGTCGGCCGGGCGGCCCCCGGCACCCGCGGTGCTCCCGGCGCCAGCAGGAACACCCGCTCCACCCGCTCGCCGGACGCTTCCAGTTGCCGGGCCGCCTCGTAGGCGACGCGCGCGCCGAAGGAGTAGCCCCACAGTGTGTACGGGCCCTGCGGCTGGACGCGCCGCAGCGCCGCGACGTCCTCCGCGGCCATCTCCTCGACGGACGACAGTGGCGTCTCGCCCTCGTTGACACCCCGGGCCTGGATGCCGAGGACCGGCCGCTCGCCCGGCGCGCGGGCCGCGAGGAGCCGCAGGTTCATCGTGACCCCACCGAGTCCCGGCCAGCAGAACACCGGCGGCTCATCGCTCCCCGGGCGCAGCGGGGTGATCCGGGAGGCGCCGATGGCGGCGCGGGCGCTGACCGCCTCGGCCAGCTTCGCCACCGTGGTCGCCTCGAACAGCACTTGGAGCGGCAGGGCGCACCCGAACGCCTCATTGACCCGCTTGACCAGGGCGACCGCGATCAGGGAGTTCCCGCCGAGCTGGAAGAAGTCGTCGTGCACGGAGACGAAGTCCCGCTTGAGGGCCGCCTGCCACAGTCCGCACAGCCGCGCCTCGGTCCGGTCGCGCGGCTCCACCACGGGACGGGCCCGGGCCGTGGCCTCCTCGACGAACCCTTCGAGGGCCTTGCTGTCGAGTTTGCCGTTGGGGGTGTGCGGCAGCTCGGGCACGATCAGGATCCGGCTGGGCAGCATGTACTCGGGGAGGGAGCCGACGAGATCGTCTCTGATCAGCTCCTCCGGGCCCTTCATGTGCACCTGGTCCTCGTCCATGCCCTCGTGCCGCAGTTGCGCCTCGCTCACCGTGCCGCCGACGCAGAAGTACGAGGGCCCGGCGGGCAGTTCGGCCTCGCTCAGGATCGCCGCCATCCGACGGGCGGCGGGCAGGTCGTCCCCTGAGCGCGAGCTGTACCCCGCGGGCATGAGACCCAGACGGGCGGTGTTCATCATCAACCGCTGGAGCTCGCGACCCAGGTCCGCATAGCCGGCCTGCTCTCCCGCACGGCTGACGAGCGTGATGCCGAAGCCGGAACGGTCGTACGCGGCCTGGTTGATGGCGATCACATGCCGTTTGAGGATCAGCTGGCCGCTGATCCGGTGCAGGCCGCCGTCCCGGTACCGATACTGGCCGCCGGGCAGTCCGGCCGCGCTGCCCGGATGGAACTGCACGTAGATGTCGAGGGCGCGGTGCGAGGGCGCGGCCGTCCAGGGCACGACGTCGTAGGAGCCCAGGTAGTGGTCGTCCTCGCCGCAGTCCAGCAGCCGGGGCAGCCCGGTGTCGTACGGTGCCTCGGCGAGGGCGAGTCCATGGGCGGGCAGCACCTCGTCGAACAGGCCCGCCATATGGCCGGCCTCCATCTCCAGGACCTCCTGGACGTTCTTCTTGTACACGGGCTCGATCGCCGGTGTGCGGCCCACGAAGTGCACCCGGACACGGGGCAGTTCGGTCGCCTCGGTACGGCGGATCAGCACCAGTTCGTGATGGATCGGGTGGTAGTAGTAGTGGCCCGTTGCCAGGCCCGCGAGGCCGTTGAGCTCCAGGTACAACTGGGCCGCGTACAGGGATCCGGGGGAGGCGTAGGCGTACTTTGGCAGCAGACGCTGGTCACTCGTGTACTGGCCGAAGTCACGTAGCAGCGCGCCCAGTTCGTCGACGGTGAGCGCTTCCGGGCGGCGAGCCGGGGCGCCCTCGGTCCGCCGCTCGATCGCCGCCAGTACGTCCTCGGCGCGCAGGGGACCGCCGTCGTAGAAGCGGTAGGTCTTGCGGGCGAAGGCCCGGCGCCGCTGCTCGGGGGAGGGCGTGGCGCCGGGCAGGGGTAAGGCGGGCCGCCTGGAGAGGTCGGACGCCTGCCGTACTCCGGGGTTGGACAGTTGGGCCCGGACCTGGAGGCGGGAGGACTTGGACACATGGTGGGCGCCGAACTCGCCCTGGTCCATCAACGCGGCCTCGCGGGGGGACAGTTCGATGCACGCCACCAGGCTCCGTGCCTCGGTGAGCGGATCGGTGCGCAACAGCACGGCCGCGTTCCGCACCCAGTCGTGGGCCTCGATGGCCAGCCGTATCTCGTCCAGCTCGATGCGGAAGCCGCGCAGCTTGACCTGGTTGTCGGCCCGGCCCACGAACTGGGCGCTGCCGTCGGGGTTCCAGTGGGCCAGATCGCCGGTGCGGTACAGGCGTTCCCGGCCGTCCGCCGGCGGCCGGAAGCGGTCGACGGTGAGATCGGGCCGGTGCAGGTAGCCGCGCGCCAACTGGACCCCGCTGATGTGCAGTTCGCCTGTCTCTCCCGCTTTCACGGGACGGCCCTCGACGTCCAGGATGTGGTAGCGCAGACCGGTGACGGGCGTGCCGATCGGAAGGGTCTCCGGGCCCTTGCCGAGGGCCGCGGGGTCGACGACATGGGCCGAGGTGTTGATGGTGCACTCGGTCGGGCCGTAGAGGTTGACCAGAGTCGTGTTCGGCAGGGCCCGGTTCAGCCTGCGCGCGAGCGACCGCGACAGTGCCTCGCCGCCGCTGAAGAGGTGGACGAGCGAGGTGCAGCGGTCGAGTTCGTCGGTGTCGACGAGGGCCTGGAGCAGCGTAGGGACGCACTGCAAGGTCGTCACGCCATGGCGGGCGACGGTCTCGATCAGGCGCACGGGATCCCGGTGGATGCCGCCGGACCCGACCACCACCCTGCTGCCCCAGGCGTTGGCCAGGATCTCCCACTGGGCCGCGTCGAACCCGATCGGCGTCTTGTGCAGGACGGTCCGGTCCGCGTCCAGCGCGAACGTGTCGGCGAGCCAGCGCATCTGGTGCGTGAGGGAACGGTGCTCGATCGCGACGCCCTTGGGGCTCCCGGTGCTGCCCGAGGTGTAGAGGATGTACGCCAGATCCGCGGGGCGTGGACCCGCGGGCAGCTCGGCCGGGTCCGCGCCCGAGCGGCTCTTCCTGAACTCCACCACGTCTTCGAGGGTGATGACGGCGGTGGCCGCGCCGAGGAACTCCGCGAGTCGGCCGCGCAGATGCTCCTGGGTGAGGACGACACCGGTCCGGGCATCGCGGGCGACATGGCGCAGCCGCTCCCGCGGGTAGTCGGGGGAGAGCGGCAGAAAGGCCCCGCCCGAGCGCAGCACACCCCAGGCGCCGATCACCAGGTCCAGCGAGGGTTCGACGAAGAGTCCCACACAACCTTCCGCGCGGATGCCGAGGTGGTGCAGGAACCGCGCCACGTCATCGGCTTGGTCGGCCAGTTCGCGAAAGGTGAGCGACTCGCCCTCGTGGACCACGGCGAGCTCGCCGGGACGGGCCCTCGCCTGGGCGTTCAGCAGATCGGGCAGACAGGTCCCGGCGGCTTCCTGAGTCTTCAGCAACGTAACCCCCGTACTCGGACGGCTCTTCGACCTCCGGCATGAACGTACGTAAATGAGTCACGGCGGATGCCGTGAGCGACCCCCGCAGTCGATGCAGTGCGGCAACCCGAACCTTGGATCGCGTGGTCAACGGGCGGCTCGAGCGGCAGATTCAAGGCGAGCATGCGCTGCTCGGGGAAGCCGCGGCATGCGTCGAGCGGAACCGATGCGGAGGGGCCCGTGACCGGATTGTCGACCGGCAGCGTCGTCAGCTCACTCGAGGACCTCGTGGGCAACACCCCGATGCTGCGGCTGAGACTCGCCGGGCTGCCCGACGACGCCCATGTGCTGGCCAAGCTGGAGTCGGCGAACCCGCTGTCGAGCATCAAGGACCGGGCCGCGCTGTTCATGCTGCGCGCCGCGGAGGAGTCGGGGGCGCTGCGGCCGGGCGGGACGATCATCGAGTCGACCTCGGGCAACACCGGTATCGCGCTCGCCGCGCTGGCCGCCGCCCGCGGCTACGGCTGCCGGATCGTGCTGCCCGACAACGCCTCGCGGGAACGCCTGCTGACCCTTGGCATGCTCGGCGCCGGGATCGAACTCACCGACCACACCCTCGGGTTCGCCGGCTGCGTCGAGCGCGCCGAGGAACTGCACGCCGCCACCCCCGGCTCCTGGTACGCGGCCCAGCACGTGAACGCCGACAACGTCCGCGCCCACTACGAGACGACCGGCCCCGAGATCTGGCGGGACACCGGCGGCCATGTCGACTACCTGGTCTGCTCCGTCGGCACCGGCGGCACCCTGACCGGGGTCGCGCGGCGACTGCGGGAGCACAACCCGGAGTTGACGGTCGTGGCCCTGGAACCGGCCGGCTCGCCCCTGCTGTCCGGCGGCGAGCCGGGACCGCACCGCATCCCCGGTCTGAACGGCGGATTCACCAGCCCCGTCACCGACGTCACCCTCATCGACGAGGTGATCGCGGTCGACGACGAGGACGCCGCTGCCGCCACCCGCGCCATCGCCGCCGCCACCGGACTGCTGGTCGGCGTCTCCTCGGGCGCCGCCGCCCACGGCTGCCTTGACCTCGCGCGCCGCCACGACCTGACCGGGGCCACGATCGTCACCGTCTTCCCGGACACCGGGGAGCGCTACCTCAGCTGGTGGCCCGAGGCGTCCTGACGCCCTCGCCTCACACTTCGCCGCGCTGTCTCGTCGGACTGACAGACGCGTCCACGCCGATCCAGCGCACGGAACGGAGCACAACCGACCCATGAATCCCGAGCGTTCGCTGCTCCTCGTCGGCGCCACCGACGAAACGGTCGCCAAGGCCAAGCAGTTGGGCCTGCACGTCCTGCTGTTGCAGCACCCCACCAAGGTCAACGCCGAGCAGGAGCGCCTCGCCGACCGGGTCGAGGTCGTCGACTACACCCGCTGGGACCTGGTGCGCCCCATCGCCGAACGGCTGTGGCAGGCGCCGGGCTTCAGCGCGGCCACCTCGATCACCGAGCCGGGCCTGGAGAACGCGGCCCGGATCAACGACCTGTTCGCCCTGGGCGGCACCGGCCACGAGGTCACCCGGCGCTTCCGCGACAAGGCCGTCATGCGCGCCCACCTCGACGACGTACGCGCCCAACTCCTCCATCGACGCACCGACCTGGACGACTTCGGGCAACGCTGCGGCTACCCCTTCGTCGTCAAGCCGACCGACGCCACCGCGAGCATCGGCGTCCACCGCCTCGACGGACCCGCCGACGCCGACCCGGTCTGGGCCGAGGTGCGACGGCTGTCGGGCACCAGGACCGACCGGGTCTCGACGCTGATGCTGCTCCAGGACTTCCTGATGGAGGAGTACATCGACGGCCCCGAGTACAGCGTGGAGTCCTTCAGTTCCGCCGGACGCCATGTGGTCATCGCCGTCACCGAGAAGTTCACCGACCCCGCGCACTTCGCCGAACTGGGGCATGCGGTCCCGGCCCGGCTCGGCGCCGCGGTCGACACCTGGATCCGCGCGGCCGTCGTCGCCTTCCTGGACCGGCTCGGCCTCAAGGACGGCGTCTGCCACACCGAGATCCGCGTCGGCGCCCACGGCCCCCGCGTCATCGAGAGCCACAACCGGATCGCCGGGGACGCCATCACCGACCTGGTGCACAGCGTCTACGGCATCGACACCGTCAAGCTCGCCCTGGCCGCGCCCTTCGGCCTCGCCGAGGAGCTGCCCGACCGTCCCATGGGCCGGGGCGGGGCCGCCGTACGGTCCGTGGTGGGCCGGGCCGGCGACGTCGTGGAATCGGTGGACGGCGTGGCCGAGGCGGAGGCGCTCCCCGATGTGCTGGCCGTGCGCATCAGCGCCAAGCCGGGGGAGACGGTACGGCCGCTGCGCGACAACTGGGATCGCCTCGGACTGGTCGCGGTCACCGGCGACGACACCGGCGCGGCGATCCGGCGCGGCGCCGAACTCATCGGCGGCGTCGTCCGGATCACGGTGAAGGACCCCGACGGACGGCCCGGACTGGCCGAGGCGGCACCGGTGAGCGACCGGACGGTGATCCCGGCATGAGCGTCCTCGTCCTGCACCGCAACCCCTTCGCCGCCTTCCCCTACCGCCGCTGGCTGAGCGGCGATGCCCCCGGCCTGGACGACCGCACGCCGCACTGCGGTGACCTCGTCGTCCTCGCCGCCCGCGACAAGATCGAGTCCGCCGGTGAGCCGCTCCCGACCGCCGCCGACCACGACCTCACCCACCTCGAAGTCTTCGACACCCTCGACGACGAGTCCGTCCCCGCCCGCGCGCTCGCCCTCGCCGAGAAGCACCGGATCACCCATGTCATCGCCCACCACGAGGCGGACGTCGCCCTCGCCGCCCGGCTGCGCGAGCGTCTCGGCCTCGACGGGGCGTGGAGCGCCGACATCACGCCCTTCCGCGACAAGGTCCTGATGAAGACGCTGGCGCGGGAGGCCGGGATCGAGGTCGCCGAGCACCTCGTGCCGGGCCGCCCCCAGGAGGTCCGCGACTTCGCCGCCCGGCAGGGCTTCCCGGTGGTCCTCAAGCACCGGGCGGGATACAACTCCATCGGCCTGCGCATCGTCGCCGACCCGGACGAGCTGGAACCGGTGTTGGCCGAGGCCCGCTGGGGGGACCTGATCGTCGAGGCGTACGTCCCCGGGCGCATGTGCCATGTCGACGGACTCGTGGTGGACGGCCGTACCGTGGCCGCCTGGCCCTCCCAGTACCAGTACGACCTGGCCTCCTTCGGCCTCGACCCCGGACCCCGCGTCGACCTGACCCTGGACGTCGACGACCCGCTCACCCCGCGCCTGCTCACGCTGATCGAGCGGACGCTGACAGCCCTGAAGCGGCCGGGCTCCCGGCTGCGCACCCACGCCTTCCACGCCGAGGTCTTCCACACACCCGACGACCGGCTGGTGCTGTGCGAGATCGCCGGGCGGTCCGGCGGGGCCAAGATCCGGGAGGTCTTCGAGATCCTCTTCGGGATACAGCTCGCCGTGCAGGTCACCCGCGCGGAGGCCGGTCTCCCGCTGCCCGCCGTCGAGGGCGCCGTGGACGAGCGGGGGCTGCTGCGGCCGCGCCGTATGGCGGGACAGGTGCTCACGATGAAGCGGCCGGGGCTGGTGCGCGCGCTGCCCGCCGTCCCCGACGAGGAATGGGTCGAGGGATTCTGGCTCTTCGCCGAGGAAGGGCAGACCATCGCGCCCGCTTCGGGCTCCGCGGACTTCCTTACCGCGACCGTGGGTTCGGCGCCGAACCGCGTCGAGTGCGAGCGCCGGCTGCGGGCCCTCGGGGAGCGGATCAACGCCGAGACGAAGATCGTGCCGCTTCCCGAGGAAGGGGAGGCATGATGCGCGAGCAGCTGTCGTCCGTCCGCTTCAAGTACATGGCGGGCATGGTCGTCGACGCCACCGGCAGCGGGATGTACCTGCCGCTGTCGCTGCTGTACTTCCACCATGTCACCGGTCTGCCGCTCACCGAGGTCGGCGCCGTCGTGACGGCCGCCTCGGTCATCGGCCTGATCAGCAATCCGGTCGCCGGAATCCTCATCGACCGCTTCAGCGCCCGCGCCGTCCTGGTGGGCGGATACGTCCTGCGCGCCTCGGCGTTCTGTATCTATCCCTTTGTCGACAACAGTGTGGCCATGTTCGCGGTCCTGCTCCCCGTCGCCCTCGGCGACACCTCCTATCCACCGGCCATCCAGTCCTTCGTGGCGGAGATCGTGCGGGGCGCCGAGCGGGACAGGCTGCTCGCCGTGCAACGCAGCCTGCGCAACGCCGGGATGGGCCTGGGCGGCCTCCTCGCGGGCGCGGCCCTCGCGCTCGACGACTCGGGGTTCTACGTCGTCGTACTCGGCGCGGCGGCCGGGTACCTGTGCGCGGCGGGGCTGCTCAGCACGATCCGCACCGGCGCCGGCGACCGGCCGTCGGGCGGCCGGGTCTCCCGCAAGGGCGGCTATCGGATGGTGGCGGGCAACCGTCCCTTCCTGGGCCTGACCCTGCTGAACATTCCCACGGCCTTCGCGTACATGGTGCTGTCCGTGGCCCTGCCGGTGTACCTCACCCGTGAACTGGACGCGCCCGTCTCGCTGGTGGGCATCGTGTACGCGGTCAACACCGTCGGGATCGCCGTGCTCCAGATCCCGGTCACCCGGCTGCTGGTCAAGTACCGCAGAACGCGGGCGGTGGCGCTCGGCGCGGGCGTCTTCGGGCTGTCCTTCGTCACCTTCGCGGTGCTCGGCGGACTGTCCACCGGGGCGGCCCTGATCGCCGGGGTGTTCGCGGCGACCGCCCTGTTCACCGTGGGCGAGCTGCTGCACGGTGCCACCGCCTCCGCGCTGGTGGCGCAGGCCGCGCCGGAGGAGACGCGCGGCCGTCATCTCGCCGTCTACCAGCTGTCCTGGGCGGTGCCCATCGCCCTCGCGCCCACTGTGCTCACGGCCCTGCTGTCGCTGTCGGCCACCGGGATGTGGCTGGTCCTGGCGGCAGGTGTGGCGGGCTCCGCGCTCGGCGTGCTGCGCCTGGAACGCGAGCTGCCGTCGACGGCGGTGCATCCGGAGCCGCCCGTACCCGAACCCACCGTGCCTGAACCGAGAAAGGTCGCGTGATCCGTATGGGGATCTCCAGTTGGCGTGTGCTCGGCGCGGAGGACCCGGAGTTCGCCCAGGAGGCGGCCGCCGGGCAGAGCGGTCTGGTCAGCCAACTCCGTCCGCTGATCCGGGAGTTGACCGAGCCCGGAGATCTGGTCCTCGACCCGTTCGCCGGATGGGGTACCACCCTCGTGGCCTGCGCCGCCGAGGGACGGCTCGGCGTCGGCGTCGAGATCAACCCGTCCCGCGCCGAGGAGGCGCGGCAGCGCGTCGCCCGCCACCCCGAGCAGCGCATGCTCTGCGGCGACGCCCGCAAGCCCCCGCTCGACCCCGGCACCGTCGACCTGGTCCTGTGCGATCTGCCGTACTTCGGCACCGACTTGGACCTCGACGACCCGGACCCGGGCCAGATGTACGCGCTGCGCGACTACGACGTCTACCTCGCCACGCTCGACGAGGCCTTCGCGGCCGTCGCCCAGGTGATGCGACCGGGCGCGCACGCCGTCATCGCCGTCCAGAACCGGCGGATCGCGGACCGGTTCGTGCCGCTGGCCTGGGACGCCGCGCGGGCGCTCGGCCGTCATCTGACCCTCGGGGACGAGCGCGTCCACCTGTACGACTGGCCGGTCAAGGACGACGGCGACCCGATGCGCACGAACCGGTCGCACGAGTACCTGCTGATGGCGCGGAAGCCCTGACGGACTCAGCCCTCCCTCCACAGACGGAGCTTGTCGGGGTTGAGCACCGACCAGATCTGCTGGATCCGCTCGCCCGTCACCAAGAACGCCAGCACCGACACGGGCATCCCGTCCACCTGCGCGACCAGACCCGGCTGACCGTTGACCGTGGTCTCCAGCAGCTCCAGGTCGGGCACCACGTCGATCCGTCCGGCGAAGAAGCGAGCGATCTCCTCGGCGCCCTCGATCGGACGGAGCACGGCCTGCACCAGACCGCCACCGTCGCCGGTCGCCGTGGCGTCGGGCGCCAGCAGCCCGATCAGTGCCTCGATGTCCTTCGCCTCCCACGCCCGCTTGAACGCCCGCACCGTATCCGCGCGCCCGACCGCGGGAGCCGCGTCGGGCTGTGCGGCGCGGATCCGGCGGCGGGCCGACGAGGCGAGCTGCCGACAGGCTGGCTCGCTGCGGCCGACGATCGAGGCCACCTCGGCGAACGAATACCTGAAGACGTCGTGCAGGATGAACGCGACCCGCTCGGCGGGGGTCATCAGCTCCAGTACGACGAGGAAGGCCATGTTGATCGACTCGTCCAGGGTGACCCGGTCGGCCGGGTCGACCGCGGTGCCGCCGCCCCACCGCCCGCTGACCCAGTCGGTGCTCGCGGGCAGCGGCTCGGGGACCCACTCGCCCACATAGTGTTCCCGTCGGGCCCGCGCCGAGCCGAGCTGGTCGAGACAGATCCGGCTGGCGACGGTGGTCAGCCAGGCGCCGGGGGACTCGATGGCCTCCCGTTGCGCCGCGGTCATGGCGTACCAGCGGGTGTAGGTCTCCTGGACGACGTCCTCGGCCTCGGTCAGTGAGCCGAGCAGCCGGTAGGTGAGGCCGAGCAGTTGCTGCCGCTCGCTCATGATCGCGCTCAGGTCCGGATCGGGCCGGCTGTGCTCGGCCCCGGATGCGTTGGTCATGGTGTCGCCGACTCCCTAGGTCGTCTCGTCCCCCGTCAAGTCCGACGAGACATCGGCTGCATCTGTGAGGTCGGCGCCCACGGCCCGCATGGTGCGCGGCCGGCCTCACACTTCGCGGGGCTGCGTCGTCGTACCTGATGAACGGAACACTAGCCAGGTGACGAAGGAAGGGAACCGATGTCGGATTCCGTCAATGTCTCGATCATCTACTACAGCGCCACGGGTACCGTGCACGCTCTGGCGCAGGCGGCGGTCGAGGGTGCGGAGAAGGCCGGTGCTCAGGTACGACTGCGCAAGGTCCCGGAGACGACTCCGCAGGAGGTGATCAACCTCCGGCAGGAGTGGGTCCAGCACCTCGCGGACACCGCCGATGTCGAACTCGCGAGCCATGACGACCTGGAGTGGGCCGACGTGGTGCTCTTCGGCACCCCCACCCGCTTCGGCAACCCGGCCAGCCAGCTGCGGGTGTTCATGGAGAGCACCGGGCCGCTGTGGTTCCAGGGCAAGCTCGCGGGCAAGGTCTACTCGGCCTTCACCGCCTCCAACACCGCCCACGGCGGCCAGGAGTCCACCCTCCTGGCGCTGGGCAACACCTTCTACCACTGGGGCGGCATCATCGTCCCGCCCGGCTACACCGACCCCATCCAGTTCCAGTCCGGCAACCCCTACGGCAGCTCCCACGTGGCCGGCGCCGGTGCTCCCGGCGACGTCCAGCTCCAGGCGGCCCGCCACCAGGCGCGCCGGACCGTCGAGATCGCGGGCGCCCTCAAGGCGGGCCGTGCCGCGGCCTGAGCCGGGGCGACGGCGGCGGTTCGCCCGCTGACCCCCTGTCAGACTGCGGGCATGCCGACTCCGTTGCGCCAGTTGTCCGGCCGGGTCTGGATCCACCCAGGGGATCCGGACCCGGACGCCGTCATGCCCTGCGTCGCGGTGGTGGCCGACGACGCGGGCAGCACGGTGATCGACGCCGGGCAGAGCCCCGGCCATGCCCGGCTCGTGCAGTCGGCCATGGCCGGGGCCGGTCTGCCCGCCGCCCGTCGCCTGGTGTACACGCACCACCACTGGGACCACACCTGGGGCGCCTGCGCCTGGGAGGTGGAGGAGATCGTCGGCCATCAGACGGGCGCCGAACTCCTGGCAGCCGAGTCCCGCCGCCCCTGGAGCCACGAGTACATGGAGCGGGAGATGGCCGCCGACCCACGCCTCGGCCCGAGTTTCCGGGCCCGGGCACGGGCCATGCCCACCTGGGACGACTTCGTGGTACGTCCGCCCACCCGCACCTTCACCGACGGGCTCACGCTCCCCGGGGGCGTCGAGGTCCGGCACGTGGGCGGTGGCCACGCGCCGGACTCCACGGTCGTCGCGGTCCCCGACCCCGGGGTGATGCTGCTCGGTGACTGCTTCTACCCGCCGCCCTTCCATCTGCGCGAGCCCGGCCCCGCCGGTGAGGAGATCGACCTCCCGCTGATCACCGCGCTGGTCGCCGAGGGCTTCGACTGGTACGTCGACAGCCACAGCCCGCCCTGGCGCCCACCGTCACCATGAGCCGAGCGCCCGCCAGGCGGCGGGATCACCGGGCCCCGACGGCGGACGGCAGCGCAGGGCGGACGTATCGGAGTCGAGGTCCAGCAGCCAGACGCCCTCCGCCTCCGCTGTGGGGCGCGGCGCGTCCTCCAGGGCCACGCTCTCACCCGGTGGACACAAGTCACGGTCCGCCGCCGGTTGCCAACCGAAGCGCCGTACATCCGGATCGGCCGACCAGAGCGGACGAGCCGCCGCCCAGAAGTCCGTCAGCTCGGTCGGCGGCGCCGCCCACAGGGCGTCCCGGTCACTGATGTCCCGCCACAGCCAGTACACGCACAACCGGGTGTCGTCGGTGGCCTGTGCCAGCACCTGGAAGCGCAGCAGACCGTCGGCGTCCAGGCCCTCACCGAGCCGCAGATTCAGCTCGGCGAGTCGATCGCCCGCCCCGGGCAGCGCGGTCTGGAAGCCCAGGACCGCGCAGGCGCGTAGGTCGGTGGCCATGTCAGCCCGAGAAGCGTTCGAGGCGGCCGATGGGCTCCGTCGGCACCCAGGACAGCAGCGGGATGTGGTAGTTGACGGTCTGTCCGTTCTTCAGCTGTCCCGAGCTGGGGTGGTACAGGTGCAGCATCGGGTCGTCGTACTGGTCGAAGGCGGTGGCCAGTTGGACGCGGAGCGCGAAGTCGATGTCCTCCCGGCCCCAGCCCTCGAACCGCTCGTCCATGCCGTTGACCGAGTCGAAGACATCGCGCCGCAGCCAGACGCACAGCCCCGGTGAGCGCTGCACCGCGAACCAGCGCAGCCGGTCGGCGTCGGCCTCGGGCTTGCCTTCGAGGCATCGCTCGCGCACCGCGGCCGCCGACGCGGGCGCATCCATGTACAGCAGGTCCCGGAAGCACATGAACGCCCCCGACCCGGCCCGCCGGAACCGCTCGGTGTTGCGCCGTACGAAGTCCCGGTCGACGAGGGCGTCGGCGTCGAGCAGACACAGGTACGGCGCCTGGCGTGCGGAGCGCAGAACACCGCAGTTGGAGCCCCAGGACTTGTTGAAGGGTCGGTCGGAGAAGGCGAACAGCCACTCGTCCGCGTACTTCAGGACCGTCTCGCGCCAGCGCGGAGTGGTGTCCGACTCGACCACGGTCACGTGGTACTGCTCACGGGGCATCGTCTGGTCGGCGAGTGCGGCCAGACAGGCCACCAGGTTCCGGGCGCGCACGCCGTCCTCGCTCCGGTCCCGGAACGTGATCACGATCTGGGTGGCCGGGACCTCGACGGAAGCGGGCGCGGGGGGATTCGCGGGCCAAGAACGCCAGTTGGGGTCGGCGGTGGCGCTGCGATCGTAGGCGTCGCCGAGGTGGTAGCCGAAGCGGGACCGGTCCTTGATGTCGCAGGCGATGTCCACGAAGGGGGCTTCCGTGTCCGGCGCCACTCGGTCACGGACCCGGCGCCAGGCCTCGACGCTCACCGGGTCGGCTACCAACTCATCGGCTGCCGAGGCCAGTTCGGTGTCACCGTGGGACTGGATCTCCTTCAGCAGCTCGGCCGACCGCTCCTGGACTCGGTGCCAGTAGTAGGGGTTCGCCTCGCGGGCGCCGTGGTCCGCGTGGATGACGAGGGCGTCGGCCACGGCGCTCGCGCGGGCCGCGGGCTCTTGGGGGAGTCGGGACATCATCGGCGTACGGTCCTCACGTGGATGGCTGGGTCTTGGTGTCGACATGCGTGGGGAAACGGGTGCGGAGCCCTGCGAAGACGAGGGCTGCCGCGAGCATCAGCGCGATGAACGCCCCCCAGAGCACGGGCATCGACTTGCTGAGCAGATAGCCGACCAGCGCCGGTCCGGAGACGGACGACAGGGTCCAGGAGAGCTGGAACACCGAGACGTATCGCCCCTGGGAGCCCTCGGGTGCGGCGGCGACGGCCAGGCTGGTGGTGGCGGGCGCGGCGAGCATCTCGCCGAGGGCCAGGAACCCGACGCCGACGATGACCACCGTCATCGCGAGGACGTCGGACGACGAACCGGCGGCGCAGGCCAGCAGCAGCACCGCGACGACGAAGCACGCGGTGCCCGCGAGCGCGGTCGAGGTTCTGCGCAGGTGGTACAGGCGGGCGGCGACGGTGGTCTGGAACAGCATGGTGAGCGACATCTTGAGCATCAGCGCGAAGGCCGCCGTCCAGCTCGCCAGATGCACGGAGCGGACCAAGTAGACCGGCAGCACGAGGGTGGAGATCAGCCAGCCGTACGTCAGCAGTGTGTTGCCCAGGGTGAGCGTCAGATAAGGGCGGTCCGATCCGAGGGCACGCCAGCCGCCCACGGGCGCCGTCTCCTTGGGGACGGGCGGCCTGGGCGGGGTGCGCAGCGAGACGAAGAGCACTCCGGCGGTGACGGACGTGGCGACGTTGAGGGCCAGCATCGCCCGGAGCCCACCGTCGCCGCTCACCGCGAGCGCCACCGAGGCGATGCCCGAACCGGCGGCCAGACTGGCGCTCTTGGCCGCGTTGACGATGGCGTACCAGCGATCGAGGCTGTCGCCGTCGGCCACTTGCTCGCTGACGAAGACCGGCCACGCGGCCCAGTACGTGCGGTCGGCCACCGTGACGACGACGATGCCGAGGAGCAGCGGCCACCAGGACTGGACCCAGAAGTACAGCGTGTATCCGACCGCCGCCGCCACGGTCTGCGCGATCAGGACGGGCCGCGCGCCCAGCCGGTCCACCAGGTGCCCCGCGAACAGCGGAACCGGCAGGCCGGCCAGGCTCGCCACCGTGATGATGACGCCGAGTTCCGCCACCGGGATGTCGGTGGCGGTGGACAGATACAGGAAGGTCAGCGGTAAGAACGCCCCATAGCCGACGGTGTCCACCACGACGGCCGTGACCAGGCGCCGGTGCACCGAGCCGCGGTCGCCGGACCGGGCCCGGCCCCGCAGCCCCGAGGGAATGCTCACTCGCCTCAGTATGGTCAATCACGACCAACCGGTCGGCGCAGTACCGCCAACACGCTGGCGTGCACCAGCTCGATCTCCCCGTCCGGCCCGCCCAGCGCGCCCTGGAGCAGCTCCACCGCCCGCTCCCGCCGGGGCGGATCCGCCTGCCAGGGCCCGCCGCTCGCCAGCCACCAGGTCACATATGCCGGAACGGACACCGCGGCGCGCCGCTCGACCAGGAAGACATCCTCCACCACCAGACCGTTCCGTCCGGCGACGACGGTGAGTTCGACGCAGGTCAGCCGGCGCCGGGTGAAGTCGTCGGCGGTGTCCTGGCCCAGCAGCCCGTGCACCCGAGCGCCCACCCGCCGGTCGAAGTCGTCGGTGGCCGCGCTGCGTCCGGCCGTCGCGGCACAGAGCAGCCCGTCCGGCGCCAGGAGGTGCCGCAAGCGGGTGAAGCAGTCGTCGTAGCGCGGATACATCCAGTGCAGGGCGGCGTTGCTGAACACCGCGTCGAAGGCTCCCGTCACTGCCTCGGGGTCGAGCAGGGAGCCGTGCCGGAACTCCAGCCGTCCCGCGCCCTGTTCACCGGTGCGGGCGCGGGCGTGGTGGAGCATGTCGGCGGAGACGTCGAGTCCGGTGACGTGTGCGGCCGTCGGCAGCCGGGTCAGCAACTCCTCGGTGAGCGCGCCGGTTCCGCATCCCACGTCCAGGGCGCGGCGCACCGCGCCGGGATCCGGGTGCAGCCCGGCCACCAGGGCGGCGTTACGGCGTTGGAGGCGGCCTGTGGCCTCGTCGTAGGAGTCGGCGGCGTGCCAGCGGTGCCGGCGGACGGTGGCGATGTCCTGCGTCATTCGCGGGTCACCGGCTTCAGTCCGATGATCGCCCGGGTCTCCTCCGGGGTGGCCGGCTCGCGGCCCAGCTCCTGGCCGATGCGGACGGCGCGCTCCACCAACCGGGCGTTGGCGGCGGGGGACTTGTGCGTCCAGTCGTCGTACGGGTTGTCCTCCAGGCCGACCCGCACATGTCCGCCGAGCGCCGTGGCGAGGGTGTTCGCCCGGGTCTGGTAGCGGCCGATGCCGGCCAGCGCCCAGGTGGCGCCCGGCGGCAGCGCGGCCAGCACCGCGGCCAGGTTCGCCGCGCTGACCGCGGCCGTGCCGAGGGAGCCGAGCAGGATGTTGGCGTAGAACGGCGGCTGTAGGACGCCCTTGTCGGCGAGGAAGGCCGCGTAGTCCGCCATGCCGACGTCGAAGATCTCCAGTTCCGGCACGACCTCGTGCTCGCGCATGGCGGTGGCCAACCCCTGGATGGTCTGCGGGGAGTTGACCGAGGGGCCGGTCGGGAAGTTCATCGAGCCGAGGGTGAGCGAGGCCATCTCGGGCCTGCCGGGCCCGGTGACGGTGAGCGAGGCGGCCCGCTTGTCGGTCTCGGACCAGTTGCGGCCGCTCGTGGTGACCACGACGACGATGTCGGGCGTCTCGGAGACGACCGCGTCGCAGATCTCCTGGAACCGCTCGGGCCGCCAGGTGGGTTCCTCGTCGGAGTCGCGGGCGTGCAGATGGACCATGGAGGCGCCGGCGTCACGGCAGCGGCGGACGTCCGCCGCGATCTCGGCCGGCTCCACCGGCACGGCCGGGACCTTGGCGCGGCGCGGGATCATTCCGGTGGGGCAGAGGTTGACGATGAGCTTGTCGGCTAAACCCATGCGGAGCCTGCTTTCGAGGGATGAGCTGCGAGAACCTGGGTGCGGTCGTGCTCCGTCAGCTGCGCGGCTTGCTGGGTTCCGTCATGGGCCCGAGGCTCCCCAGGTGGCCGAGCACATAGTCCTTGGTCTCCAGGTAGCCGGAGTTGTGCGGGGTGACGAAACCGCCCCAGGGGACGCGCTGGACCTCCAGGCCCGCGGTCTCCAACGCCGAGATTTTCAGGGGGTTGTTGGTGGCGAGTCTGAGTCGCACGACACCGAACTCGCGCAGTACCGCGGCGGCGTCGGTGTAGTCGCGATCGTCGACCGGCAGTCCGAGCGCCAGATTGGCCTCGGCGGTGTTCATGCCCTGCTCCTGAAGGGCGTAGGCCCTGATCTTGTTGGCGAGGCCGATCCCGCGGCCCTCATGGTCCAGCAGATAGAGCAGGATGCCGTGGTCGCTCTCCAGCACGGCGTCGAGCGCTGCGGACAACTGGCTGCCGCAGTCGCAGCGCAGCGAGCCGAGGATGTCGCCGGTCGCGCACGCGCTGTGCAGCCGGACGAGGGGCGCGCACTCCTCGGCGCGCTCGGTCCGGTGCACCGCCGCAATGACACTCTCGGGACCATTTCTCGCCCTGCCGAAAACGTGCAACCTCACCTCTCCGCCGGAAATCGGCAATGTGCAGCTGGCCTGGCTGACGATATGCGGCATGGGATTCCTTCAGGGCGCGCGAAATGTCACGGCGTACGGATCCTCTTCCCAAACCAGGTTACAAGCGGTTTCGGGCAACAGAATACGAGTCGGATTTCTGACGTGAAACCGTTCATCGGTCCGTCCGATATGGCGGACATATCGGTCAGTTCCGACGAGTCGCGTTCAACTGCCCAGGTGAGCGGGCGCGTCGTTCGGCCAATCTCCCGGAAGCGCTTACTCGTAAGGGTGATGACAGCCCCCACGGTTCCTCCATAAGGTCGGCCGGGTGGACGCGACTTCCATTCTTCTCCGCCGCTCAAGAGAATCAGGTCATCCGGTTTTTTGGACCGTCGATCCCACTTCGGTGGTGTGGCCATGCGGGTGATTCTCCGTGATCGCCAACAGTGGGGGAGCCGGGGCGTCGTGTCGGCCGGCTCCTCGGCCGCCGCCCTCGCCGCGCTGAGCGTCCTGGACGAGGGCGGCACGGCCTTCGACGCGGCGATCACCGCCTCGGCGTTCCTCACCGTCGCCATGCCGATGGCTTCGGGACCGGGCGGCGACGCCACCGCCGTGCTGCACCCGCGCGGGGAGGGCGCCCCGCTCGCCCTGCTCGGCCTCGGCCGGGCCCCGCTCGCCGCCGGACCGCGGGCCTTCGAGGAGCGCGGACTGGACGGCGTGCCCCGCACCGGCATCCTCTCGGTCACCACCCCCGGACTGCTGGACGCCTGGTACGCGGTCCACGAGCGCTTCGGCACCCTCCCGCTCGCCCGGCTCCTGCGCCCCGCGGCCCGGGCCGCCGCGGACGGCGCGGTGATCACCGGCCAGTTCCAGCGCTGGACCAGGGATAACCTCCAGGTGCTGGAGCAGCCGGAGTTCCACGAGGTCTACCGGCGCGCCGGTGAGCGGGAGTCCGTGGGCAGCCGCCTGCCCCAGCCCGGCCTCGCCCGCCTGTACGACAGAGCGGGCCGCTCCGGCCGGGCCGAACTGCGGGACTGGATCGCCGTACTGACCGGCGAGTCGAGCGAGCACCTCGGTGGCCTGGTGCGCGGCGAGGATGTGCGCGCCACCACCGCCCGCCTGGTCCCCGCCCTGGTCGGGGAGGTGGCCGGACGGCGCGTAGCCGTACCGCCCGCCCCCACCCAGGGGCCGCTGATGCTCCAGAACCTGCTGCTCTACGAGGCGTTACGGGCCGAGGGCGAGCGCACCGACTCGGCTGCCGGAGTCCATCTCCTCGCCGAGGCCGTCCACCAGACCTTCGGCTGGCGCCTGGACCACCTCGGCGACCCCGACGCCGACGGACCGCCCCGGCCCGACCCCCTCGACGAGCGGACCCTCGCAGGGCTCCGGCGCGGCATCGACCCTGACAAGCGCAGTCCTTGCCGGTACGCCGGTCACTACTCGCACGGCGACACCACCCACTTCGTCATCGCCGACGGCTCCGGCAACGCCGTGACCTGGGTGCAGAGCCTGGGCCTCGGCTTCGGCGCGGGGGTCGGGCCCGCGGAGGCGGGACTGCTGCTCTGCAACCGCCTGGGTCGCAGTACGACGCTGGATCCGCGCCACGCCAACCAGGTCAGGCCCGGCGCGCGGCCCGTCAACACCATCTTCCCCTGGACGATCAGCGAGGGCCCGGACGTCCGCTGGCTGGGCGGAACACCCGGCGGCGACGGTCAGTGCCAGTGGAACACCCAGGTCGCGGCGGCCCTGCTGTTCGACGACAGCACCCCGCTGCGCGCGCTGTCCGGGCCGCGCTGGACCTACTTCCCCGGCAGCGACCGCATCGAGGCCGGACGCCCCGAGCAGCTCCACGTCGACGAGACGATGCCCGAGGAGACCGTGGCGGAACTGGTGCGCCGGGGCCATGAGGTCGTGCGCAAGGCGAGCGTCGGCGGGGTCAACCGGGTGGTCGGCGGCCACGGCGGCGCGCTGTACGGGCTGGACGACGGACGGCAGGAGGGGCTCACGGCGGCCCTGTGAGCGCCGTACCGAAGGAAGTTGACCGACCAGCGAAGGGGACACGTCATGGATCGCATCGGAGTCGTCGACACCATGTTCGCGCGCGTCGACATGGGATCGATCGCCGAGCGCAGGCTCGCCGGGATGGAGGGATTCGGTGCCCGTTTCAAGGTCGTCCGGCGCACCGTGCCGGGGTTCAAGGACCTCGCGGTGGCCGCCCGTCAGCTGATCGAGCGGGAGAACTGCGAGGTCGTCATCGCCTGCGGGATGCCGGGCGGCGCCGAGCTGGACCAGGTCTGCGCGCATGAGGCGGCGCAGGGGATCATGCTCGCCCAGGTGCTGACGGGCAAACACATCCTCGAAGTCTTCGTGCACGCCCAGGAGGAGCCGGATCCGGCCAGGCTCACCGAGCTGTGCCGCCACCGTGTCGGCTCGCACGCCTTGAACGCGTATTGGCTGCTGTACGCGCCCGAGGAGTTGCGCAAGAGAGCCGGCCAGGGCATTCGACAGGGCGGCCCGGACGCCGGACCCCTCCCGGGGGCGTGACGGAAATTCGCTCATTGCCGGTGAAGCGGGTTGCATGACCGGTTTATTTCTTACCCGGATATTCGTTGCGAGTATCCCTCCGAGTGGACTAACTTGCGTGGAGCGCAACTTGATCCGCATTCGCCAGGGACGGTTGAGTGTTCCCACGAAGTGCCACGCGCGACACGTCGCGATCCGAAGCAGACAACCAAGAGAGTGTCACAGCCGACGAGTCCGAGAGCGCTCGATCGATCGGCCCGGAGAAAAGTACCGGGAGACAGAAATCGCGGCGCCGCTCAAATGGCCGCGGTATCGGCATCCTGGCACCACTCCTGCTCGGATTGCTCCTGGTCGCTCTCTGGGACGCCGTAACCCGCTTCGGCGCCGTCTCCACATTCTTCCTGCCCACTCCCTATTCCATTGCGAAGGAGCTGGTAAGCCAATCGCAGGACGGTTTTCTGCTCGACTACCTCGCACAGACCGTGACCGAGAGCGTCGCGGGCAGTGCGCTGGGTCTGGCCGTCGCCCTCCCGCTCGCCTACCTCATCGCCCGCAACCGCGTGGCCGCCGCCGCCCTTCAGCCCTATGTGGCCGCCTCCCAGGCGGTGCCCGCGGTGGCGCTCGCCCCGCTGCTCGCCCTCTGGTTCGGCTACGGGCTGCTGCCCATCGCCGTCCTCTGCGCCCTGCTGGTGTTCTTCCCGATCCTGGTCAGCACGGTCGTGGGGCTGCGGCAGATCGACCCGGACGTCATGAACGCCGCACGGGTCGACGGGGTGGGCCGGGTGCAGATGCTGCGGCACATCGAGTGGCCGCTCGCCCTGCCGAGCACCCTCGCGGGCATCCGGGCCGGTCTCACCCTCTCCGTCACCGGAGCCGTCGTCGGCGAGTTCGTGGTCGGCGGTGACGGCCTCGGCCAGCTCCTGACCGTCCAGCGCAGTGAGGCGGACACCGTCGGCCTGTTCGCCACCCTGTGCGTCCTGACCCTCCTCGCCGCCTGCTTCTACGGCCTGATGCTGCTGCTGGAGCGCTGGGCGCGCTGGTGACCCAACGCCGCGGCGGCGCGGCACACCTCCCCTACCCCTGCCCTCAGAACCGGATTGACGTGCCATCAGAAAGAGCTCAGTCCATGAGAGTTGTCACCGGATCCGCCGTCCCGCGCCGCCGCTTCGTCACCGCGGCCGCCGCCGTAGCCCTGCTGGCGACGACCCTCGCGTCCTGCGCCGAGGAACCGAACGCCGACGACAAGAGCGACGCAGGCGGAGGCGGCACCACCTCGCTCACGCTCGGCCTCACCTACATCCCGAACATCCAGTTCGCGCCCTTCTACGTGGCCGAGGAGAAGGGCTACTACAAGGACGCCGGACTCGATGTGACGCTCCATCACCACAGCGCCAGCGAGGACCTGTTCGGCGGAGTGAAGGCGGGCAAGGAGGACCTCCTCATCGCCGGCGGCGACGAGATCGTCCAGGGCCGTGCCGGTGACATTCCGGTCGTCAACGTCATGACGCTCTACAAGAACTACCCGGTGGCCCTGCTGGTCCGGGACGACTCCTCCATCAGCGATGCCGCCGGTCTGAAGGGCAAGACCATCGGGGTCCCGGGACCGTACGGCGAGACCTACTTCGGTCTGCTCGCACTGCTCGCTGAGGGCGGGCTCACCACCGAGGACGTGGACGTGAAGTCCATCGGCTACACCCAGCAGGCGGCCCTCACCGCCAAGCGGGTCGACGGAGTGATGGGCTTCGTCAACAACGACCAGGTCCAGTTCGAGCAGGCGGGCCTGGACGTACGCGCCGTCCGGCTGGCGGAGGGGACCGACGGCGCCCCCCTGATCTCGTCGGGCATCGGAACCTCCGACAGCTTCCTGAAGAAGCGCCCCGACGATGTACGGAAGTTCGTGGCGGCCACCTTGCGCGGTGTCGAGTTCACCCTGGCCAACCCCGAGGAAGCGATCGAGCTGAGCCGCGCCCACATCCCCACGCTGAAGGACGCCAAGAGCGAGGCCTCGGCGCTGGCGGTGCTGAAGGCGTCGGCGCCCCTCATCCGCGGCAGCGGTGGACGGCTCGGGGAGAGCGACCCGCAGACCTGGAGCCGCATGGCGGACTTCATGAAGGAGACGGGCCTGATCAAGAAGGAGATCCCTGCCGAACAGGCCTACACCAACGACTACCTGCCCAAGGAGTGAGGCGAGCCACGCCCGCACTCCGCTGAAAGTCGAACCAGTCGCTACGGGAAGGAACGAGAAGAATGGCTCTCAAGGCTCTCATT
The DNA here is from genome assembly GCF_000349325.1 of Streptomyces davaonensis JCM 4913. Lineage (GTDB taxonomy): Bacteria > Actinomycetota > Actinomycetes > Streptomycetales > Streptomycetaceae > Streptomyces > Streptomyces davaonensis. Next base: position 8,940,970 of record NC_020504.1, read on the forward strand.
CTCAACACCACTCTGCGCCGGTCACCCAGCCGCTCGCAGACCCAGGGACTCATCGACAAGGCGGTCCCCCTCTATGAGAAGGAAGGGATTGAGACCGAGGTCGTCCGTGTCATCGACCATGACATCGAGCAGGAGTACTGGGACGACTACGACGACTGGAACGCCGGCGAGAAGGCGCGCCGAGAGGACGAGTGGCCCTGGCTGCTGGAGAAGATCAGGGAGGCGGACATCCTGGTGATCGCCACCCCGATCACCCTCAACATGTGCACCTCCGCCGCCCACGTCATCCTCGAGAAGCTCAACCTCATGGACGAGCTGAACGGCGACACCAAGCAGTTCCCGCTGTACAACAAGGTCGCGGGGTTACTCATGTGCGGCAACGAGGACGGCGCCCACCATGTCGCCGGCACCGTGCTGAACAACCTCGGACGGCTCGGCTACAGCGTGCCGCCGAACGCCGCGGCGTACTGGCTCGGCCCGGCCGGCACCGGCCCCGGCTACATCGAGGGCAAGGGCGACCGGCACTTCCACACCAACAAGCTGATCCGCTTCATGGTGGCCAACACCTCCCACCTGGCCCGCATGCTCCAGGAGACCCCGTACACCACGGACCTGGAGGCCTGTGCCCAGGCGGCCCGGGAGGAGAGCGACGACGTGTTCGCGATCCGGGTCAACGTGAACACCCCGGCCATCCGCTACAAGCGGTTCCAGAAGCTCGGTGAGGTCAAGGTCGAGGAGAGCCAACTCGGCTGAACCCGAGAGCGAAAGCCGGGCGCTTTTTGGCGCCCGGCTTCCCATAGGGTTCTGTTCAAGGGATTTCGACGTCGTCGTCGGAACGGCCGTCCAGAAAGTAGAGCGCGGCCTGGGTGCGGTCCGTGGCACCGATCTTGGTGTAGATCGCGCTGAGATGGTTCTTGACGGTTTTCTCGGAGATGGCGAGATTCTGCGCGATCCTGCGGTTGCTCATCCCCTCGGTGATCAGCCGCAGCACGTCCGTCTCCCGGGACGTCAGCCGCCGTACGCCGCCCTCCGGGGGCCGGACGGGGACCACCGCGACCTGGTCCGCTCGCATCGCGTAGAGCGCGGCCTGGGTACGGCCGGTGGCGCCGATCTTGGCGTAGATGGTGGAGAGATGGTTCTTGACGGTCTTTTCGGAGATCCCGAGAATTCTGGAGATCTTTCGATTGCTCATCCCTTTGGGCACGAGCCGCAGAATGTCCAGCTCTCGGCGCGTCAGATTGCTCGTGGATAAGTCCAAGTCTTCTCCTCGGGCACTTTTTGCGCAACGAGGGGATTGTCGCGCAAGCCACCCTGGAATATCAAGGCAAGTCAGCGACAAGAGAGTTGGCGGGAATTCGATCTCGGTGCTCTTGTCGCCGCATTCTGTTCCTGGGACGGTCGGGGCCGTGACCTCCGTGCCGCGCGTTCCGATTCTCGTGCTGAGCTGCGACTGGCGTTCCCGCGAGGCGCCCGAGGAGTTGCTGGGGCGCCGGGAGCGAGCCCAGGCCGCCGTCCTGCCGGGGCCCGCGCGCCGCAGGGAGTGGGTCCGCTCCCGGCTGACCGGGAAGGCGGCGCTCCGGCTGGTCACGGGAGAGCGGGGCGTGCAGATCCTCACGGCACCGGACGGCGCCCCCAGCCCGACGGGACGCGGCGCGAGCGTGTCCCTCTCCCACACCGGGTCCGTGGCCGTGTGCGCGGCGATGCCGGGCGCCGAGCCGCTCGGCGTCGACGTCGAGCCGGTGGATCCGCGCAACGACGTCTTGCTGCGGCGGGTGTTGCTGCCCCAGGAGGAGCTCGCGGTGCCCGGCGGGCGGCCCGGGCTGCGCTCGACGGCGTGCATCAGCTGCAAGGAGGCCGCCGTGAAGGCGTTCCGCAGGCCGTCCGTCCGGCTGCGCGACTACCGGCTGTGCCGAGGCGCGCAGGGCAGCGTCTGGGTCGGCGTGGAAGGCACCGACCTGCCCCGGCTGCGGGTGTGGCGGGAGTGCAGCAGAGGTCTGCTGACCGCGGTCTGCGCGCCCGCCGACGCGCGGCCGGTGTACCGCAGGCTGAGCCCGCAACGCCTGCTCGACGTGCTCGCCGCCGGGTGAACTCCCGCCGGGGACCGGGACGTTGGTCCTATTTACCGGCGCCGGAAGGCGATGCAAAGCTCAACCACCACGCGAGCGGCGGCTCATCGGGACGACGGAAGGGATCGCCTTGAGGCCCGCACTGCTTTCCGGGGACACACTCACCGCCTGTTTCGCCGCCCACGTCCGGACGTCTCCGTCGGCGACGGTCACCTTCCCCGGCACCGACGAGCGGATGACCGCGCGGGAGCTGGACGAAGCATCGCTGCGCAGCGCTCGGGGCCTGATGGCCCACGGGGTCGGACCCGGCTGTGTCGTGGGCCTGTTGATGCCCACGGACGCCACCTTCCTCAGCGTCTTCTTCGGCGTCCAGCGCGCCGGAGCGGCTGTCAGCATCCTGCCGGTGCCGGCCGGTTTCGGCGACGAGGCGGGCATGGCCCGCAGACTCGCCCGGATCATCAGCACCGCCGGATTCCGGCACCTGGTGCTGGACCCCGCCTTCCGCAACGTCGGCAAGCTGCTGACCGACCAACTCCCCGGCTTGGTCCTCATCGACCCGAAGGCCACCGGTACCGGCGGCGAACGCACGCTGCCCGCGACCGACCCCGACGCTCTGTCCGTGGTCCAGTTCACCTCCGGCAGCACCAGCGCCCCGAAGGGCGTCCAGCTCACCCAGGCCACCATGGCCGCGGGGCTGCACGCCTCGGTGGTCTCCGGCCACTTCAGCCCCGACGACGTGTTCATGCAGTGGGTGCCCGTCTTCCACGACATGGGACTGATCGGACTGGTCTCCCACCTCCTCAACGGCGCCGAGGTGCACGTCTTCAACCCCATCGCCTTCCTGCGCCGACCCGCCGCCCTGCTCGGCTACTTCGCCGAACACCGCGGCACGGTCATCACCGGCCCCAACTTCTCCTACGACCAGATGCTCGACGCCGCCCCACCGGAACTCATCACCGGGCTCGACCTGTCCGCCTGGCGCCTCGCCTTCAACGGCGCCGAACCGGTCAGCGCCGCCACCACCCGCCGGTTCGCCCGCGCCCTGGCACCGGCCGGAGTGGGCGACGGCGTGATGTACCCGGCGTACGGCATGGCCGAGGCGACGCTGGCGATCACCTTCCCGGTGCCGGGCAGCCCGGTGCGGGTGCTGACGGTCGACCGCACCGCGCTGGCGACGGGCCGCCGCGCGGTGCCGGTGGCCGCCGACGCCCCGGGCGCCAAGGACCTGGTGTCCGTGGGCCATCCGGTGCACGGCATCGAGCTGCGGCTGATGACCGAGGACGGACGGCCCTGCGCCCCCGGGGAGTCGGGCGAGATCCAGATCGCCGGACCGCCCGTCACCCACGGCTATCTCAATCACCCCGAGGCCACCGCCGCCGCCTTCGACGGACGCTGGTTCAGAACCGGCGACCTCGGCCTCCGGCTCGACGGCCACCTCTATGTCACCGGCCGCCGCAAGGACATGGTCGTCGTCCGGGGCCAGAACTACTTCCCCGACGACGTGGAGGCCGCCGCCCAGCAGGTGCCCGGGGTGTACCGACAGCGCTGCGTGGCCTTCTCCGACGTCGAGGACGACGGCCGCGAAGTCGTCCGGGTCGTGGTGGAGGCCGTGCCCCAGGCCGACCGGGCCGAACTCGCCGCGCAGATCAGGGCCCGCGTGGAGAGCGAGATGGACTTCACCGACGTACGCGTCCATCTCGTCAAACCGCGCTGGCTCACCCGTACCAGCAGCGGCAAGTGGCAGCGCGCCCTCACCCGTGAGCGGATCGCGGAACAGACCGGGGCGACCGATTCGTCAGCGCACCGAACCCCACGGAGGACACCGCGATGACCACCCCGCAACGGATCGAACAGGCCCGCGACCCGTCGGCGGAGCCCCTGCACAGCTACGACGTCTTCCCGGCCTACCAGGAGGCCTCCTGGGAGCTGAAGGACATCCCCTGGGACGCCTTCCGGCCCGATCTGGTCCGCCCCGAGCACATCGCCTTCGCCAAGGGCGCGGTCATGGGGGAGTCCAACTCGGTCGCCGCCCAGCACGGCTTCTTCAACGAGTTCGTCGACGACTACGACTTCTCCGCCTTCGTCTGCCTGTGGGGCTACCAGGAGCTCCAGCATCACCTCGCCTTCAAGAAGTGGCTGCGCCTGGCGGGGGAGGACGTGGGCTACGAGCAGATCAACGCGATGCGCGCCCCCTACCCGCCCGGGGTCACCCCGTCGGCCACCCTCGCCACCAACGTCATCTCCGAGATCGCCACCAACCACATGTACAAGTGCGTGAGCCGGGTCACCCCGGAACCCGTACTGGCGAAGATCATGAAGCGGGCGAGCGGCGACGAGGCCCGGCACGCACGGGAGTTCATCCACTACACCGCCCGCCGGCTCGGTGACCGCCCCGAGGAACTCCCCTCGGTGCTTGAGGTGTTCTACGTCTACCTCGCCGACGAGAAGGGCAAGTACCAGCACCCGGTGAGCAAGTTCAAGGGCGACCTCCCCGAACTGGTCGGGCACATCACCATCGACGAGGTCTTCCGGTACTTCGCCGAGGTCGACGACGGCAGCGAGTGGGACCGCATCCACCGCCGGCTCTTCGACACCCTCACCGAGCTGTCCGGCCGCCCGATCGCCAAACTCCGCGACATCAGGCGGGTGTTGGCCGACCTGACCGCCCCCACGGACGCCGGCTGATGGGCGAGCGGGTCGAGCTGCCCTGGCTCGACGAGCCCACGTTCCGCTGCTTCGGCTGTTCCCCGCGCAACCGTATCGGGCTCGCCCTGGAGATGTTCCGTACCGACGACGGAGGGCTCGCCACCGACGTCACGTTCACCGACGAGTACGCCTCCTACCCCGGCGTGGTGCACGGCGGCATCGTGAGCGCCCTCGTGGACGAGGTGATGGGCGACCTCATCGCCCTCGACCGGGGCATGCTGGCGTTCTCCGTCACCCTGCGCACCAAGTTCCTGCGGCCGCTGCGGACCCGGTGCCCCTATCGCGCGGTCGCCCGGATCGGCCGGGAGGGCAACGGCGTGGTGCACACGGAGGCCGACGTCCTCGCCCCGGACGGCGAACCGCATGTCATGGCGAGCGCCGCCTACCAGCCCATCAGCTCCCAGCAGGCCGCCGACCACATGGGCCTGCCCGCCGAGGACCGCGAGCGCCTCGCCCACTACTTCGACCACGCGATTGGATGACGATGTCCCAGCAGGCCGCCGACCCCACCCCCCTGCCCACCATCAGCGCCGTCGTCGACGAGATCCGCGCGCAGGTCGGCAGGGAACTCCGCCTGGAGACCGAGACGGTGGAGGCCGACACCGTCCTGAAGAACCTCCCCGGCGCCGACTCGGTACGGCTGCTGCGGGTGGTCGCCCAGGTCGAGCGCATCTACGACGTGGAGTTCGAGGACGAGGACGTCTTCCGGGTGCGCACCCCGCAGGAGCTCGCCGAACTCGTCGTCCGCGACCTCACCGACCGGGACCCGGCGTGACCGGCGCCGTCGACATCGGGCCCGACCAGGCCCGGCAGGCCACCAACCAGCACTACGAGCTGCCCCCGGCCGTGTTCGAGGCGTTCCTCGACGCACGCCTCAAGTACAGCTCCGCCCTCTACCGCACCCCGGACGCCACCCTGGAGGAGGCCCAGACCGCCAAGCTGCGCTTCGTCGCCGAGCGGCTCGCCCTCACCGGCGGGGAGCGGCTGCTGGACATCGGCTGCGGCTGGGGCAGCCTGGCCCTGTTCATGGCCCAGGAGTACGGCTGCCGGGTCACCGCGGTCACCCCGTCCGCCCCGCAGGCCCATTACATCGGCGACCTCGCGGGGCGCCGCGGACTGACCGAGCTGCTGGACGTCCGCGTCGGCTCCTTCACCGACCAGGACCTGACCGGACGCTACGACGCCGTCACCATGCTCGGCTCCATCGTCCACATGCCCAACCGGGAAGCGGTCCTGCGCAGGACGTACGACCTCATGGCCCGGCGCGGCAGGCTGTACCTGTCCGAGAGCTGTTTCCGCAGCGCCGAGACCTACCAGGAGTTCGACCGCAGGCCCGGCACCCGGCACGTGACCCGGACCGTGTTCGGCTTCGCCGACATGGTCCCGCTCTCCGAGCTGGTCCGGGCCACCGAGGCCGCCGGTTTCAGCCTGACCTCGCTCGACGACCTCACCGCGCACTACCGCCGCACCATCGAGGAGTGGGAGCGCCGGGCCCTCGCCCACCGCGACCGCATCGAGGCCGCCGCCCCCGGGATGACGGAACCCCTCCTGCGCTATCTGCGCACCGCGCACGCCGGCTGGGGCTACACCACCAAGCATTACGCCTTCACCGCGCTGAAGTCACGGCTGGGACCGCAGGAGGCGCCACGATGACGGAGCTGCTCCCGCCCGGCACCATGCACGAGCTGGTGGACCAGGCGGTGTCCCGGGCCGCGGACCGCTCCTGGACGCTCCAGGACCTGGACTGGACGGGCCTGCGGCCCGAGGCGCTCACCGACGTCGACCGCTCGGCGGTCCGGTTCATCACCCTCGTCGAGGACCACATCCCGGGCTATCTCGCCCACTTCCTCCAGGCGTTCCCCATGGCGGGCGCCCAACTGGAGCTGGAGCGCTTCGGGTTCAACCGGGAGTACTTCCGCTTTCTCGTCGCCTGGGCCTCCGACGAGGAGCGGCACGCGGCCGCCCTCACCCGCTACCAGGTCGAGACGGAGATGGCCACTCGTGAGGAGCTGTGGCGGGAGCTGGCCGAGGAGGGCCGCAAGGAGTTCACCATCCCCTACGCCCACCCTTTGCAGTCCTTCACCTACACCCTCGTACAGGAGAAGGCCACGCAACTGTTCTACCAGCGCTTCCGTGAGACCGTCAGCGAGCCCTTCCTGCGTGACCTGCTGGGCAGGCTGGCCCGCGACGAGGCCCGCCACTTCGCCTTCTACAGCTCCCTCGTGGGCGCCTACCTCGCCCGCGACGGAGCCAAGGCCGTGCCCGGTCTCAAGGACGTGATCGCGTCATTCCGGATGCCGCTGGCCGACACCATGACCGGGTACTGGCGCTGGTCGCTGAAGGTCGCCGACGCCGCCTCCTACGACCACACCGAGGCCTATGAGGCGCTGGTCCGCCTGGTCCGCGGCTTCGTCGACGAGCCCGGCGAACCCTCGGTGGCCGACCTCGGTGACTTCGTGCACGCGATCCGGTCAGTGCGCTGAGCGAGGCGGCCGCGGCGGACGCCCGGCCGATACCGTACGAACGACCCGACCACGAGCTGGGAGCGAGGAAAAGCATGGCGCAGACCGAGGACGACCGCCCGATCGATGTGGACAGCCTCAAGGTCGGCAGCTGCTTCAGCGAGACCCGGCACATCACCGAGGCGGACATCGCGGCGTTCGCCGCCCTGGTCGGGGACACCGGGCGCCACCACATGGCCGGACAGGCCGAACGCGTCATGGCGCACGGGCTGTTGACGGCGTCCCTGGCGACCAAGGTCGGCGGCCGGCTGCACTTCATCGCCCGGCGCATGGACTGGGAGTTCCTCAAGCCGGTCTGGGCGGGCGACACCATCGAGGCGAAGGTCACCGTGACCGCGCTCGGCGAGGCCCGGTCGGGCGTGGCGGTCGAGTTCGAGCTGGTCATCGAGAACCAGCACGGCGAGCCGGTGCTCCGGGGCGGGAGCAACGGCGTGATCCGCCGCTGACGGGGCATCAATCCGCGTACGGGCCATCCGTTACCGGGCCATTCGTTCATGGGCCATCACAGAGGGCCGTCGTCGATCCCTCCGGCGACGGCCGCCCGGGCCGCGTTCGCCACCGTGTCCCCGTCCAGCAGGATGTCCGCGACGAGATCGTCGTCGGAGTCCAGGCCGAGCCGCTCGGCGACGAGGAACGAGATCTCCACGGCGGCCAGTGAATCGCCGCCCAACTGGTGGAAGTCGTCGCACCGGCCGACCTCGTCGAGGTCCAGCACATGCGCCCAGACCCCCGCGATCAGCATCTCCAGCCTGGTCACCGGCTCCTCGAACGCGGTCGCCAGCTCCGGCCGCCCACGACCGGGCCCCGGCAGCGCACCCCGGTCCGTCTTCCCGTGCCTGCCGACCGGCAGCTCCTCCACGACGCTGATCCGCGCCGGCACCGACCGGCTCGGGATCCGGTCCGCCAGATGGCCCATGAGTGCCCCGAGCGGATCCAGCAGCTCGTGATCGGGCCGCAGCACCACATGGGCCGCGAGGGACCAGCGGCCCGAGCCGCTCCGGTACGGCACCACACAGGCGTCCACGACCGCCGCGTGCTCCCGCAGCGCGCTCTCCGCCTCGGCGGGCTCGACGCGCTGCCCCCTGATCTTCACCTGGGCGTCCAGCCGTCCGCAGAACTCGATCTGCCCGTCCGCGGTGCACCGGCCGAGGTCGCCGGTCCGGAACGTACGCCAGCCCGCGGGCGGTTCGGGCCCCAGAGGGGAGAAACGGCCCTGGTCGCCGCCGAGATATCCGGCCGCGACACCGACCCCCTGAAGACAGATCTCGCCCACCTCACCGACCGGGCAGACCAGATCGTCCCGGTCGAGGACGTACACCCGCGTGTTGTCGATGGGCCGCCCGATCGGGACCGGGTCCCGGGGCGCCAGATCCACCCGCGTATGGGTCACGTCGATGGACGCCTCCGTCGGACCGTACAGATTGTGCAGCTCGGCGTCCGACTGCCGGGCGAACTCCTTGACCAGGTCGGTGGTCAGCGCCTCGCCGCTGCAGAACACCAGCCGCAGCTCGGGACAGCGCCGGGCGCCGTCCGCCCGCAGCCACAGCCGCAGCATCGACGGCACGAAATGGGCGACCGTCACCCGGTGCTCGGCGAAGGTCGCGATCAGCGCCTCCGGCGAGGTGTGCTCCTCGGGCGGGATCACCACACCGCGCGCCCCCGCGTACTGGGGCCAGAACAGCTCCCATCCGGCCACGTCGAAGGTGACCGGGGTCTTCAGCGCCACCCGGTCGTCCTCGGTGAGCGGAAAGGCCCGCTGCATCCACCGGATCCGGTTGGCGAACCCCTGGTGCGTGCAGACGACCCCCTTGGGCCGCCCGGTGGAACCCGAGGTGAAGATGACCTGGGCCACGGCATCGGCGCCGACCGCAACCGGCTCGCCTCCAGCGGACACGGCACGCCCCGGCCGTACGTCGAAACTCTCGGCGAAATCCTCACTCTCCCCGGCCACCAACACCGCTGCGGCGCCCGCGACTTCGGCCGCCGAGCGGCGCCAGGCGACCGGGTCGGTCGTACCCAGCGGGCAGTAGGCGCCGCCGGAGAGGGCCACGGCGTGGACCGCGGCGACGAGTTCGGCCGAGCGGTCGATCGCCACGCCGAGGACTCCGGTGTCGTACCGCTCCGCCAGCGCCGCGCGCAGGCCGAGGACCCACCGGCCCAACTCGTCGTAGGACCAGTCACGGTCGCCGTCGGTCAGCGCGATGCGCGAGCCGCCCTGGATGTACCGGCGGTGCAGCTCCCGGAGGACCTCGTCGGGCCGTACGGGCGTCAACTCGCCCTGGAGACCGTCGATCACCGCCCGGTCGGCGGGTGTGCAGCGGGCCCACGGATCGTGCTCCGGCGGCATGGTCACACCTTTCTGACGCCATTTTCGGAAATCGGGAGGACGCCCGGTTTTCTTTGGCCGGAAGGAATTCGGCGGTGACTCGCGGAAAACCGTGAGAATCGCGAGGGATTGGCGGAGCCTAACCCGCCCCCAACGGCGTGACAAGGCGTGATCTGGGCCAACTCCTGGTGTGTGGTACGTCGTTCACCTGGAACGCACCTGGATGACGGGGGCAGTTTCGGACAACCTGGCCGGTGTTCATTGAGGAAGATCCGGCAGGGATTTAGGGTCGCTGTGGAATTGCTGGATCCCTCTTCTCGTCCGATGGCCACAATGCGATGGCCGTAAGAGGTGCGAATGCAGGCTTCCGAATCAGCGTCCGCCATCGCCGTCGACGACCTCACCCGAACCTTCCGAGGCCCCCAGGGCGGGGTGAAGCGTGCGGTCGACGGTCTGTCGCTCCGTGTGGAGCGCGGCGAGATGGTCGGGCTGCTCGGGCCCAACGGAGCCGGCAAGACCAGCACCGTCAAGATCCTGATGACTGTACTGCTGCCGACCTCGGGGCGGGCCCGGGTCCTCGGGCACGACGTGGTGGCCGAGGCGCAGACCGTGCGCCGCCTCACCGGCGTCATCCTCGGCGGCGACCAGGGCCTGTACGCCCGTCTCTCGGCCCGGGACAACCTGCTCCTCTTCGCCGACCTGTACGGGCTGCCGTACCGGGAGCAGAAGCGGCGGGTGCCCGAACTCCTCGACATGGTCGGCCTGTCGGGGGAGGCGCGCAAACGCGTCGAGTCCTACTCCCGGGGCATGAAGCAGCGGCTGCACATCGCGCGCGGACTGCTGCACGACCCGGACGTGGTCATCCTGGACGAGCCGAGCAACGGCATCGACCCGGTCGGCGCCCGCGAACTGCGCACCCTCGTCCGCGAACAGGTGCACCAGGGCCGGACCGTGCTGCTCACCACCCACTACATGTTCGAGGCCGACGAACTGTGCGACCGCGTGGTGGTGATGCGCGACGGCCGGAAGATCGCCGAGGGCACCCCCGAGTCCCTGAAGAAGCAGACCGACGGCCAGGTCGTGCTCACCGTGCACCTCAACGGCGCCGGAGAGGACGACGTGGCCCGGGTGCGCGCGCTGCCCGGCATCCAGTCGGTGAGCCTGTCCGACCGGGACGCCGGCCAGGTGCTCGACGTCCACAGCGGGCTGAAGACGGATGTGACCGCCGCCGTACTGGCCGAACTGCGCGGGGTGTCCGTCCTCCAGGTCTTCAAGCGCGAACCCACCCTGGAGGACGCCTACGTCTCCCTCATCTCGGGAGCGCCCCGGTGACGGCGTCGCCGACGAACCCCGGCCCCCGCGCGACGGCCGGGTACCTGCTGCGCGCCTGGCGCCTCGAACTGCGCCAGCTCGTCCGCACCCGCCTCTACGTCTTCCTCGCCGTCTTCCTGCCGCTGATCTGCGCCTCGCTGGCCTTCTACATGCTCGACGGCTCCGAGCGCGACATCGCCCCCGTCTCGGTCGCGCTGAGCGCCGGACTCATGGGCATGTGGTCCTCCACCCTCCTCGGCTCCGGCAACGCCATCAACCGGCTGCGCTGGATGCAGGTCCTCGAACCGCTGGTCGCCAGCCCCCGCTCCACCTTCTTCATCACCCTGCCGTTCGCCCTCGCCACCGCCACCCTCGGCGTGTACGGTCTGGCGGCCACCCTCGCGTGGAGCGCCCTGCTGTTCGACATGCCCCTGCACCTGGCCGACCCGGCGCTGTTCCTGCTGGCACTGCCCGCCACCGTGCTCGCGCTCGGCATGCTCGGCCTGCTGCTCTCCTCCGCGTTCATCCTGTACCCGACCGCCCAGTCGCTGGCCAACTTCTTCGAGTACCCGGTGTGGATGCTCAGCGGCATGCTCGCCCCGATCTCCACTCTCCCCGAGCCCGTCCGGGTCATCTCCTGGTGCCTGTCGCCCACTTGGGGAGTCAAGGCCCTGGAGGGCGCGGCGCTCGGCACCTCCGGGGCGGCCCGCGCGGCCGGCATGTGCGTGCTGCTCTCCGCCGTCTACGGCGCCCTCACCCTGCTGTTGCAGAGGAGGTTCGAGTGGATGGCACGCTCCAGCGGCACGCTGGCCCTTCAGTGACCCTCCGGCTCTTCCTCGTCGCGGGCTGGCGCTCCCACCTCGCCCTCTTCCGATGGCTGCGGCCCTCCGCCTTCATCCCGACCGTCATCGGCGTACCTGTGGTGCAACTGATCTGGTTCGCCCACCTCGGCCGCTACCTGGGCACCCACCCGGTCGCCTACTACGTCGTGGGCAACGCGCTCATCTCCTGTGCGATGGCGGGCCTGTTCGCGCCATCGATGTCGATCCAGGGCGAACGCCACAGCGGCACGCTGAACGCGCTGCTGGCCAGCCCGGCCAACCGCGCCGTCATGTTCAGCGGCCGGATCGTCCCGGCCGTCCTGATCGGCGCCTTCACCTCAACGCTCATGCTCGCCTTCGGCGTGGCCCTCGGCTGGGTGGTCATCCCCGCCGCCGCCCTGCCCGGCCTGACCGCCGCCGTCCTGGTCACCGCCCTGTCGTGCAGCGCCTGCGGACTGGTCATCGGCGCGATCGGGCTGCGCACCCGCGAGGCGACCTTCGTCTCCAACGTGGTGCTGTACGCCCTGCTCCTGCTCTGCGGGGTGAACATCCCCCTCGACCGGCTGCCCGACCGGCTCGCCCTCATCGGCCACGCGATGCCCATGACCCAGGGCATCGAGGCGGCCCGCCGGGCCCTCGCGGAACAGAGCGGGGTGGCGGGCCTGCTCGGCTGGGAGCTGTCCAAGGCCGCCGTCTACATCCTGCTGGGCCTGCTCCTGCTCCGGGTCCTGGAACGGATGAGCCGGGCCTCCGCCACCCTCGACGACGTATGAGGAAAGGGACATGACCACCACGTCGGCTGTCGACCGCGCCCCTCTGACGTACGGCCAGCTCTCGGTCCGGCGGGTCATGACCGACTGGCCGCTCGACCGTTGGCCCGAGACCTATCTGAGCACCGTGATTCCCGTGCCGCCCGACTGCACGCACACCCAGGTGACGGCGGTGCTGCACACCCTGTGCGCCCGCCACGAGTCACTGCGCACCCGGTTCGTCGACCAGGAACAGTACGTGATGCCGGTCCCGGACCGGGTGGACGTGGCGGTCGTCGAGCGGCCCGGCGCCGGCCGGGCCGAGGCCGAAGCGGCGGGCCGGGAGCGGGCGAGCCGACCCATCGACCGGGAGCGGGAGTTCGCCCGCCGCTTCACCGTGGTCACCGACGGTGGGCGTCCGGCATACGCGGTCATCGTCGTCGACCACATCGTCGCCGACGGCTACGGCCTGGCCCGGCTGCGCACCGAGGCTGCCGCGTTGATGGGAGCCGAGGACCCGGACGGCAAGCGACTGCTCGACGAAACACCGGCTCAGCCAAGGGACTTGGCCCGCCATCAACGCTCCGCCGCCCAGCGCCCCCGCCGCGAGGCGGCCCTCGGCTACTGGCGCGACCTGCTGCGCACCCTGCCGGAAGGGCTGTTCCCGGTGTCGGACGAGGCCGGTCACCACCCCGGCCGCATCGAGGCCGTCCTCCACTCGCCCGGCGCCCGTTCCGCCCTCGGTACGGCGGCTCACCGGCTGGGCGTACCGCCCCAGGCCGTCCTCCTCGCCCTCACCTCCCTCGCCACGGCGGCCGTGACCGGAACCGAACGGGTCGTCCACACCCTCCAGTCGAGCAACCGCTTCACCACACCCTGGCGCACCATCGTCAGCTCCATGAACCAGTACGTGCCCCTGCCGCTGGAACCCGGCGCCGCCCCCTTCGAGCGGTACGCCCGGCGCGTCCACGGCGCCGCCCTGAAGGCGTACCGCTGCGGCACGTACGACCTCGACGCGGTGACCGAACTCGTCCGCGCCGAACGGGGGATCGCGCTCGGCTTCGACCACTTCTTCAACTTCATGGCCCATGACGTCCCCACTGATGCGCAGGACGCCTGCGGGCCTCGCCGCATAGAGGCGACCACCCCGTACCGCCAGATCGGCCCGCGCCTGGACGTCAAGGTCCGCGGCGGCCCCGACATGCCACTCGTCGTGCGTGCCGACCCCGGACTCCTTCCGCAGCCGGGCCTGCACGCGCTGCTCGCCTGGTACGACGACGAACTGCACCGCCTGGCGGCCGACGGCCCGAAAGCCACCACGACCGACGAGCTGCTCGGCCGCTGCCGGTCCACGCTCCCGTCCGAGGCCCGATCATGACGGCGCTGCCCCTGTCCCACGCCCAACGCCGTCTGTGGTTCCTGGAGCATATGGGCCCCGGGGGAGCGGCCTACCACCTGGCGACGGCCGTACGGCTGACCGGACCCGTCAGCGTGCGCGCACTCGGCGCGGCACTCGCGGACGTGGTGGAACGGCACGAGCCGCTGCGCACGGTGTACAGCGACGAGCCACGCCAGATCATCCTCGAACCGGCCCTCGCCCGCCCCGAGTTGACGGTCACCACCGTCTCCGCGGACGAGTTGGACGATGCCGTGCGGGCCGCGACCTCGGCACCCTTCCGGATCGACGAACGGCCGCCGTTCCGGGCCGCGCTGTTCCGGACCGGCCCGGAGGATCACCTGCTCGTCCTGACGGCGCATCACATAGCCGTCGACGGCTGGTCGATCCCCCTCCTCATACGTGACCTCGGCACGGCCTACCGCGCACGCGCCGCCGGCCTGCCCGGCCCGGACTGGCCCGAACTCCCCGTGCGCTACAGCGACTACACCCTCTGGCAGCGCGAGCTGCTGGGCGACCCGACCGATCCGCGGAGCCTGCGGACCCGCCAGACGGAGTACTGGACCCGCGTCCTCGCCGACCTCCCGGACACCCCCGCGCTGCCCACCGACCGGCCACGTCCCGCGACCGCCCGCCACCACGGCGCCCGAGCGCCCCTGACCTGCGACCCGGAGCGCTACCGGGACCTGGTCCGACTCGCCCACGAACACCGCTGCACCTCCTTCATGGCGGTGCACGCCCTCCTCGCCGTGCTGCTCGGCCGACTCGGAGCGGACGACGACAGCGTGCTCGGCGCGGCGGTCTCCGGGCGCACCGAGGAACCCATGGCCGACCTGGTCGGCTTCTTCGTCAACACCCTGGTCCTGCGCACCGACCTCTCCGGCGACCCGACCTTCCGCCAGGTGCTCGACCGGGTCCGCCAGGTCGACCTGGACGCCTACGCCCACCAGGACCTGCCCTTCGACCTCCTCGTCGAGGCCCTCAACCCCAGCCGCTCCCTCGCCCACCACCCGCTGTTCCAGGTCCTGCTCGCCTTCGAGAGCCATGAGGCCGCGCAGCTCGACTTCGGCGCTCTGCGAGCCGAACGGCACCCGGTGGACGGACCGCCCGCGGCCAAGGTGGACCTCACATTCCAGCTCACGGAGGACAGCGGGCTCACCGGCTACCTCGAATACGACACCGACCTCTTCGAACCGGACACGGCCGAGGCGATCCCGGCCCGGCTGAACCTCCTGCTCGACGCCGTCGTCGCCGATCCGGACCGCCCGGTCGCGGACATCGACCTGCGCACACCGGACGAGCGCGAGCTGATCGCCGCAGGACGACCCGACGACCGCGGTCCGGTCACCACCCTCCCGCAGTCGCTCGCCGACCAGGCCGCCCGCACCCCGGACGCGCCCGCCGTCGTATGCGGCGCCACGACGCTGACCTACGCCGACCTCCACGCGCGAGCGGACGAACTCGCAGCGCGCCTGGCCGAGACGGGCGCGGCCCCCGGCGGCATCGTCGCGGTCGCCATGCCCCGCTCCCTCGACTTCGTCATCGCGATCCTCGCCGTCCTCAAGTCGGGCTGCGCCTACCTCCCCGTGGACCCCGAACTGCCCACCGCGCGCGTGGAGGACATGCTGGCCGAAACGAGGCCCGTGTGCGTGCTGACCGAGAAGGGCATCCGCGTGGGGGCCCCAGGCAGGCCCGGCGCTTCCGCCGGTCCGCCGCTCCCCGAGCACCCCGCGTACGTCATCCACACCTCCGGATCCACCGGGCGCCCCAAGGGAGTTGTCGTTCCGCACGCCGCGATCGACAACCGGTTGAGGTGGATGCAGGACGAGTACCCCCTCCAGGCGGGCGACCGCGTCCTGCACAAGACGCCCGCCGGATTCGACGTATCGGTGTGGGAGCTGTTCTGGCCCCTGCGCGAGGGCGCCGTCATGGTCGTGGCCGGACCCGACGAGCATCGCGACCCGGCGCGACTCGCCCGCACGATCCGCGAACAGGGCGTGACGATCGCCCACTTCGTGCCGTCGATGCTCGACCTGTTCCTCGGCGAGCCGGAGGCGGCCGACTGCACCGGACTGCGGCGGGTGTTCGCCAGCGGAGAGGCACTGCCCACGGAAACCGCCCGTCGGTTCCACGAGACGCTGCCCGAGGTCTCGCTGGTGAACCTGTACGGGCCCACCGAGGCGGCCGTGGACGTCACCCACCAGCCCTACGACCCCGCCGACGACGGACCCGTGCCGATCGGACTGCCCGTCGCCCGCACCCGGACGTACGTGCTGGACAAGGCCCTGCGCCCCTGTCCGCCCGGTGTCCCGGGGGAGCTGTACCTCGCCGGCGCCCAGCTCGCCGACGGCTATCTGCGCCGCCCGGCCCTGTCCGCCACCCGCTTCGTCGCCGATCCGTACGGCCCGCCCGGCTCCCGCATGTACCGCACCGGCGACATCGTCCGCCAACGGCGCGACGGCGTGCTCTTGTACCTGGGCCGCACGGACCAGCAGGTCAAACTCCACGGGCGGCGGCTGGAGCTGGGCGAGATCGAGAGCCTGCTGCGGGCCGACGGCAGCGTGGGCAACTGCTGTGCCGTCCTGCACGCGGCCGAACAGCGACTGATCGCGTACGTCACCCCGGGAGCGCAGGCACCGCCCGATCCCGCGCGGCTGCGCGCCAGGCTGGCCGAGCGGCTGCCCGCGGCGGCGGTACCGAACGCCATCGTCGTGCTCGACCGCCTGCCCCTGACCCCGAACGGCAAGCTCGACCGCGCGGCACTGCCGCTCCCCGCACCGCCGACGCGCTCGACGGACCCGGACAACGCACCCCGGACGCCTCAGGAGAAGGCCGTCGCCCGTGCCTTCGCCGCCGTCCTCGGCCTGCCAGAACCGGACCGGGACACCGACTTCTTCGGCAGCGGCGGGCACTCCCTGCTCGCGGTGCGGCTCGCACGCAGGCTGCGTGAGGAGTTCGGCACGGATGTTCCGGTGCAGGCCGTGTTCCGGTGGCCCACGGTGGCGGGGCTGGCCCGCAACCTCGCCGACGCCTCCTCCGACGGGACCGAGCCACTGCTGACCCTCCGGTCCGGGGGCGAGGGCGCTCCGCTGTTCTTCGTCCACCCGGGTACCGGTCTGAGCTGGTGCTATCACCGGCTCCTGGAGCACGTGGACACGGACCGCCCGGCCTACGCGCTTCAGGCGCCCGGACTGTCAGGGCGGGAACTCCCCACGGGCGTCGAGGAGATGGCGGACGACTACCTTCGCCGCATCCGGCAGATCCAGCCCGAGGGCCCCTACCACCTCCTCGGCTGGTCCCTCGGCGGCCGGATCGCCCACGCCATGGCGGTGCGACTGCGGCAGTCCGGCGAGCAGGTCGGTCTCCTCGCGCTCTTCGACAGCCACCCCACGAGCGACGACCCGGCCGACGATGACGAACTCACCCGTCAGGCCCTCGCGAACCTGTGCGATGGCCACGACGACGTCGGCTTCGCGGAGATCCGTGCCCGCGTCCCCCTCCTGACCGACGCGGAACCCGACCGCATACGGGCTGTCCTCCAGGTCGGCGTCACCCACCTGCGCCTGGCCCAGGACTTCGTCCCGGACTGCTACGACGGCGACCTCGTCCTGCTGACGGCCCGCGGGGCCGAACCGCCGGACCTCGGCTGGAGCCGGTTCGTCACCGGCCGCGTGACCGTCGTGCCCGTCGACTGCGGCCACTACGACATGTTCACCACGGCCGTCGAGCGGACCGGTCGGCTGCTGGACCCGTTCCTGGCCGTCCCCGCACCGGAGGAGCTCTCGTGACCGCCGTACCGCACTTCGTGCAGCTCTGCGAGGAACAGGCCACGCGCACTCCGCACGCCATCGCCCTCCAGTGCGGTGAGGAGACCCTGACCCACACCGAACTCCACGCCCACGCCGACGACCTGGCCCGACGGCTGCGACAGCAAGGCGTGGGCCCCGAAAACCTGGTGGCCGTCTCCTTACGGCGTTCGCCTCAACTGGTCGTGGCCCTCCTGGCGGTGGCCAAGACAGGCGCCGCCTATCTGCCGCTCGACCCCGACCACCCGGCACCGCGCACCGCCCGCATCCTCGAAGACGCGGCCCCGGCCGTGCTGCTGACCGAGTCCAGCGTCCGCAACCCCGAGCAAGCCGTGCCCTGCGACCCCACTCCGGCCGTCCACGCCGACAACACCGCATACGTCATCCACACCTCCGGCTCCACCGGCCAACCCAAGGGCGTGGCGGTCACCTTCGGCAACATCACCCACCTGCTGCGCACCTTCGCCGAGCGCCTGAAGCCGACCCCACAGGACCGACTGCTCGCCGTCACCACGGTCGCCTTCGACATCGCCGCCCTGGAGATCTTCCTCCCGCTGATGACCGGCGCCCGCCTGATCCTGGCCACCGACGCCGAACACCGAGACCCCGTACACCTGTCCCGAGCCGTCGCCCGACACGGCATCACCCTGCTCCAGGCCACCCCGGCGCTCTGGCAGTCCCTGCTGGACGCCGGTCCCGTGGATCTGTCCGGAGTGCGCGCCCTCGTCGGCGGCGAGGCCCTCCACAGCGGCCTCGCCCGCGAACTGCACGCCCGCACCCGCGAGGTGACCAATGTCTACGGCCCCACCGAGACGACCGTCTGGTCCACCGCGGCGACCCTCGACCGAGAGGACCGCCTGAACCGCCCGCCCATCGGTGCGCCCCTGGGCGACACCCGACTGTACGTGCTGGACGGGCGGCTGCGTCCCGTTCCGCTCGGCGTGTGGGGGGAGTTGTATGTCGCCGGGGCCGGAGTCGCGCGTGGGTACCGGGGGCGCGGGGATCTGACAGCGTGCCGGTTCCTGGCCGATCCGTTCGGGGGCGGCGGGCGGATGTACCGGACGGGCGACGTCGTGCGCTGGGCCGCGGACGGCGGTCTGGAGTACTCCGGGCGCTCGGACTTCCAGGTGAAAGTGCGGGGATTCCGGGTCGAGTTGGGCGAGGTCGAGGCGGTTGCGGGCACGGTCGAGGGGGTCGGCCAAGCGGTGGCGACGGTCCGCGGGGGCGGGCGGCTGGTGGCGTACGTGGCGCCCCTGCCGGGCCGCCGGGTCACTGGTGCCGCCGTACGGCAGGCGGTGGCGGAGGTGTTGCCGGACTACATGGTGCCGTCGGCGGTCGTGGTGCTGGACGACGGGCTTCCGCTCACGGCCAACGGGAAGGTCGACCGGGTCCGTCTGCCGGAACCCGACTACGGGGCCGGGGCGTCCGGCGGCACCCCGGCCGATGATCGGGAGGCGGCCCTGTGCCGCCTGTTCGGCGCGGTGCTCGGCGTCGAAGGCGTCGGCCCCGGGGACGGGTTCTTCGACCTGGGCGGGCACTCCCTGCTCGCCGTACGCCTGACGGCCCGGATCCGTGCCGAACTGGACCGCGAGGTGTCCGTACGGGACGTCTTCGACCACCCGACGGCCCGCAAACTCGCTGGATGCCTGGACCGCCCTGCCGCCCCACGCCCCGCCCTGCTCCCCGTACCGCGCCCCTCGCGGCTGCCGCTCTCCCACGCCCAGCGCCGACTGTGGTTCCTGGGCCGCCTGGAAGGCCCGACGGCCACCTACAACATGCCCCTCGCCCTCCACCTGCGCGGCCCGCTCGACCCCGAGGCCCTGCACGCCGCCCTGGCCGACGTGGTGGCCCGGCACGAGGCGCTGCGGACCGTCTTCCCGGAGACCGACGGAGAACCGAGGCAGGAGATCGTCGACACCCGCCCGGAACTTCGAGTCGTCGGCCCCGGCGCGACTGACGACTTCCTGCACCGAGGCTTCGACCTGGCCGCCGAACCCCCTTTCCGCGCCCGTCTGTTACGCCTCGCCCCGCAAGACCACGTCCTCCAACTCGTCGTCCATCACATCGCCTGCGACGGCTGGTCCCTGGCCCCCCTCGCCCGCGACATCCTCACCGCCTACGACACCCGAGGCCCAGCCGCCGCACCTCTCCCGGTCCAGTACGCCGACTACACCCTCTGGCAGCACCGCCTTCTCGGCGACCCGAAGGACCCCGAGTCCCGGTATGCCCGCCAACTGGCTTACTGGCGAACGGCGTTGCACGGGCTCCCCGAGCAACTGGAGCTCCCCTTCGACCACCCCCGCCCGCCGCGCGCCTCGTACCGCGGCGCGGCCACCGGGCTGACCATCGACGCCCCGAAGCACCGCGCCCTGCACCGACTGGCCAGGGTGTCCGGCGCCACCGTCTTCATGGCCGTACGGGCCCTGATCGCCGCCCTCCTCACCCGCCTCGGCGCCGGCACCGACATTCCCCTGGGCGTCCCCGTGGCCGGCCGCACGGACCCGGCGCTGGACGACCTGGTGGGCTTCTTCGTCAACACGCTGGTGCTGCGCACCGACACCTCGGGCGACCCGACCTTCCGGGAGCTGCTGGCCCGCGTCCGCCACACCGACCTCGACGCTCTGGCCCATCAGGACCTGCCCTTCGAGTGCCTCGTCGAGCACCTGGCGCCGCCGCGCTCGACGGCCCGGCACCCGCTCTTCCAGGTGCTGGTGGTGAGCCAGAACAACGACCGGCCGCGGTTCCGGCTGCCCGGCCTGGACATCGAGGCCGAGGAACCCCCGCTGGGCGTCGCCAAGTTCGACCTCTCCTTCAGCCTCGACGAGCGGCACACCCCCGACGCGGAACCCGACGGCATCGAGATCACCGTCGAGTACGCCACCGACCTCTTCGACGCGGCCACGGTCGACCGGATGAACGGGAGTCTGCGGCGCCTGCTGGACGCGGTCCTCGCCGATCCCGGGGCGCGGCTCGGCAGCCTCGACCTCCTGTCCGCGCGGGAGCGGGAGCGGATGGTCGTGGAGTGGAACGCCACCGACCGGCCCATCCCCTCGCTCAGCCTGCCCCGGATGATGGAGGCCCAGGTCGCGCGGACCCCCGAGGCCGTTGCCCTGGTCCACGAGGGTGAGTCCCTCAGCTACGCGGAGCTCAACTCGCGCGTGAACCGCATGGCCCGACTGCTCGCCGCCATGGGCGCGGGACCGGAGGAGACGGTCGCGCTGTTCCTGCCGCGCTCGGTCGATCTGCTGGTGGGTCTGCTCGGGGTGGTCAAGGCCGGTGCCGCCTATCTGCCGCTCGACCCGGACTATCCGGCCGAGCGCATCGCGTACATGCTCGACGACGCGGGCCCCCTGTGCACGCTCACGGTCACCGGCATGGCCGAGCGGCTCCCGGCCGGCGACACGACACGGACCGTCGTACTCGACGACCCCACCGTGCGCGAGACGATGGCCGGCCAGGCGGACTCCGACCTCACCGATGCCGAACGCACCACACCTCTGCACCCCGACCACCCCGTGTACGTCATCTACACCTCCGGCTCGACCGGCCGGCCCAAGGGCGTGCAGTTCCCCTCGGGTGCCCTGGCCAACCTCATGGCCTGGCACGCCGACACCGTCGGCGGCGGAGTCGGCACCACCACCGCGCAGTTCGCGTCACTGAGCTTCGACGCGGCCGCCCACGAGATCTTCTCCGCCCTCACCTCGGGCAAGACCCTCGCCGTCCCCAAGGACGACGTCCGCAAGGACACTCCCGAACTGGTCCGCTGGCTCGCCCACCACGAGGTCAACGAACTGTTCGCGCCCACCCCGGTGGTCGAGACCGTCGTCGACACGGCCCGCGAACTCGGCCTGCCGCTCCCGGCCTTGGCCGACATCGTCCAGGCGGGCGAGGCCCTCACCCTGCGACCGGCACTCCGCGACTTCTGCACCGCCGTGCCCGGCCGCCGCCTGCACAACTTCTACGGCCCCACCGAGACCCACGTCGTCACCGCCCACACCGTCACCCAGGACGAACTGCGCTCGGGCACCCCGAGCGTCCCCATCGGAGGGCCGATCTGGAACACGCGCGCGTATGTGTTCGACGGGGGCCTGCGCCCGGTGCCGCTCGGCGTGTGGGGGGAGTTGTACGTGGCGGGGGACTGCGTGGCCCGCGGGTACGGGGGCCGCGGAGGGCTCACCGCGGCCCGGTTCGTCGCCGACCCGTTCGGGCGGGGCGGGCGGATGTACCGGACCGGTGACGTGGTGCGGTGGCGGGCGGACGGCGTCCTGGAGTTCTCGGGGCGCTCCGACTTCCAGGTGAAGGTGCGCGGCTTCCGTGTCGAACTCGGCGAGGTCGAGGCCGTCGTCGGCGCGGTCGACGGGGTGAGCCGGGCGGTGGCGGTGGTGCGCGAGGACCGGCCGGGCGACCGGCGGCTCGTGGCCTACGTCGTCCCACCGGCCGGACGCCGCGTCGTCGGGGCCGACGTCAGACGTGCCGTGGCCGAGGTGCTGCCCGAGTACATGGTGCCCTCGGTGGTGGTCCTGGCCGACGGGCTGCCGCTGACGGTGAACGGCAAGGTCGACCGCGCCCGGCTGCCCGTCCCCGACTACGGCGCGGGCACGAGCGGCGGCACCCCGCGCGACGACCGGGAGGAGGCGCTGTGCCGACTGTTCGGCGAGGTGCTCGGCGCGCGGCGGGTCGGACCCGAGGACGGGTTCTTCGAACTGGGCGGCCACTCCCTGCTCGCCGTACGGCTGGTGGCGCGGATCCGCGCCGAACTGGGCCGCGAGCTCGCCGTCCGGGACCTCTTCGACCATCCGACCGTACGGGGAGTGGCCGGGCGCCTGGACCGGCCCGCCACCGCACGCCCCGTACTCCGGCGCCGGGCGGGCACATGATCAAACGCATTATCGGCCGAGAACCGGTGTTTATGGCCCGGAGGTGTATGGAAGAGCCTGGCGCCGTACATAGGCCTGTGGCAACATGTAGCTGCCAAATTCAATCCACACAACGCAAGCGGGGTTCGGTGCAATTCCGAACCGGCGGTGAAAGCCCGCGACCCGGTCGAAGCCATCGACCGGTTGACCCGATGGAATTTCGGGGCCGACGGTTAAAGTCCGGAAGGGAGTTTGCGTGTAGTGGCATTCTGGCGTACACCGGCGCGTTCACCCGACCGGTGCGCCCTGGGCTGTCGCGCTCCTCCGCTCCTGACCTCGCTCGCGCCTGGTGCAAGGCCATGTCGGAAGAGGAGATGGGGATGTTCCCACTCGAAAGCGTCGAGGAAGCCATCGACACCGTACGGGCCGGAAGGCCGGTCGTGGTGGCGGACGACAATGACCGGGAGAACGAGGGCGATCTGATCTTCGCCGCCCAGCACGCCACCCCGGAACTGCTCGCTTTCATGGTGCGCCACACCTCGGGATATGTGTGTGCGCCATTGCCCCCGCAGGACTGCGACCGCCTCGAACTGCCGCCGATGCACTCCATCAATCAGGACCGGCGCGGCACGGCATATACCGTGACCGTGGATGCCCGGGAAGGCGTCACCACCGGAATTTCGGCCGCCGACCGTGCCCACACCATCCGGCTGCTCGCCGACCCGGCCACCACGGCCGGAGACCTGTGCCGGCCGGGCCATGTGGTCCCGCTGCGTGGCGTCCCCGGCGGCGTGCTGCGCCGGACCGGGCACACCGAGGCGACGCTCGATCTGGTACGCCTGGCCGGGTGCCGCCCGGCGGGTGTGCTGTGCGAGCTGGTCAACGACGACGGGACCATGAAGCGGCTGCCCGATCTGCGCCGCTTCGCCGACGAGTTCGGGCTGCCGCTCATCACCGTCGCCCAGTTGGTCCAGTACCGCCGCAGGATCGGCGACACATACGACGTACGCGACCTCGCCATGGGCGCCGCGAGGTGAACCGGACCGCCCGCTGAGCCCGCTGAGCCCGCTGAGCCAAGAACCCAACCGCAGCATCGGAGGTACCGTGGAGCTTCACCGCCGTGACGCCGGCCCCGACCGGCCGCAGCGCAACGCCGAGCGCGACGGCCTGCACATCGCCCTGATGGGCATCGACGGAGCGGGCAAGAGCACCATCGCCGTCGGACTGGCCGATTCCCTGCGGGCGGGCGGCCACGAGGTGGAGATCGTCAACTTCAAGCGGGCCATGGCGGGAGCCGAGCCGGCCACCTCCGGTGTGCTGTTCCATGTGGCGTTCGCCGCCCTGCGCGCCCAGTACGCCGAAGCCGTACCGGCGGACCCGCTGAACGACCTCGGCGCGCTGCTGGCCGGTGACGACGCCGCCGTCAAGTTCTCCGAGATCGAGGACGGGCTGCGCGCGGTGGACGTCACCCGCAACAGCGCGCGGCCGCTGCTCTCCTCGGCCGTCCTGGAGATCGTCGGCGGCTTCTGGGTGCACAGCTATGTGCAGTCGCGGCTGCGCGACGGGGTCGTGGTCGTCAACGACAGCTTCGGGTACAAACACGTCCTGAAGAACGTGCTGTTGGCACAGCGCCTGTCCGACCCCGGCTCCCCCGAGCACACCGAGGCGCAGCGCGTCCTGGACACCGCCAGAGGACTCTTCCACGCGCTGTTCGGGCCGACACACGGCTACTGGGTCGACACCGACCCACGGCTGGCCGTGCGCTGGCGGGCGGTCACCGGCGATGTCACCACCCCGTTCGAGAGCTACGGCCTGGCCGGGGAGCACGGCGACGCCTCGTTCCTCGCGATGCAGGACCACTGCCGCGACGCCTTCCGGCAGGCCGCCGACCAGTGGCGGTGGCAGACCGTCGCCCTGGCGGACGTACCGAAGGACCAGAACATCTCCGGTGCCGTCCGGCGCATCGAGCAGGACGCCCTGCGCCACCTCGAACGGGCCCGGGCAGCGCGGTAGATGCGGAGCGGATACGCCACCGAGAGCAGAGGGCTCGCCTGGCTGCACCAGTGCCTCGCCGAGGAGCGGGCCGAGTCCGGACTCGCCTTCAACCCGCTCCGGGACGCCTTCCAGCGGGCCCCCGAGGAGGTCTACGCCGAGTTACGGCACCGCAGCCCGGTCCACCACAGCCGCCTGCTGGACTGCTGGGTCGTCACCCGGTACGCCGACGTCGCCCGGGTCCTGCGCGACCACACCGTCTTCCGCAGCAGCCCGGACGCCACCACCCAGGACCTCGTCGACCCCTACGTCACCCTCGACCCCGGCCGCCCGTCCCTGTTCATGCTCGACCCGCCCGACCACACCCGGCTGCGCGGCGCCGTCCGCGAGGCGTTCGCCCCCGAGGCGCTACGGCGGCTGACCCCGCGCCTGGAGGAGTGCGTCCGGCATACGGTGAGGGCCCTGGGGCGGCCGGGTGAGCGGGTCGATCTGGTCCCGCGGTTCGCCACCCTGGTCCCGCTGCGCGTGTTCGACCTCATCACCGGGCTCGACCTGCACAGCGAGGACCGGGTCACCGACTGGGTGTCCGACGTCGTACGCGGACTCGAACCCATCGCGACGGCGCGGACCGCCGAACAGGCCCTGACCGCCTATCGGGCGCTCGGCGCCTGTCTCGACGAACGGCGCGCCGCACCGGCGAGGGAGGGGACGCTGCACTTCACCCTGGCCCGCGATGTCGAGGCGGGACGGCTGAGCGATGCCGAGGCGCGGCAGCTGCTGATGTTCCTGATCCTCGCCGGGACCAAGACCGTCTCCGACTTCCTCGCCGGCGCCGCCGCGGAGTTGACCGCGCTGCCGCCCGGTGCCCCCGGGCGACGGCGGGTCGACGACGCCCTGGTGGACGACCTGATCGTGCGCACCTCGCCCGTGCAGATCGTCGCCCGGACGGCCGCCTCCCCGGCTGTGGTCGGGGGCCGGAGTGTCGGTGTGGGGGACCGCGTCCTCCTCGTGCTCGCCTCCGCCAACCGCGACACCGGCCGGGAAGGACGGGACCTGGCCTTCGGCGGCGGCATCCACCGCTGCGTGGGCGCTCAACTGGCCCGGCTTGAGGGCCGGTCGGCGCTGTCGTGCCTGCTGGAGACGTACCCCGAGGTCCGGTCGGCCGAGGCGGTGCCCTCGCGCCGGTGCGTCACCCTGCGCAGTTGGGACCGCGTCATCGTGCACTTATGAGTCAACCCCTGGAGGGATCGTGCTGGATCAGTCGCAGGAACTGGAGATCGCGCGGACCGTGGCCGCCCGGCTGCGGGAGCGGGGCCGGTTCGCGGACGACGACTGCGTCATGTTGATCGGCTCCTCGGTGTCCGGCTTCGGCCACGCCCGCTCCGACCTCGACCTGCTCGTCTCGGGCAGCACGGCCGGCCGGCTGCCGATGCACTCCTTCCACGAAGGACGACGGGTCGACGTCGACTTCCTCTATCCCAGCGCGTGGGAGGAGACCAAGGGCTGGGTCAACACCTGGGCCCGCTCGGTCGCCGAGCCGTACCAGGGCCGCACACCGCCGGCCGTGGACGACCGTGAATGGTGGGCCGACCATCTGTGGCTGTACGACCGGGTGGTGAACAGCGTCCCGATCACCGAGGACACCACCGCCGAGTTCCTGAAGGACAGTTCGGCAGACCTCCTGTCGGCCGCGATCCACAACTACTCGCGCGCCCTGTGCCTGCGGATGGCCCGGCGCGGCGGAGTGCACCTGCGCTCGGGCAACCTCTCGGCCGGGTCCCAGTACCTGTGCGAGGCCCTGCTCGCCGCCGTCGAAGGCGTCGCGGCGGCACGGGGGATCACCTTCGTCAGCGACCGGACCGTACTGGAGAAGGGCCGCCGGGTACGGACCCCGGAGGACACGTGGGGCGCCGCTGACATCGAGCGGCTCTTCAACGACCTGATGCGCCGCGCCTGGGGCACCGGACCCGACCGGAGCGCCGAGGTGCCCGCCGTACTGGAAGCCCTGCTCGGCGCCGAGTTCGGGGAGGAGCTCAAGGCCGCCGCGGAGGACCTGCCGCCGGACGGGCAGCTGCGGCTCCACCTGGCCGAGGGGTGGAAGGCACAGGTCGCGGGCGGCGAGGGGTTCCTGCTGCGGCCCGACCGCTCGCTGTACGCCACCAGTCCCGCCGTCGCACGCTTCGTGATGGACCTCGGCGGGGTCCGGACGCTCGCCCGGCCCGTCGCCGCCGAACTCCTCGCCACCGGCGCCGTGCTGGTCGACCCGGACGGCGCCGCCGCACCCACCGTCCACCGCACCGCCGAACACCCGCCCCTGTCCGAGGCGTGCACGGCCCCGGTCGCGCCCAGTCCCGAAGCCTGGGTGTCGTGCCGCATCGCCGCCAACTGGTACGCGATGACGGTGTGGAGCCTCTCGGACGATCTGTACGGCGCCGTGGAGAGCGGCCACCGCAACCGGGTACTGCCGATCCTGCGGAAGGCCGAGATCTACCTGCGGATGATGACGATCGCCCTCAAGAGCGTGCGCAGCGAGGTGGGCCGCAACGTCGCCATGGACCTCCAGGGCAGCGCCCTCGGCGACGGCTTCGGGGACCTGCTCGACCTCGTGGGCAGCGAACGGCCCGAGGACCTCCGGCGGGTGCCGGACCGGGCGGTCGCCGTGTTCGGCGCCGTGATGGAGGCGTGCGGGATGCCCGCGCGGGCCGACATGTTCGAGAGCAACCGGGGCTTCATGAAACAAGTCGCCGACGTACGCGTGTGGTTCAGGGTCTCCGAAGGGCTCGGCATCCCCGTCGAGGCGCCCGCCACACTCCTGGCCAAGGGCGGCGACGCCGCGCCGGGCAGCTCTTCCGTCATAGCGGAACCGTCATGACCAGTCTGAGCAGAGGGAGACACAGTGTGACTACCGTTCTCGACCGGGTGACCCAGATCCTCGTCTCCCATCTCGGCGTGGACGAAGGGCAGGTGACACCCGACACGGGCTTCAAGGAGCTCGGCATGGACTCGCTGGACCTGGTGGAGATCATCATCCGCTTCGAGGAGGAGTTCGCCTCAGAGGCCGACAGCGGCGACGAGTTCGAGATCACCGACGACCAGGCGAGGAAGATCACGACCGTCGATGACGCGGTCACCTACCTCAAGTCCCGTGGCATACAGGACCGCTAGCCCCGGAAGGAGTGCGCACATGGGAAGCCCGAGCGACACGGCGGAGCTGACGGAGTTCTTCACCAGGGTGCTCGGCGGGGAGTGGCACCTGTACTCCTCCCACATCCTCGGCCATGCGACGGAGACGGAGAACCAACAGGCCAAACTCGACCTGATCGCCGAACGGTTGGACCTGCGCCCCGGCGCCCGCGTGCTCGACATCGGCTGCGGCTGGGGCGGCTCGCTCACCTACCTCGCCTCCCGGTACGGCGTCACCGGCGTAGGGATCTCCCTGGTCCCGCAGCAGTGCGCCTATGCCAACCGGCGGGCCGAACGGCACGGAGTACCGCTGGAGTTCCGGCCCAGCCACTGGCAGGACTTCGAGACGGACGAGCCGTTCGACGCGGTGATGACGACCGGCGTCGTCGTCCATTTCCCCAGTCTCCTCGACTACTTCGTCCGTGCCAGGCAGTGGCTGCGGCCCGGCGGGATCCTGCTCAACGAGGAGATGCACCTGCTGTCGGCCGACGCCTCGGCGTCCCGCGCCAGCAGGGCGCTGGCCGCCCTGGACGACGTACGCAAGAAGGGCCGCGAGGCCGGGGGACGCCTGGTCGTGGACGAGGAGGGCAACTACGTCACCCTCGACGAGGAGACCGCGCTGCTGCGCGAGGCGGGCTTCGAGGTCGAGCGGGTGGTGCCGTTGTCCATGGCGGACTACCAGAAGACGGTGGAAGGGTGGGTGGACAACTGCGAGCGACTGGAGGCGGAACTGACCGAGCTGACCGGCCGGGACGTCTACCGCTGGTACCGCCTGTACTTCCGGCTCTTCCGCCGCCTCATCGACGACCGCACGATGCGTCTTGACGTGGTGACCGCGCGGCTGCCGAACGACGGCCCGTGATCCCCGACCTCCCGGAGCCGGTCCGCGACGCCCTCGCGACGGCCTTCCGCCTGGACCGCGTCCTGCGCGTCGAGCCGGTGGCGCGGCCCGGCCGGATGGCGGAGAGCGCCCGGGTGCTGGTCCTCGAGAGCGACGGCACCCGGCGGACGGTCTTCGCCAAGTGGCCGTCCCGGCATGCCCGGATCCGCCGCATCGCCCGCCGGTCCGGCGCCTACCAGCGGGAGGTCATGTTCTACCAGGACCTCGCGGGGGACTGCGGACCGAGCGTGCCGAAGCTGCACCACGCCGCCCACGACCCCGGCACCGACGCTTTCGTGCTGCTCCTGGAGGACCTCGGCGAGGCCCGCCCCGGCGACGACGCCCACAGCTCCGTCACGGACGTACGGCGGGCCCTGCGGACCGTCGCGGGACTGCACGCGCGCTGGGCGAACGGCGCCGACGGTGTGCCGTGGCTGCCCGACTGGCTGAGCCCCCGGGTCCGGCGCTACACGCGGTTCGAGCTGGACCGGATCGCCCGCGCCGCCGCCCGGGGACGCCTGGTTCACGGGCACACGATGTTGCCGCTGCTCGCCGAACTGAGCGACGGGCTGGACGAGTTCTTCACCCGGGCGGCCAAGGACAGCGGGACCGTCATCCACGGCGACCTGCACATGGACCAGGTGCTGCTGCCCGCGTCCCCGGACGCCGTACTCGTCGACTGGCAGTTGGTGCAGCGCGGAAACGCGGGCCTGGACGTGGCACGGCTCATCGTCATGGGCCTGCCGACCGAGGAACGGCGCCTGCACGAGCGGGAGCTGCTGGAAACCTACCGCGAGGCGGGGGGCGGCTCCGACCTGCTCGACCAGTACCGCACCGGGATCGTGTGGACGGCGTTCATGAACACCTCGTACGCCCTGTCCCGCGGGCCGGAGAGAGAGACGGGCGCCTTCGGCGAGGTGATGTTCGGGAGGGTCGCGGCGGCGGCCGCCGACCACGGCCTCCTGAAAGGGCAGGGAGTCATGCGATGAGCGAGCGTCCCGTGGGCGCCAGACGCAGTCGCTGAGGCGCCGCCGACTGTGCCCGCTCGATGCCCGGGAGGATCTCGTCCCGAACGCGGGCGTGCGCCCGTACCTCGGCCGTGTGCTTGTCGTGCGCGTCCTCGTCGGGGTACGAGGTGAACACCGCGGCCACGTTCTCGCCGGTGCGCACCGGCAGCCTGGTGAAGGTGTTGGGCGCGTCCTCGGTGGTCAGGAAGGCGAAGGGCGCCGGACCCGACTCCGCGAGCGCGGGCAGCAGGCCGTCCCGGATCAGGGCGACGCCGTCCTGGCGGCCGGGCGGGAACGACCACACGGTGGCGAACACGAACCGTTCCGGCGCCGGGGCACCGACCGGAGGCCGTCCGGCGGGGTCGTAGGAGAAGCCGGTCGCCTCGGGGCGCAGCAGCAGGACGTTGTCGGAGTCGACCATGGTGTCGTTGGCCTGCGGGCCGTGCTCGGCCCAGACGGGGCCGCCATAGAAGTCGGTGAGCCCCTGGTGGCGGGCCGTCATGTCCGGGAAGCCGCGCAGCCAGACGAAGCGGCACGGGTCGTCGAGGTCGCGGAACTGGCCGAGCACCCGCATCCCCACGTCTTCCTGGGACTCGACGAACTCCCGGTCGAACAGCTCGATGAGCTCGTCGCGCCGGCCGGGGCGCAGCGTGTACTGGCGAAGCTCGATCACGGCAGGCAGGCCGACGAGGTCGGTCGGTGGCATGGCGGGTCTCCTGTTCGGTGCTCTGCGGGGTGGGCGAACGCGGCTCGTACGCGCGCTGAGCCGGGCCGCGGATCGACGGTAGGGGAGGCTTGTGACAGGACCTGTCAGGGTTTCCGGGGAGAATGCGTCCATGTCCGCCGGCCGACTGCTGTCGGTGCTGCTGATGCTCCAGTCCCGGGGCCGTCTGTCCGCGCAGACGATCGCCGAGGAGCTGGGGGTGTCCGTGCGCACCGCCTACCGTGACCTGACCCGTCTCCAGGCCGCCGGGGTGCCGGTCTACGCGGAGCCGGGCCGCCGGGGCGGCTACCAGCTCCTCGACGGCTACCGCACCCGGCTGACCGGGATGAGCGAGCGTGAGGCGCGGGCCCTGTTCTTCGCCGGACTGCCCGGCCCCGCGGCCGACCTGGGCCTCGCGGGTGAGGTGACCGCGGCCCGGCTGAAGCTGCTTGCGGCACTGCCGACCGGGCTGCGCGAGGAGGCGGAGGGAACCGCGGCCGTCTTCCACCTGGACGCCCCCGGCTGGTACCGGGAACCCGAGCCGGCACCGCATCTGCCGCTCCTCGTCGAGGCGGTGCTCACCCGGCGCGCGGTGGATGTGCGCTACCGCCGCTGGCGCGCCCCGCAGGAGGTGAGCCGCCGGGTGCGCCCGTACGGGCTGGTCCTCAAGTCGGGCACCTGGTACCTCGTGGCCGCCTCGGAGAAGGGGGTCGCGACCTACCGTGCCGCCCAGGTCCTCGACGCGGCCCTGAGCGACGAACTCTTCGACCGGCCGGGCGACTTCGACCTCGGCGCCTACTGGACCTCGTACCTCGACGACTTCCGGTCCCGCCGCTACACCGGCACCGCCACCGTCCGCCTGTCCCCCAGGGGCCGCGAACGCCTGCCCGACAATGTGGCCCCGGACGTGGTGCGCGCCGTCGACGCCACCGCGACCCCGGTGGGCGACGACGGCTGGTGCGAGGCGGTCATCCCGACGGAGAGTACCCGGCACGCCTGCGGTGAGCTGCTGCGGCTCGGCGTCGACGTCGAGGTGGTGGCGCCCGCGGAACTGCGGCGCGCCATGGCTGACACCGTCCAAGTGCTCGCCCGTGCCTACGGGTTGATGTCCTCCGACGAGAGCAGCTCGGACAACGGAATCGACCAGTCGACGGCCCCCGGACGATAGAGCTCGACCCGCGGGCCACCGGTCCCGACCAGGAGCCCGTTCCCGGCCCCGGGACCGCACAGCCAGCTGATCGCCGCCACATTGTTCTCGGGGTCCTGCTCCGGCGCGTTGCGATAGGCCACCGGGTCCGTGATGCCGTGGTGGCGGGCGCGCATCAGCTCGATCCGCCGGCGGCGGGCGCCTGGAGCCTGCGGCGCCGAGGCCCGGGTCCGGCCGCTGGGCAGCACGACGTTGACATGGACTCCGGTGCCCGCGACCCGGTCGGCGAGCGCATGCCCGTACGCGAGCACCGCTCCCTTTGCCGTGGAGTACGTGCTCAGTCCGGGCGAGCCCGTGACCGACCGCGAGGAGAACAGGACGATACGGCCGTGGCCTCGCTCGCTCATGGGCCCGAGGCAGGCCTCGACCAGGTGTCGGGCGCCCGCGACATGGACGCCCAGTACGGCGTCCCAGTCCTCGTCCGTGGCCTCCTGGACGAGCGCCTGGCGGACCACGCCGGCAGCGTGGCACAGCGCGTCGACCCGGCCGAAGGCGCGCAGGGTCTGGGACACCAACTCCCGGCACTCGTCCGGCCGTGAGACATCCGCGCAGATCGCTACGGCGCGTCCGCCACGCCGGGTGATCTCGTGCGCGGTGTCCTCGGCGAAGGCCGGGTCCCGGCCCCGCCCGTCCGCGTCGCAGCCGAGGTCGGCCACGACGACGGTGGCGGCCTCCTCGGCGAGCCCGGTCGCCACGGCGCGCCCGATGCCGCCGCCACCGCCGGTCACGATGACCACCCGGCCCGCCGTCCCTTGGCTCGCCGCTCCGCATGCCTCCGCCCCGAACGCGACCGCCACCTGCGCCGAGGTCGGTCGCCCTGCGGCGCGCAGGAGTTCACGCTCCACCGCCGGCGCAGCCACCCGGCTGATCTCCCCACCGCCGACCAGGAACACCTGGCCCGCCGCGACCGAGGGCCGTTCCGTCAGCATCCGGATCAGCCGCGCCCCGTGTTCCCTTTCGCTCATCAGCACACCGCAGACCGAAACGCCGTAGAACGCCTGCTCCGCCGCCGCGGACCGCACGAATCCGGACAATGAATGGCAAGGTGGTCGACCGGTTTTCAGAGCTTCCTCGGGCAGCAGCAGGACACAGACGAGAACCCCGCCGCGCTGTGCGGCCAGCACTCGGGCGGCCTCCCTGGCGCGCCGCGCGACTGCCGCGACACAGCGCAGTTCATCGCCGTCGGCCGTGGTCAGGGAGGCCCCCACCACGACGGCACGCACCGGGCCCTGCTCGGGCAGCGCGATGCGGACGTCGCCGCCGAACGCGGTGGACAGGGGCTCGATGAGGGGTTCGTCGGCCAGTACCGAAACGATTCCGTCGCCCTCGCGGGGCTGATCGGCTTGTTTCATGGCCGCACCATGAATGTGACCCTATGGTTGGGCAGCACGACGGTGAACCGAGGCATAAGGACGATTCCATGAGTGAATCCGACTGGCTCGACCACATATCGATCGACTGGGACGACTTCGACAGCGCGAGCCGGATCTCCGGTGAGATCGTGCGACATCTGGCTGCCGACCGGGCCTTATTACGGCGGATGGTGAGGGAGGCTCAGCAGGACGAACACCTGCGCCCGCTCGCCGAAAAGCACTACGAACTCACGTACATCGTACTGTACGACGCCCTGGACCGAGGGCTGCGAATCCGGCTGCACCGCTTCACCAAGGGCCTGGAGGACATCCCGCACAACCACCGATTCTCCTTCTCCTCCGCGCTGTTGGCGGGCTCGTACGTCCACACGATCTTCGACCTGGAGCGGCCCGAGGACGCCGCACCGGGACGCCCGCTGTGGACCCTGGACCAGCCCGAAGGCACCCACGAGGGCACATCCGTAAGGGAGTTGGCGACCACCGGACTCCGCCCCGCGCTGGCCACCGTGCAGAGCGCCGGAAGCTCCTACACGCTGCACCACTCCACCATCCACAAGACGGCCATGCCCGACGAGACCGCCTTCTCGGTCTTCTGCCGCGGCCCCGCCCAGAAGCCCTGCGCACTCCAACTCCAGCCCGACAGCCAGAGCTACCTGTGGAAGTTCGGCCGGGCCAACGAGACACCCGACGTGCTGGCCGCCCGCGGACTCAGCGACGACGAGTACCGCGCCTTCATCACCATGCTCGAGGAAGCGGACGTCATCTGACGTGCCCGCCTCCCGGTCCCCCGACTGGCGAGTAATGAGCCAACGGGGTTGATGGCACTGGACAGTTGATTCAGGATGCATCGCCCGCGCTCGTCACGACCGCATGCAACGTCAGCCACGAGGAGGAGACAGCCGATGCCACTGGGACACGGGACGCTGGACTTACGTGAGGACTCCGACGGAACGCTCTCCGTCGAGGTGACACGCCAGGACACGTACCCGGTGATCATCGGCCCGGGCAAACTCGACACCCTGCCGGCGCTGACCGAGGGGCTGGGTCTGACCGACTCCACGTTCGTCATCACCGACACCGACGTCGCCGACGTACTGCTCCAGCGCACCCTCGACGTCTTCCGCGCCGGCGGCGTCCGGGCGGAGCCGATCATCATCCCCGCCGGGGAGGCGTCCAAGTCCTGGCCCGTGCTCCAGAGCGTGATCGAGGCGCTGCTCAGCCGGGGCGTGAAGCGGCGTTCGGTGCTGGTGGCGCTGGGCGGGGGTGTCGTCGTCGACTCCGTCGGGTTCGTGGCGTCGGTCGTCATGCGGGGGCTGCCGTACATCAACGTCCCGACCTCGCTGGTGGCCCAGCTCGACGCGGCCATCGGCGGGAAGACGGGCATCGACCACAACGGCTCCAAGAACCTCCTCGGCGGCTTCTACCACCCGGCGGCCGTCCTGATCGACCCCGAACTGCTGCGCACCCTGCCCCCACGCGAGATCCGGGGCGGCCTGGCCGAGGCGGTGAAGGTGGGCATCCTCCACCAACCGCTCTTCAACAAACTGGAGAAACTCGACCCGGGCACCCCCTACGACATCGACGCGCTCACCGCCATCACGCGCGACGCCGCCACCTACAAGATGCACCTGCTCAAGGACGACCCGTTCGAGCGGTCCCTGGTACGCCTGCTCAATCTGGGCCACTCCTTCGGGCACGCGCTGGAGGCGGCCACCCGGTTCGAGGTGTACCGCCACGGCGAGGCGATAGCCGTGGGCATAGCCCTGGCCACGATGATGAGCCGCCACCGCGGACTGTGCGACGCGCAGACCGCGGACCGCATCCTGGCCTGCCTCGACCACTGCGGCCTCCAGGTCGCCCTGCCCTCCTCCCAGACGGCCGCCACCTGGGCGGAGATCGACGTCATCCGCCGGATCCGCAACGGCGTGCTCAACGAGGTGCTGCCCGTCTCGATCGGGGAGTGCGTGGTCGTCGACGAGGTCTCGCACGAGGAGTTCAGGGCGGCCACCGACGCGCTGGCCGCCGTGGCGAGGACCTTTCCCCCGCGAGCCACCGCCGGCCAGCGGTGAGCGCCGCCCGGCTCCTGGTCGACGGCGGCGGCACCACGACCCGCGTCGCCCTGTGGCGTGACGGGGACGACACGCCGTGCGTGCAGTGCGACGGCCCCAGCTGCAACCCCCGCAGTGTCGGACGGGCCCGCGCCCTGGCCCACCTCGACGACCTGATGCATACGGCATGGCAGCGCCGGCCCGCGGACGTCGACGCCCTGGACTCGGTCTGGCTGTGCCTGTCCACGGCGTCCACCCGCACCGCCCTCGACGACTTCGCCGCCGGACTGCTCGACCTGCCCTCCTCCCTGCTCCACCAGGCCGCCGACGTCTGGGTCACCAATGACATCGGCCCCCTGCTGGTGCACGACGGACACGCCACCGACCGGGTGGTCGTCATCTGCGGCACCGGCACCGGGTTCAGCGCCGTGAACCACGCCAAGGGCCTCACCGCGCGCGCCTCCGGCCAGGACTTCCTCCTCGCCGACGAGGGGGGCGGCTTCGACATCGGCCTGCAAGGGCTGCGCGCCGCCGTCCGGGACACCGACGGACGCGGTCCGCATACCCGGCTGACCCGGTCGGTACGGGAGTGGCGGGAAGTCGGCCAGGAGGAGCTGTTCGATCTCGTCTACGGCTCCGATGAACCCAAGGTGCTCATCGGCTCCTTCGCGCCCTTCGTGCTGAGCGCCGCGCAGGAGGGGGACGCGTGCGCCCGGGGCATCGTCGAGCGTGCGGCGCAGGAACTGGTCGACGGGGCAAGGGCCGTGGCCGAACGCACCGAACTGACCGGCCCCCATGAGGTGTTGCTCGTCGGCTCCAATCTGCTCGGCGAACAGACGCTGCTGCGGCGCGAGTTCGAGCAGCGTCTCGCCGAGACCGTCCCGGAGGCCACGGTACGACCTCTGGGTGGCACCACCCTGACCGCCGTACGGCACATAGCCGCACTGCTGCCCGGGGACGAACGCCTTCAGCAACTGCTCGGGGAGTGCGTGCCGTTGCGGCGGTTCGAGGCGAGCGGGGCCGAAGTCGCCGTGGAACGGAGCAACAGCCGGTTCGAGCTGGCGCCGATCCTGGCGCCCGTGCTCGCCGAGATGGAGAGCGTGCTGCTGTCCGGCGAGGCGATCCTCTCGCCGGAGGTGCGGCGGTTCGAGGAGGCCTTCGCCCAGTACATCGGCACCCGGCACGCGCTCGGGGTGAACAGTGGGACCGACGCCCTGACGCTCGCCCTGGAGGCGCTCGACATCGGCCCTGGCGACGAAGTCATCACCGTGGCCAACACCTTTCACGCGACCGCGCTGGCGATCACCCGGGCCGGTGCCACCCCCGTGCTGGTCGACGTCCGCCCCGACGACTACCTGATGAACACCGACGCCCTCGAAGCCGCCGTGACGCCCCGCACCAGAGCCGTCGTGGCCGTCCACCTCTTCGGGCTCCCGCTCGACCTGGCACCGGTCGCCGAGGTGTGCGAGCGGCACGGAATCGCCCTGGTGGAGGACTGCGCGCAGGCCGTCGGGGCACGCGTAGACGGTCGACGGGTGGGTTCCCTCGGCGCGATCGGGTGTTTCAGCTTCCACCCGAGCAAGAACCTCGGCGCGGCCGGAGACGCCGGACTGGTCACGACGAACAGCACCGAACTGGCCGAACGGATGCGCGGCCTGCGCTACTTCGGGCAGCGGCAGCGCAAGGTGCACAGCGAGCGGGGGCACAACTCCAAACTGGACGCCTTGCAGGCCATCGTCCTCCACCACAAACTCCCGTTCCTGGACGGCTGGAACGCGGCACGCGCGGAGCGGGCGGCCCGCTACCGGGCGGCGTTCGCCGGACTGCCCGTCGGCTTCCAGACGCCGGGCGCGGAACACGTGTACCACCTGTTCCAGATGCACACGGACGAGCGTGACGGGCTGCTGGCGCACCTCAAGGACCGGGGCGTAGACGCGGTGGTCCGCTATCCGCGCCCGATCCATCTCCAGCCCGCCTTCGCCGAACTGGGCCAGGGCGAGGGCGCCTTCCCCGTCGCCGAACACCTCGCCGACCATCTGCTCTGTCTGCCGTTGCGCCCCGATCTTGGCGACCGGGAGACGGACGCGGTGGTGTCGGCGGTGCGGGAGTTCTTCGGGCGGGACGGGCGGCGTACCGGATGACCTGGAGCGACGCACCGCAACTGCCCTTCGGGCCGAACCCGGGACCCGGCCGGCTGATCAGCATCGACGGCCTGGACGGCTCCGGCAAGACGACCCTCACCGCCTCCCTGCGCGACCACCTGACCGCCACGGGCGTGCCCGTGCTCACGACCCGGCTGCCGACGACGCAGATGCGCGAGACGTCCTTCTTCCGGCTGCTGCGCGACCAGGGCCGCACGGATCTGGTGGACCCTGTGGCCTTCGAGGTCGCGTACATGGTCGACCGCATCCAGCACTGCCGTACCGTCATCGCGCCCGCCCTCCGCGAGGGCCGGACCGTCATCACGGACCGCTACGCGCTGTCGTCCATCGGCACCCTGCTGCTCCGCCTGCCCGAGATGCGCAGGACGGTCCTGGACGCGCTCTTCAGCGACGCCTGGTTCATCGACCTGTGCCGCAGACTGATCCGGCCGGACGTCTCCTTCGTCCTGTGGACCGAGCCGGAGACCGGGGCACGGCGGCTGCGCTCACGTCCGGGCGAGGCGGACGCCGGGTTCGACCCACTGGAGTACGCGGAGCTTCAGCGGCTGCTGCTGGAGCTGGCCGCGGCGAACGACATGGTGCCGGTCGACTCCGGGGGCCCGCCCGAGGAGGTGCTCGCCGCCTGCCTGGCTCACCTGGAGGGGAGCCGTCGCCCGGCCCGACACCGGGGCGGCCGCCGGTGACCCCTGGAGCGATCCTCACCACCGGTGGGTCCAGGGGCATCGGCGCCGCCATCGCCACGACGATCGCCTCGTCCGGACGCCGGGTCGGCGTGCTGTCGCGACGGCGGCCGTCCTGCGACGACCCGGTCTGGGCGGAGCTGACACGGCGGCCGCTCGTCGACCGCGTCGAGGCCGATCTGGCGGACGCGACCGCCACGGGCGCCGCCATCCGCGGCTGGCGCGACGGCATCCCCGAACCCCTCGACGGGCTGGTCCTCAGCGCCGTGTCGTACGGCCACGGCCCCAGGCACCCCGTGCTCGCGACGGCACTGGAGGAATGGGACGAGGTGATGGCGGTCAACCTCCGCGGGCAGTTCGTCGCGGTCTCCGCCGTGCTCACCGAACTCCTCGCCAGACCCAGGGCGCTGATCCTCTCGGTCAGCTCGGTCGCGGCACTCGAACCCGCGCCGGGCCGGGCCCACTACGCGGCGTCGAAGGCGGGCGCGCTGGCCTTCTTCCGGGCGCTGACACAGGAGTTGAGGGACACCAACGTGTCCGTCGTGCAGGTGATGCCCCGCAACCAGGTCGCCACCCCGGGCCTCGCGGCCCGCAGACCACCGGGCTACACGTTCGAGGGCTATGACCCACCGACCGTGTTCGACCCGTTCGTCCGCACGGCACTGACGGATCTGGGCGAGCGGTTCGACGGCACGCTCGTCACCGTCGACAGCGACGGCCGCTGGGAGGCGGCCCCCGCGTGAGGCTCGACACCTACGAAAGGGAGGCTCCGGCGATGCGTATCGCCCGCTACTACGACAACCGCACGGTCCGCGTGGAGTCGCTGCCGAGCCCGGCCATCGAGGACGGGGAGGTCCTCGTCCGCGTGATGGCGAGCGGGATCTGCGGCAGCGACGTCATGGAGTGGTTCCGGGTGCCCAAGAGCCCGCGGATCCTCGGACACGAGATCAGCGGAGTCGTCGCCGAGTCACGTGCGGACGCGTTCGCGGTGGGGGACCGCGTCGTGGTCCGCAACCAGATCCCCTGCGGCACCTGCCACGCCTGCCGGCACGGGCACCACGCGGTCTGCGAGCACCAGGTGGAGATCGAACCGGGCGGCATGGCCGAGTACATCCGCATACCAAGGGAGTTGGCCCGGCGCGGGCTCACCCCCCTGCCGTCCGGCCTGTCCTTCCAGGCGGGCACGCTGGCCGAACCGCTCGCCTGCACCCTGCACTCCCAGGCCCTCGCCCGGATCGAACCGCACCACTGCGTCCTGGTCCTGGGTTGCGGAGTCTTCGGCCTGCTGCACATCCAGACGGCGCTCGCCGCGGGCGTGGACCGGGTCATCGCCGTGGACAAGGTCGGCTACCGAAGGCAGGCGGCCGAGCGCTCCGGGGCGAGCCTGGTCCTCGACACCGACGTGGACCTCGCGAGCGAGGTCCGCCGCGTGAACGACGGCCGGCCGGCGGACGTCGCGGTCCTGGCGACCGCCGCCCCCGAAGCCCTGGTGGCGGCCTCGGATGCCCTCACCCGCCACGGCACCATCCTCCTCTTCGGCGCCCCCGACCCGGCCACCCCGATGCCGCTCTCGCTCAACCAGCTTTTCTGGCGGCGGGAGTTGACCATGGTCAGCAGCTACGGCGCCGGTGATGTCGATCTGGCCCGCGGCATTGAGCTGATGGAGAAGGGCGCCGTCGACGCGGAGGCGCTGATCACGCACACCGTTCCGCTGACGGAGGTGCAAAGGGCCTTCGCGACGGTGACGGACGCCCGCGACTCCCTCAAGGTCGTACTGGACATGACCCAGTGAGGGTGCGTCAGATCAGATCGCCGGCAAGGGACTCGTAGGTCTCGATCAGGCCCTTGGTGCGGTCCTCGGCCAAGGGCAGCTCCACGCCGTCGAGATGCGACACGGCCGCGATGCCCCGCGAGTTCGCCACGAACGCGCCCTCGAACGACGGCACATCGGCCACCCGCACCGGCCGCCGCTCCGACACCGGCCCGTGCGCGACGAGCAGTTGCATGGTGATCCCGGCCAGCAGCGGAGCCTCCGGCCACACGACCGTCGCGCCGTCGAAGAAGCCGATGTTGGCGGTGGCCGTCTCCGACACCGTGCCGTCCGCGGCCACCAGCAGGGCGTCGTCATGACCGCCACGCCGGGCCAGCCGCTGATAGTAGGCCTGCCCGAAGTCCCCGATGTGCTTCACCTCGGCGATCGACCGCTGATAGGGGACCGACACCAGACGCCGCGCGGAACCAGGTCCGGCCTTCGGCGGCCGTACGGCGACCAGGACCGTCGTGGCGTCGCCGTCGCCCGTCGCATACACCTGCACCCGCACGGAGGCGTCCCGCACGTCGTCCCCGAGCGCGTGCCGGACCCGGGCGCGGACCAGCTCGCCGTCGAGACCGGCGCCGAACAGCTCGCGGTGCGCGGAGTCCAGACGCGCCAGATGGAGCCCGAGGCCCCGCACCCGCCCTGCCCTGACCTGCATCGCGGTGAAGTGCCCGTACGCCCGCAGCACCGGCCCGAACAGGTCCTCGGCCGTGGCCCTGCGGCCGTCGATCTCGAAGCGCGGCAAGTCGGTGGGGGTCATGATCCCCAGCGTAACGAGACGTGGTGGCGCCGAACAGCACGCGATGGGTTCCGGTAGCGTCGGCCCGGTGACCCTCCCTCCCATCATCGCGGTGCTCGGTGTGCCGGGCGCGGGCAAGAGCACGCAGGCAAAGGCGGTCGCGCGCGGCCTCGGCGGGGTCTCGGCCTCCGTCGGCGACTGGCTGCGGGCGCTCGCGGCGGCCGGGGACAAGGACGCGGCCTCGACCGTGGCCGCCGGGTCCCCGATCACCCCGGCCCAGTACGAGCGGTTCCTGCGGCACATACGCGACGAGGTACCGGCGAGCGCGCTCGTCCTCGACGGTTCCCCGCGCGACGAGCGGCACGTCCCGGTGCTCGCCGACGCCCTCGCCGACGATGGCCTGGTCTTCGGGGTGCTGCTCCGACTGCCCACCGGTGTCGCCGAGTCACGGATCCAGGTCCGCAGGAGCAGCGCACCCACGGACCGGCCGGACGACTCCACCGAGGCGGCCGCCCGCCGGATCGCCGATCAGACGGCGGCCCTGACCCGCCTCGCGGAGAGCTTCGAGGCACGCTGGCCGCTGGTGACCATCGACGCCACCGAGGACGAGTCCCTGGTGACC
Source organism: Streptomyces davaonensis JCM 4913 (assembly GCF_000349325.1). Classification (GTDB taxonomy): domain Bacteria; phylum Actinomycetota; class Actinomycetes; order Streptomycetales; family Streptomycetaceae; genus Streptomyces; species Streptomyces davaonensis. Next base: position 8,981,941 of record NC_020504.1, read on the forward strand.
CGGCGGATTCTGGAGTCGTTGCCCGAGGGCTGGGCCTAGTACAGACGGACCGTGAGCTCGTCGCCCAACTCGGCCAGGACACCCACGTCGAGGAAGGCCGGCAGACAGTCGCCCAGGTTCATCAGCGGCGCCGTCGTGCCGCGCACGCTCTCCGGATCCGGCAGTTCGGGGACGTCGAACCCGCAGATCTGCCCGGCCGCCCGGAGCGCGTAGTACAGGCTCGGCGCGAGGTAGGGGAACCGCTGTGCGTCCTCGCGGAGCCGACCGGTGTCCAACCGGCCCTGTTCCCACAGCAGTTTGAGATGGCACAGCGCCTTGATGTTCGGGTCGTTCAGCAGCATGCAGTCGGCGTAGAGGCGGTGCAGCAGGGTCCAGGTCAGGACCCGGTCGCTCAGTGTCGCCACGTCCAGGTCCGCGACCCGGATGGTCTGGGTGTCGGCCCACCAGTCGTCCTCGGACGGCTTGACGCGGGTGCCGACGTCGTCGGTCAGCATGTTGAGCGTGTAGTGCAGATCGACCGAGAGCTTGAAGTGCAGTTGCCCGTCGACGAACAGGAAGCGGTGCGGCATCAGCACCCGCAACCGGTCCCCGTGCGGGGCCAGTTCGGGCATCGGGACGACTTTCTCGTACGGCATCAACTGCCCGAAGGAGTACAGGGATTCCTCGGTCATCCGGGTGATCCGGGCCGGCATGCGGCGCACTTGGCCGCTGTCGACCCGTAGATCGGGCTCATAGCCGAGTGAGATCAGTGCGTCCCGGGCCTCCGCGAGGCTCTTGTGCCGGACGAGGAGGTCGATGTCGCTGCTCAGCGAGGGCGCGGCCGTGTTGTCGAGCAGCAGATCCAGGGCCAGCCCCTTGTAGGCGATCACGGGGATCCCCCGGCCGTGCAGCAGGCCGGCGATCCGCTCCAGCTCGGCCCGGTGCAGCTCACGCATCGCCAGACCGGCCTCCCGGAAGAGCCAGAAGGGCCCGTCGGGGTCCCGCACCACCGGATGCCAGGCATGACTGACCAATGCGGCGTTGACGATCCGCCGCCGCTTCAGCCAGTCGAAGACCTTCAGTGGGCCGTGGGTGTCGACGATCCGCGAAAAGCAGTCACGCTGGTGACCCGCCGAAGCACCGGGAAACGGAATCAGGGTGGCCCGGACGAGATCGATCCGATCGACAACGGACAGCGCCGGTAATTCAGCCATTCGATCACCCTAGAGTCGCCCGAGCGCCGAGCGCAAGAGTCGGCCGAAATAGCCTGGAATTGAGCGCTGAGATCCCGAGCCGCTCGAGGAAACAGGCCACGCACCCCAGTTGACCAAGGCCTTCAGGCGACCGATCCGGCCATTGGAACCGGCGCAGAATCCAGGCCGGGGATTCGGGACGACTCCTGCTGAAGCGCTGGTGCGCGTCCCTGTGATCGAGGAGATCTGTCGCTGAGCGGGTGGCGTGAATTTGGTGGCAGGCATGGCCGGAGTGCTGCTTGCGGGTTGACTCCCCAGTTGGCGCGAACCTAGGGTCAAAAACTCGGAGCACTCCCGAAATCGAAGTCATTTCACCGATGCCAAGGCGCGGCACGACATATTCGAAGCGAAGGGGACGCGATGAAGAAAGTGCTCCTGGCGACGGCTCCTAAAGAAGCGTTAGTCGAGCCCGATGGCGTGGGCGGAAACTGGTACGACCGCACCGACACCTATATGGCGTGGACCTGTGCGGTCGACCTCGACGACCGGCTTTCCGTGTCCTGTCCGCCGACCGGGCTCCGATTCATCAAGCACAATGTGCCGGACGTCGAGATCCTGGAGTACCCGACCTGGCAGGAGTACCTCGACGCGCTGCACGCCGAGGACTGGGACATGGTCGGCCTCAGCTTCTACACCTGGTCCACGCCGGTCGCGATCGAGATGGCCAAGTGCGCCCGCGAAGCCGGGGTGCCGGAGATCTGGGCGGGCAACTACGGAGTCCTCTCGCCCGGCATCGACCAGTACTTCACCCGGCTGGTGAAGGGCGCCGGCGAGGCCCCGATCCACCAGTACGTCTACGACAAGCCGCTGCCGCGCGTACGCCACCCCGCGATGCTGGGGGAGAGCGGCTTCCGCGGCATGAGTTCGCCGGTCGGTTACCTCTACTCCAAGCGCGGCTGCAACATCGGCTGCACCTTTTGCTCGACCCCGATCTTCAATCCCAAAGAAGAAGCCATCTTCATGGAGGACACGTACGCGGCACTCGACGCGTACCGGGATGCCAAGGTCGCGCACGTCATCATCTACGACGAGAGCTTCTTCCTCACCAACCAGCTGGCCGAACAGGTCGTGGACGCCCTCGCCGAGCGCGAACTGCCCTGGATCTGCCTCACCCGCGCCGACCTGATCCGCGGCCGGATCCCCGAACTCACCGACCGCTGCATGGACGGCGCCATCGTCGGCATCGAGTCCTACCGGGACAAGAACGTCGCCGACGTCAAGAAGCGGGACGACGTCTACAACGTACGGCAGACCGTGCGCGAACTGATCGACAACGGTCGCCGGGCGCTCGGCACCTTCATGGTCGGATTCGCCGAGGACACCATCGAGGACATGCAGTACGACATCGAACAGCTCAGTGAGGAAGGGCTGTTCGCCTGCCAGCTGACGCTGCTCACCCCCTTCCACGGCACCCGGCTGTACCGGCAGATGGAGCATCTGATCGACGAGCCGGACCTCAGCAAGCACGACCTGTACAACCTGGTGTGGAAGCACCCGAACATGGACCGTACCGAAGCGCGCGACCTGCTCGCCTGGGCGCAGCGCCGGGTCAACGACCCGGACCGCATCGCCGCCCGGCTGAAGCAGGAGATGAAGACGAAGGTCCGCAAGGAACTCGCGCGCCGGCACGCCGAGCGGCAGGTCAGCCCCTCGGGATCGCCGTCATGAGGAAACTGAACATCCTCTGCGTCCAACTCGGCTTCCACGAGGCATATCCCGACGCCTCCACCCTCGCGACGACCTACAACGACGGCATCTACTACGTCGCGTCCTTCGTTCAGCAGGAATTCCCCGACGCCCGCGTCGAGATGTGCCAGATGTTCTGGGGCGAGAAGCCCGACGACTTCCCGCTGGCCGCCTACGACTACATCCTCATCTCGGCCCTCGCCACCCACTTCTGGTCCAACATCGAGGCGCTGGAGCTGATCAAGCGGGAGAAGCGCTCCGACTGCGTGGTCATCATGGGCGGACCGCACGCCGCGTTCGCGCCCTACGAAGCCCTGCGCTACGCCGACTACGCGGTGATCGCCGAGGGCGAGATCCCCTCCGTCCAGCTGATCAGGGCGCTGGAGGCGGGCGACCCGGTCACCGGCGTCGACAACCTCGCCTACATCGCCGCCGACGGCCGGATGGTCGTGGGCCAGGTCGCCCGGTACGGCAACATCGCCAACGCGATCAACCCCCGACTCCTCGCCCGCGCGCCCAAGCTGCACTGGGCCACGGTCTCCATGTCCCGAGGCTGCCCCTTCGACTGCTCCTTCTGCTACGCCATCCGCCTGCTGGGCCGGAAGTTCCGCACCAAGACGGCCGAGGACGTGCGCGGCGAACTGGACGCCATCTACGAGCAGACCGGGTGCAACCGCTTCTACGTCACCGACCTCAACTTCACGACCCGCAAGAACTACTGCCGGGAGATCGCCCAGACCTTCCGGGACCGCAACTACAAGTTCATCGCCATGAGCCGGGTCAACCACGCCGACGACATGGACCTCGTCCTCGACCTCAAGCGCTCGGGGTTCGAGGAGTACTGCCTGGGAGTGGAGTCGGAGGACCCGAGCGTCCTCAAGGCGTTCAACAAGCGCGTCGACCCCTCGGAACAGACCCGCCGGCTGATCCGCTTCGCCGAGAACGACATCGCCATCCACTCGGCGATCATCTTCGGCCTCGACGTCCAGGACCGCCCGGCCATCGAGGCCACCGCCCAGTGGTGCGCCGAGGCCCGTATCATGCACCCGGTCTTCGTGTGCCTGGCCGAATACCCTTTCCAGGACCTGCTCTACGGGGCCAGGCAGGACGTCGAGGACCACCGGATCATCATGGAGGTGCCGACCTACCAGCACTACTCCTTCGTCGGCATCTTCCCGCGCCGGATGCGCCCGAGCGAACTCCAGCGGGGCATCCTCGACAGCTACGACATCTTCTTCAAGCGGGCCTTCGAGATCGAGCAACGCCCGCAGCGGCGCGCCCGGCTGAAGTCGTACTCCCGCAGTGTGGACCGCGGACGCGCCGGCATGGAGCAGCACATCCGCTTCCTGGAGGACCTGGAGAAGCCGTACTACACCGCCTCCGGGGAGCTCAAGGAGGACCGGCTGAAGGCCGACTTCGACTCGCGGCACGGCGAACTGCGCGACTGGCTGGCGAAGTCGTCCAAGCGCACCGACGTCGAGTTCGTGAAGCGATACGCGCGATGACCGGGACCGTCATCGACACCCTCCTCGACAGCGCCCGGAACAGCCCGGACCGCCTCGCCTTCCGGGTGATCGAGCGCAACGAGGAGGAGTTCGCCCTCAGTTGCGCGGACGTGGCCCGCCTCATCGGCGAGACCGCGACCGGACTGAAGGCGCAGGGGCTCACCGAGGGCGACCACGTCATCCTCGTCCTGCCCACCTCCCGCGACTTCCTGGCCCTCTACCTCGGCTGCCTGTACGCCGGAGTCGTCCCGATCGTCGCCGCGGAACCGACCGGTGGCGGCACCGAGCGCTACACGGCGACCCTCAGCGGACTCGCCGAGCGGGCCCGCGCCCGCCGGATCATCGCGGCCCCCGAGTTGACGGACACCCTCGCGGCCGGACTGCCGGTCCTGGTCAGCACCCCGGACGCGCTGCGCGGCGCCTACGCAGCGCCCGACACACCCCGCGCCCGGCCGGAGTCCCTCGCCCACCTCCAGGCCACCTCCGGCTCCACCGGCGCCCCCAAACTCGCCATGATCCGGCACCGCAACATCGTCGCCAACGTGGGCGCGATCGCCGAGGCGATCCACGCCAGACCGGACGACTCACTGGTGAGCTGGCTGCCTCTGTTCCACGACATGGGCCTCATCGGCATCTCCTACGCCCTCCAGGCCCGTATCCCGATGATCCTCGCGGACCCCGTCACCTTCCTGCGCAACCCCCTGTCCTGGCTGCGCTGGATCAGCCGCTACGGCGGCACCCTCTCGCCCGCTCCCAGCTCGGCGTTCCACATCTGCGCGCGGGTCGCGCGGCGCCGTCCGCCGGGCGAACTCGACCTGTCGAGCTGGCGGGTCGCCCTGTGCGGCGCGGAACCCGTGCACGAGCACACCATGCGCGAGTTCCAGGACGCCTTCGGCCCGTTCGGGCTGCCCGACACCACCCTGCTGCCCGTGTACGGGCTGGCGGAGGCCACGCTCGCGGTGACCATCTCCGATGTCGAACGGCCGTATGCGGTGGACCGCGTGGACGCCGAGGCCGTGGCGGCGAAGGGGCACGCCGAGCCGCGCCCGGCCGACGATCCGCGCAGCGTCGGCATGATGTGCGTCGGCCCGGTGCTGCCCGGCCACCGGCTGCGGGTGGTCGACGAGGACGGTTCACTGTTGCCGGAGCGGGCGGTCGGTGAGATCGAGGTGGCCGGGCCCAGCGTCATCGACGGCTATCTGCCGGGGCCGGAACAGGCCGTCCACGAGCAGGAGTCGAGGACCGCGGACGGCTACCTCCGGACCGGCGATCTCGGCTACCTGCTCGACGGCGAGGTCTTCGTCACCGGCCGCCGCAAGGACATCGTCATCATCGCCGGCCGCAACTACGTCCCGGACCAGCTGGAGCGGTTCGTGGAAGCCGTCACCGAGTCCCCGCGCACCCCGGCGGTCGTCGCCGTCGGCGTCCCGGACCGGGACCTGCTCACCGAGCAGCTCCATCTGCTGCTCGACGAGCGGCTCGCGCAGGAGAGCGAGCGTCAGACGCTCGCCGACCGGGTGAGCCGCGCCCTCGCCGAGGCGTTCGGGATCTCCGGCGTCGCCTTTCACTGGATCGCCCGCTCCAAGCTGCCCCGTACCACCAGCGGCAAGATCCAACGCCACCTGTGCCGCAAGTTGATCCAGGAACAGACCAGTTGACGATGGGGGAGGCCCACCACGATGCAGGACGAGAAGCAGGACCTGGAGCTGTTCGACAAACTCGTCGGCCACATCGGCGAGTTCGTCGAGCGGGATGTCTCCCATCTGACGCCGCGGTCGCACCTCAACAACTCCATCGAGGGCATGAGCTCGCTCAAGATGATCGAGCTGCTGCTCTATCTGGAGGACTGCTTCGGCGTCGACTTCGAGGAGTCCGCGATGGACAAGCTGGAGACCATGCAGGACCTGGAGGACTACATAAGGCAGACCCAGGACGCGGCCCGGCAGCAGGCGTGACCGGGTGACGTGGTGCCGCGCAGCGTGGTGGTCACCGGGATCGGGGTCGTCTGCTCCCTCGGTGCGGACGTCGACGAGCTGTGGAAGGGGCTGCTCGCCGGACGGTCCGGGATCGGCCCGGTGACCCGCTTCGACCCCGAACGGTTCCGCTCCCGGTACGCCGCCGAGATCGACGACTCCCGGGTGACCTTCGCACCGGGCCCGCTCCGCTTCGAGATCAAGCGCATGAGCGGCTTCGTGCGCTACGCGCTGTTCGCCGCCGAACAGGCGCTCACGGACAGCGCGCTCACCGAACGCGAGGGCGGCGGGGTGTATCTGGGGGTCGCCATGGGCGGGCTGCCCAGCATCGAGGCCGGAGTGCTCCAGCAGGAACGGGAAGGGCCACGGAGGACCAGTCCCTTTCTGATCCCCTCCCTGATCCCCAACATGGCCGCGAGCATGATCGCGCTGCGCCATGGCATCGAAGGGGAGCAGGTGACGGTCGCCGGTGCCTGCGCGAGCGGCTGTCAGGCGGTGGGGCAGGCGATGCGGGCCATCCGCTCCGGGGCCCGCACCTGGGCCCTCGCGGGCGGCGCGGAGGCGGTGACCACGCCCGTCACCTACTCCGGCTTCGAGGCGATGAGGGCGCTCAGCCGCGGTGCGGACCCGGAACTGACACCCCGTCCGTTCGACCGGGACAGGGACGGCATGATCGTCGGCGAGGCCGCCGCCGTCTTCGTACTGGAGGAGCGGGAGCACGCCGAGGCGCGGGGCGCGGTGATCCACGGCGAGCTGACCGGCTTCGCGTCCAACAGCGGCGGCGAGGGCATCACCGGACTGTCCGCCGACCACATCAGGGCGTGCATGACGGATGCGCTCACCGACGCCGACACCCGAGCGGACGCGGTGGACTGCGTGTTCGCGCAGGCCTCCGGCATGGTGCAGGGGGACGCGGCCGAACTGGCGGCGATACGGGCCGCGACGGCGGGCACCGAACGGCGTCCCGCGGTCACCTCGATCAAGGGGCACACGGGTTACGCGTTCGCCGCCAACGGCCCGATGAACCTCGCCGCCGCCCTGATGGCGCTGCGCCACCAGACCGTGCCGCCGACCCTGAAACTGGACCGCACCGAACCGCCGTTCGCCGATGTCGACATCGCCCGTGAGCCGCGTGAGCGAGTGATCCGACGTTGTCTGATCAACGCGTTCGGATTCGGTGGGATCAATGCCAGCCTGGTGGTGTCCCGCGCATAGCCGTGCCACCGCACTCACAAGGAGCACCCCGTTGAGTTCCGCGTCGACGCACTTCGAGAAGCTCACCCGCTGCTGCATGCGGTGCAGGATCTCCCGGTACCTGAACAAGACCATCGAGATCGAGAAGGCCGGTGTGGCACGGGTGGCCATCCCGTTCCAGCCGGACCTGACGCAGAACGCGGACTTCCTGCACGCGGCCATGCTCTTCGAGGTCGGCGACACCGCCGGGTTCATGGCCGCCAACTCCCTGGAGGAGACCTACAGCGTCCTGACCGTCGACTACCACATCAATCTGATCCGGCCGGTGCGCAAGGAGGGCGTCTACGCCCTCGGCGAGGTGGTGACCGCCGGGAAGACCATCTACGTCGCCCGCAGCGACGTCTACTCCGAGAGCGGCAAGCTCGTCGCGGCGGGACAGGGCACCTACACGGTGTCGAAGATCCTCCTCGCCGACCTCGACGGCTACAACGACTGAACAGGCCCGTACCGAGAGAGGACCCATGCGGCCGGAACCGACCGAGCACCCCGAACGCACCGCGGCACAACGCCTCTATCAGTACAACGTCGACCTCAAGGTCGCCTTCGTGCTGTACGCCGTGGCCAAGCTGCACCTCCCCGATCTCCTCGCCGACGGCCCGCGCACCACCGCGGACCTGGCCGCCGCGACCGGCTCCGACCCATCCCGGCTGCGCCGCCTGCTGCGCGCGGCGGCCGGCGCCGACGCGCTGCGCGAGGTGCCCGAGGACAGCTTCGAACTGGCCCCGATGGGCGACCTGTTGCGCTCCGGCCACCCCCGCTCCATGCGCGGCATGACGACGTTCTTCGCCGAACCGGACGTCCTCGCCGCCTACGGTGACCTGGTGGAGTCCGTCCGCACCGGAGTCCCCGCCTTCCAACTGCGTCATCGAGAACCGCTCTACGACTTCCTCGCCCGGCCGCAACACAAGGAAGTCCGCGACGAGTTCGACGCGGCGATGGTCGAGTTCGGCCAGTACTTCGCCGACGACTTCCTGACCTCGTTCGACTTCGGGCGCTTCACCCGCTTCGCCGACATCGGCGGCGGCCGCGGTCAGTTCCTCGCCGGAGTGCTGACAGCCGTCCCGTCGTCGACCGGGGTGCTGGTGGACGGGCCGGCGGTGGCCGCGAGCGCCCACAAGTTCCTCGCCTCACAGAATCTGACCGAGCGGGTCGAGGTACGGATCGGGGACTTCTTCGACGTCCTGCCCACCGGCTGCGACGCCTACGTCCTGCGAGGAGTGCTGGAGGACTGGGCGGACGCCGACGCCGTACGCCTGCTCGTCCGCATCCGCCAGGCCATGGGCGACGCCCCCGAGGCCCGGCTGCTCATCCTGGACTCGGTGATCGGCGAGACCGGGGAGCTGGGCAAGGTGCTGGACCTCGACATGCTGGTGCTGGTCGAGGGCGAGCACCGCACCCGCGCCCAGTGGGACGACCTGCTGGCACGCGCGGGCTTCGACATCGTCGGCATCCACCCGGCCGGGGACGTGTGGGCCGTCATCGAATGCCGCGGCACGGCCGGCTGACCCGCCGGTGCCCGGTGAACCGCTGAAGCACGGATACGGAGAACGTGGTGAGTGACGGACGCGAGAGCTTTCTTGAGGTCATGCGCTCGGTGTACGAGCGCTATCTGGTGGGGGTCCCCGGGGTCAGCGAGGTCTGGCTGATCCGGCACGCCGACTCCTACACCGGCCTCGAGGACTACGACGGGGACCCGCGCGATCCCGCCCTGTCCGAGAAGGGCAGAGCACAGGCGCGGCTGCTGGCGGCCCGTCTCGCCGGGGTCCCGCTGCACGGGGTGTGGGCCAGCGGCGCGCACCGCGCCCAGCAGACGGCGTCGGCCGTCGCCGCCGAGCACGGGCTGCGCGTCCGGACCGACGCACGGCTGCGGGAGGTGCGCACCAACTGGGACGACGGACGGCCCAGCGAGCTGAAGCCGCATGGCGTGTACCCCTTCCCCGAGCCGGAGAAGGAGGTCGCCGAACGCATGCGGACCGCGGTCACGGCAGCCGTCGCCGCCACCCCTCCGGCGCCCGACGGGACGACCCGGGTGGCGGTGGTCGGCCATGACTCGGCCCTGGTCATCCTGATGGGCAGCCTGATGAACCTCGGCTGGGGCCAGCTGGACATGATCCTGCCGCTGACCAGCGTCTCCGTCCTCGCCGTCAAGGACGAGCGGATGGTCGTACGGTCCATCGGCGACGCCACCCATCTGGCCGCGGCCCCGTCCGACGTGATCTGAGGGCGAGGCGCCGATGAGCAGCGAGGAACAGCGCATCGCCTACGCCGACCAGGGCTGGTGCCTGGCACCGCGGACCCTCGGCCAGGACGCGCTCGCCAAGGTGCGGTCGAGTGTCCGGGCCATCGCCGCAACCGAACGCCCCGAGGTGGTCTACGAGGAGGGCACCCGCACGGTCCGCGCCCTGCACGGCTGCCACCGCTACGACGAGGTGTGCGCCGAACTCGTCCGCCACCCGGTGCTGCTGGATCTGGCCGAGGCACTGATCGGCGGGCCGGTGTACCTCTACCAGTTCAAGGTCAACATCAAGTCCCCACGCCAGGGCCGGAAGTGGCCCTGGCACCAGGACTACGCCTTCTGGGCCCACGAGGACGGGATGCCCGAGCCCGACGCGGTGAACATCGCCCTGCACCTCGACGAGGTGCACGAGTCCAACGGCCCGCTCACCGTGCTCACCGGCTCCCACACACTCGGCCTGGTGACGACGGGCGGGACCGCCCGCGGCCGGGACTGGCAGGACCATGTCTCGGCCAGGCTCACCCACACGATCCCGGAGGACGAGATCCCCGCACTGACCGCGAAGTTCCCGCCGCGTTCCTTACTGGGCCCGGCGGGCACGGTCGCCGCCTTCCACCCCTCGATCGTCCACTCCTCCACCGACAACACCTCCGCGGACCGCCGCGCCGTCCTCCTGCTCACCTACAACTCCGTCACCAACACCCCGACCCGGCTGACCCGCCCCGCCTTCCTGGTCGACCCCGACAGCACACCGGTACGACGGCTGGCGAACGCGCTCACCTGACTGCGCTCACAGCGGGGGCGCGCTAGGTTCGGGGCATGCACACCACACGGGTCTCCTGGCGGGTGAACGCGGAGCGCGCGGCCGTGTACCGGGCGCTGCTGGACGCGGACGCGGTCGAGCGCTGGCGGGTGCCCGACGGGATGTCGGCGCGGGTCCATGTCTTCGAGGCCCGGGTGGGCGGTGCCTTCCGGGTGTCACTCACCTATGAGATGCCGACCGGCACCGGGAAGACGCAGGCGAACACCGACACCTACCACGGGCACTTCACCGAGCTGGTGCCCGATGAACGGGTGGTGGAGGAGCTGGAGTTCGAGACCCCGGATCCCGCGCTGCGCGGCACGATGACGATGACGACCACCCTCAGCGACGCGGACGGCGGCGGTACGGACGTCCTCGTGGTGCACGAGGGACTTCCGGACGCGGTGCCCGCCGCGGACAACGAGACGGGCACGCGTATGGCCCTGGCCCGACTGGCCGGGCTCGTGGAGAGCGGTCAGGGCCCCCGCTGAGGGGCCGGGCCGCTCAGGAGGCGGGCCGGGGCCGCTCAGCGGGCTCCGGTCCAGTTGTGGGCGACGTCCACGACGATCCGGTCGGTGAGCACCAGCACCCGGAACGGCAGCCGGGCGCGGACCCCGAGCCCGACGAGCGTCTCCCCTTCGAAGCTGCCGCCGAACCGGGTGTCCCGGAAGGTGCGGTAACCGGTCAGGTCGACCCCCGGCAGGGGCCTGTTCACCCGGCCCGGATAGGTGGGGGCACCGGTCTCGTGGTCGTAGGCGGGCGCCGCGATCCGGACCTCCAGGACGGCACCTCCGGCGACGGGGATCGGACGGCCGGAGCCGTCCTGGTACAGCGTGGACACGTACCGGACCGAGTAGCCGAGCCCGGAGCGGCCCGCGCCCGGCAGATCGACGACCATGCGGTCGAAGCAGGCGTGACGGCCGGTCCTGATGTTCGTGAGCGGTTTTGTCGTGGCGGTGGACCGGACCTCGGCCAGGCTGCCCCAGCCGGTCGGGCACGCCGTGGTGGCCGTGGCGGTGGCGGCCGAGGCGGTGGCGGCGGGCAGGGCCGGCAGCGCCAGGGCGGCGACGGCGGCGAGCGCCACCCCTGTTGTTCTGATTCTTCGCATTGCGTCCCCCGAGGGGTGTGTGGTTCTGATATCAGGGGAGACACCCGTCTTGCCTCAATGGTTGCGGTACATCACGAAAAGTGGCCGGCTCGGGATTCGGCGATGAATGCCCGGCTCCGGATCGGGTACGCGGCCCGCAGGACTGCCGCCGCTACCAGGGGATCTGTGATGGAGACACCCATAAACCGCCACACCGCCACACCGGCCCGACAGGCGCTGGACGCACTCGTCGACAACCACGAGGACACCGCGGCGCTGGACACGCTCGCCGGCAGCGAGGTGCTGGTGCCGGTGCCGGACGACATCGGCGAGGAGGAGGCGACCGACCCGGACGCCGTCGCCCTGCCCGTGCTGGAGCAGCCGGGCGGCGAGCCCATGGTGCCCGTGTTCACCTCGGAGCCCGCGATGGCCGAGCTGCTGCCCTTCGTGGGCCGCTACCGGCTGGTGCCGCTGGGCGCGCTCGCCGCGCAGTGGCCCGCCGACGACCTGTCCCTGACCATCGACGCGGGCTCCGCGCACCCGCTCACGCTCACCTCCGAGGGAGTGCGCACGCTGTTGGCCCGGCCCTGAGGGGGGTGGCCGGGCCGGGCCCGGCCACCAAGGCGTTGGAGGGGGAGCGGCCGGGCCCCAGGGCCTGTCCGACAGGCCCTCGTGGCGATGGTTCGCGCAGGTCCGAGTGGCACCGACTCCGCTCGGTCCGCGCGGCCACCATCGCCGTGTCCCAGACGATATGTCCGTTCAGCGGTCCCGTCGCTCCCTCTTGCGCGGCCCTTGTCCGCAAAACGCGGCGGAACCGGGCGGCCGGGCTCAGTGGAGGGTGCGCAGGGTCTGCGACGGTGTCTCCCCGAACCGCTCCCGGTAGCGCCGCGCGAACCGGCCGAGGTGGGCGAAGCCCCACTGGTAGGCCACCTCCGCCACGGTCGTCGACCCGGGCGCGGACGTCCTGAGCTGCCCGTGCACCCGCTCGAGACGCACTTCACTCACGTACGCCATCGGCGGCATCCCGACATGCTTGCGGAACGCTTCCTGGAGGGTGCGCACACTCACCTGGGCGATCGCCGCGAGTCGCGCCGCGTCGTACGGCTCGGCCGGCAGTTCCTGTACGGCGTCCATGACCCGTTTCACCGCGGCGGGCCGCATCGGCGGGTGCGGGCCCTCCAGCTCGGCCCGGTAGGAGTGGTCCGCGGCGAGCAACAGCCCTTCGAGGAGAGTCTGTTCGAGGCGTCCGCGGATCAGGGGGCGGCGCAGCAGCCCGTGGGTGATCTCGTTGTCCAGCAGGAACCACTGCACGAGTCCGGCCCAGCTGCGGCCGGGGCCCCGGGTGACGTCGATGAACGGCTCGAAGCGCGGCGGGCGGCGCACGGGTCTGCCGAGCAGGGTCTCCAGGCCGTGCCGCACCGCCTCTTTGTCGATCTTCATGGTCAGGCAGTGGCAGTCGGGCGACCAGTCGTCGATGAGGACGTCGTATCCGGGATCGAAGAAGACGGCCCGCTGCGCGGTGGCGAACCGGGCCTCGTCGCGGCCCTGTTGGAGGCTGAAGGCGCCGTGCAGCGGCACGGCCACGTGATAGACGCCCGGTTCGCCGAAACTCATTCGCATCCCGGTGCCGAAGCTGACGTGGCCCACGACGAGCGCGTCGAGGTCGACGACGCTCAGGCTGGTGCGGAACTCCGCTGCGGGGCCCATCACTTCGAGGCGCAGATCGTAGTAGTGGGCCGCTATCGCGTCGTGGGTCTCCTCCACTGAGCGCGTGGTGTACGTGATGAACTCGGCGCTGACGTCGTCGTCCACGGGCAAGGCGGTGTCTCCCCGTCCCCTCTCAGGGCTTTTTGGGAGTGATGATGCCCAGGGGCCGGGATTTCGAACGGCCTGCCGTGCGTCGGTTCAGCCGTCGAGCATCCGGGCCAGCACGTGCCGCTGGAGCGGCAGCACCTCGGCGTGCCGCTCACGGCCCTTGTCGGTGAGAGTGACCCAGACCCCGCGCCGGTCCTCCAGACAGACCGAGCGCTGCACCAGGCCGTCCTTCTCCAGTCGGCCGATCAGGCGCGACAGGGCGCTCTGGCTCAGATGCACCCTGCCGACGAGGTTCTGCACCCGGCAGTGCTCGATCTCCTCGGGCGGGGCGGTGGCCAGGATGTCGAGCACCTCGAAGTCGCTCGCGCCCAGTCCGTGCGGATGCAGTGCGCGATCGATCTCGCTCATCGTGCGGGCATGCACCGACAGGATGTCCCGCCACCGCTCCGCGAGCCCCGCATCGGCCGTCTTCGCTCCCATACCTGCACGGTAGCACCGGTCCGGCCGATTATTGTCTGTGCAAATATTGCATACGCAAGGGGCGCGGGCTCCTCTACTCCGCCGTGTCCTGGACCAGCCCGATCAAGTTCCCGTCCGTGGCCTTCACTGAGGCGATCAACCGGCCGCCGCCGACGTCCTGCACGTCCTGAAGCGACTCCGCCCCGGCCTCCAGCAGCGCAGCCCGGGTGGCCCGAATGTCGTCGACGTGCCAGTAGGGAACCGGTCCCGTCATGCCCTTGGCGTGGCCGTTGGGGTCCAGGCCGACGTCCTGCCCGGCGTCCTTGTAGCCGACGTAGTACGGCTCGTCCGCGTACGGCTCCACGCCCAGCAGGGCGCCGAACACGGCCTTCGCCCGGTCGAGGTCCTTGACGGGGTAGATGATCGTCTGCACACCGGCGGTCATGAGGTACTCCTCGCGAGATCTGCTCCGACGCGTCTCGTCGGTGCTTTCACGCTAGGGCGGGCAGGCCCCTCCGGCTTCTCCAAAACTGACCGCTTGCTCCGGAGGGATTCCCGTCAGGTCGACTCGCGCTTGACCAGCTCCGTGGGCAGGATCACCGCGGCGGGGTCCTCGCCCCCGATCTGGGCCAGCAGCACGCGGACCATCTCGGCGCTGATCCGGTCCCAGGGCTGGCGGATGGTGGTCAGCTCGGGACGGGCGGCGAGGGCCGCGGGGGAGTCGTCGAAGCCGCCCACCGCGACGTCCTGCGGCACCCGGCGCCCGGCCCGCTCCAGCGCCGTCAGCACCCCCTGCGCCATCAGGTCGGAGGCGACGAACACCGCGTCCATGTCCGGCGCCTGCGCGAGCAGCCGCTCGGCGCCCGCCTCACCGCTGGCCCGGCTGTAGTCGCCGGACACGACGAGCCGCTCGTCGAACTCCGTGCCCGCCTCGGCGAGGACCTCCTTGTACCCGGCGAGGCGCTCGACACCGCCGGGGGTGTCCAGTGGACCGGTGACCACGCCGATCCGGCGCCGGCCGAGCGAGAGCAGATGGCGCACCATGTCCCGGGCGCCGTCCCGGTCGTCCGCGGCCACATAACTCACCTTGGAACCGAGCCCGATCGGCTTGCCGCAGGCCACCAGTGGCACCCCGGCGTCCCGCAGCTCCTGCGCGACCGGGTCGCCGGAGTGGCTGGAGACCAGCAGCACCCCGTCGACATGACCGGCCGTGATGTAGCGCGTTATGCGCCGCCGTTCGTCCTCGGTGCCGGCCAGCATCAGCAGCAGCGGGATGTCGTGCGCGGCCAGCGCCTGCGTGCAACCACGCAGCAGGACATTGAAGTTGGGGTCCTCGAAGAACCGCTCCTGAGGCTCGGTCAGCAGGAAGCCGACCGAGTCCGAGCGTCCGGTGATCAGCGAACGGGCGTGCCGGTTCACGACGTAACCCGTCTTGCGGATCGCGGCGTTGACCGCTTCCGCGGCTGCGGGGCTGACGTAGTGGCCGCCGTTGAGGACCCGCGAGACGGTGCCCCGTGAGACTCCGGCCTCGCGCGCCACGTCGTGGATCGTCGGCGGCCTGCGGCGGCCCCCCGTATTGCTCATGGTCATGACTTTACGGCCCCGGACAGCAGATCAAGGCTCCAGAACCGCTGGATGACCAGGAAGAGCACGATGAGCGGGACCACGGCGAGCAGCGCGCCGGTGATCACCAGGGTGTACAGCGCGGGAGTGTTGGCGCCCTGTTCGAGGAGCGTGTGCAGACCGACCGTGATCGGGAACTTCTCGTCGTCGCTGAGCATGATGTACGGCAGCAGAAAGTTGTTCCACACGGCCACGAACTGGAAAAGGAACACCGTCACCAGACCGGGCACCATCATCGGCAGCGCGACCCGGGTGAAGATCCGCCACTCGCTCGCGCCGTCCATCCGCCCCGCCTCGATCACGTCGGAAGGCACGGCGGCGGCCGCGTAGATACGCGCCAGATACACGCCGTAGGGGGAGAGGATCAGCGGCATCAGCACCGACAGATAGGAGTCGGTGAGGTCGGCCTCGGCCAGCAGCAGGTACTGCGGGACGGCGAGGATCACCGGTGGCATCAGCACGCCCGCCAGCAGCACATTGAAGATCGCCTCCCGGCCGCGGAAGCGGTAGATCGCCAGGGCGTAGCCGCTGAACGCGGAGACGACCGTGGAGAGCAGGGCGCCGAGACCGGCGTAGAGGGCGGAGTTGCCCATCCACTTCCAGTACACGCCATCGCGGTAGGCGTTCAGGTCGCTCAGGTTCTCGGTGAATCCGGAGCCCGGCAGGAAGGTGAACGTGGAGAACAGCTCGCTGCCGGACTTGGTGGCCGCGATCACCACCCAGGCGACCGGGAGCAGACAGTAGATCGCGCCGATCAGCAGCGTGATCGTGGGCAGCGGGGCGATCCGGCTGCGCCACGGCGGCCCTTGGGCGGTACCGGGCGTGGTACTCGCTGCGGGCTGGGCCTTGCGGACGGCAAGAGAACTCATCGTGCTGCCTCCTGCTTCTGACGACGGTTCGCGGCGCGCAGGAAGCTGAAGGAGAGCACCAGCGTGGCGATGGCGATGATCACGGCCTGGGCGGCGGCCGCGTAGATGTCACCCTTGCCGAAGGCGTCCTGATACACCTTCATCAGCGGACTCCAGGTCGTGGACACGGAGTTGGTGAGCGGCTTGAGGGTGGTGGGCTCGGTGAACACCTGGAGCGTGGCGATGATCGAGAAGAAGAAGGTCAGCACCAGCGAGGGCGCCACCATCGGGATCTTGATCTTCAGTGCGACCTGCGTCGGGGTGGCGCCGTCCAGCTTGGCCGCCTCGTACACCTCGGCCGGGATGGACCGGAGCGAGGTGTAGATGACGATCATGTTGAAGCCGGTGCCGCCCCAGACCGCGATGTTCGACAGGGCGAGATAGAGCGGACCGCCGTCCAGCAGGTCCGGCTGCGGCAGCCCCAGTTTGTCGAGCACGAAGTAGAACGGGCTGACGTCCGGCAGGTAGAGGAAGCCCCACAGCAGCGCCGCCACCACACCGGGGACGGCGTACGGCAGGAAGATCGCCAGCCGGGTGAAGGGAGCCAGGCGCACCTTGTCGGAGTCGAGCATCAGCGCGAACAGCAGGGCGAGGCCCAGCATCACCGGCACCACGATGCAGCCGTAGCCGAGGACGCGCAGCGCGCCGTCGACCAGTTCGCTGTCGCCGAGGGCGTCGGTGTAGTTCTGGAAACCGGCCCAGACCTCGGAGCGGGCGCCGGCGCCGAGGCCGAGCCCGGAGACCTTCACCTTGCGGAAGCTGAGATAGACCGCGTAGCCGATGGGCAGCGCGAAGAAGAGCAGGAAGAGGATTGTTGCGGGGAGGAGGAAAATATAGGGCGCGCTTCGCGCTCGTTTGAGGGTGGTGGTGGGAGACGGGTGGGCGTACGGGGCCCCCTTGACCCCGTACGACCTCCGGCGTGCGGTGGTCACTCCGCGACCTCGAAGCCCTGCTTCTCCATGTCGGCGACGGTGTCGTCCTGCATGGTGTCGAGGGCGGCGACGAAGTCCGACTTGTTCTTGGCGGCGGCGCCGAACGCGTCCTTGAAGGTCGTGTAGGCGACGTTCACGTTCGGGCCCCAGGCGGACGGAGCGGTGCTCTTGGCGATCTCGGCGGCCTGGGTGTAGAAGTCGGTCTGGTTCGCGAAGTACCCGGGCGGGCTGGTGAACGCGCCGGAGGTCTGGGCGTTGGTGGCGGCGGGGTAGATGCCGCTCTCCTTGGCCAGCGCCTGGAGGGCCGTGCCGTCGGTGTTCAGCCACGCGGCGAACTTGGCGGCGGCCGCCTGGTGGTCGGAGTCCGTGGTGACGGCGGTGGAGGAGCCGCCCCAGCTGCCGGTGACGTTCTCGCCCGCGGACCACTGGGGGAGCGGGGCCATGGCCCACTTGCCCTTGGTGTCGGGCGCGGCCGTGGTCAGGGTGCCCGGGGCCCACACCGCGGAGACCCAGGCGATCTGCTTGCCGGTGTTGAGCGCCTTGTTCCAGGCCGGGGTGTACATCGGCTGGTTGTCGATGGCGCCCTCCTTGACGAGGCCGCCCCAGAACTCGGCGACCTTCTGGGTCGCCGCGTCGTTGATGCCGACCTTCCACTGCTCGCCCTCGGTGGTCCACCACTGGGCGCCGGCCTGCTGGGCCAGGCCCGCGAAGAGACCGGAGTCGTTGGCGGAGAAGGTGGTGAGGTCGGTGTCCGGGGACTTCTTCTTCAGCTTCCGCGCGGTCTCGGCGAACTCGTCCCAGGTCTTGGGGACTTCGAGGCCGTACTTCTTGAAGAGGTCCGCGCGGTAGTAGAACATCATCGGGCCGATGTCCTGCGGGACCGCGTAGACCGCGTCCGTGCCCAGCGTGGTCTGCTGCCACACGCCGTCGGCGAACTTGCTCTTCGCCTCGCCGGTGTCCTTCGCTATGTCGGCCAGCGCGTCATTGCTGACCAGGGTCGGCAGCGCCTGGTACTCGGCCTGTACCAGGTCCGGGGCCTTGCCGGCCTTGTGCGCGGTGAGGATCTTGGTGACCAGCGTGTCGCCGGACGCCTGCTTCTTCACCGTGACCTTGATCTGGTCCTTCTTGCCCGGGCCGTTGTTCCAGAGGTCGACGACCTTGTCCATGCCGGGCGTCCAGGTCCAGTACGTCAGCGAGACCGGTCCCGACTCGGCCTCGGTCTCGTCGTCGGACGAACCGCACGCGGCGAGCGTGGTGGCTCCGAGGACGACGGCGATGGTGGATGCCACGAGGCGGCTGCGCCTGGTGATGGGCATGGATCTCTCCCCTGACCTGGGGTTCCCGCCTGCTGCGAGAACCTGCCATGCTTCTGTGAGCGTTCACAGTAGAGAAACATCCCGGACACTTGTCAATGGTTGTTGCTGTGCGGTTATGTTGGGCTCGCGCCACGGATGATGTGTGTGCACGTTCCCAATTGATCGATTACCCGGGAGAGATTCCATGCCGGAGACCAGCCCCAAGGGCCTCACCAGGCTCGCCTTCGGTGGGGACTACAACCCCGAGCAGTGGCCGGAAAGCGTCTGGCGCGAGGACGTCCGGCTGATGCGCGAGGCCGGCGTGACGATGGTGAGCGCCGGGATCTTCTCCTGGGCGCTGCTGGAGCCCGCCCGCGGCGAGTACGACTTCGGCTGGCTGGACCGCCTGCTCGACCTGCTGCACGAGGGCGGCATCCGGGTCGACCTGGGCACCCCCACCGTGGTGCCGCCGGTCTGGTTCTACCGGGAGCACCCCGAGGCCCTGCCGCTGGCCGCCGACGGCACGCGCTACGAGTTCGGCTCCCGCGGCGCCATCTGCCACAGCAACGCCGACTACCGCGCCGCCGCCGCGAACATCACCACCCGGCTCGCAGAGCGCTACGCCGACCACCCGGCCCTGGCCATGTGGCACGTGCACAACGAGTACGGCGTCCCCGTCTCGGCCTGCTACTGCGACTCCTGCGCCGCCCACTTCCGCCGCTGGCTGGCCACCGCCTACGGCACCGTCGAGGCGGTGAACGAGGCCTGGGGCACCGCCTTCTGGGGCCAGCGCTACACCGCCTTCGAGCAGATCAACCCGCCGCGCACCACACCGACCGTCGGCAACCCCGCCCAGGCGCTGGACTACAAGCGGTTCGCCGACGCCACCATGCGCGAGAACTTCGTCCGCGAGCGGGACATCCTGCACCGCCTCGCGCCCGGCGTCCCGGTCACGACCAACTTCATGACCGCCCTCAGCCAGTGCGACTCGGTCGACTACTGGGCCTGGGGCCGTGAGGTCGACATCGTCACCAACGACCACTACCTGATCACCGACGGCCGCCGCACCCACGTCAACCTCGCCATGGCCGCCGACCTCACCCGCTCGGTCGCCGGGGGAGCGCCCTGGATCCTCCTGGAGCACTCCACCTCGGGCGTCAACTGGCAGCCCCGCAACCCCGCCAAGGCCCCCGGCCAGATGGCCCGCAACTCCCTCGCCCATGTGGCGCGCGGCTCCGAGGGCGCCATGTTCTTCCAGTGGCGGCAGTCCCGGCGCGGCGCCGAGAAGTTCCACTCGGCGATGCTCCCGCACGGCGGCACCGACACCCGCGTCTGGCGCGAGGTCGTCGAGCTCGGCGCCTCCCTGGACTCCCTGAGCACGATCCGCTCCACCCGCACCCAGGCCGACGTGGCCGTGCTGTGGGACTGGCACTCCTGGTGGGCGCAGACCCTCGACTGGCGCCCCAGCGAGGACCACGACCCGCGCGAGCGCGCGGACGCCTTCTACGAGGCCCTCTACGACCGCCACCTCACCGTCGACTTCGCCCACCCCGAAGCCGACCTGTCGGCCTACCCCTTGGTCGTCGTCCCCGCGCTGTACCTGATGACGGAGGCGGCCGGGAACAACCTCAAGGAGTACGTCGAGAACGGCGGCACCCTCGTCGTGTCGTACTTCTCCGGCATCGTCGACGAGCACGACTCCGTGCACGAGGGCGCCTGCCCCGGGGCCCTGCGGGACGTCCTGGGCCTGACCGTCGAGGAGTTCTCACCGCTGCTCAAGGGCGACACCGTCCGGATCACCGGCCCCGACGGCTCCGAGCTCACCGGCGACGTATGGACCGAGTTCGTGGTGCCGCGCGAGGCCGAGACGGTGTGGACCTACGCCGACGGACTCACCGCGCACCGCCCCGCGGTCACCCGGCACCGGCTCGGCGAGGGCACCGCCTGGTACGTCTCCACCCGCCTCGACGCGCACGGCCTGGACGCCCTCCTCGGATGGGCCGCCGAGGACGCCCGGATCGCCCCGCGCGCCGATCTGCCGCACGACGTCGAGGTGGTCCGCCGCGCCGGAGAGTCCGGCACCTACCTCTTCGCGATCAACCACAGCCCGTCGGACGCCAAGGTGCCGCTGGAGGCGCCCGGCACCGAACTGCTCACGGGCGAACGGGCCGCGGGCCGCCTCGAAGTGCCCGCCGGAGCCGTCCGGGTCGTCCGGCTCGACGGCTGAACCGACTCCCCTCCGCCCGCGCGTGCCACGAGAGCCGCGGGCGGAGGGGCACCCCGCACCGGCCGCTGGCTGCGGGGTACCCCCAACCCCATTCACGTCGAAGGGACGACGGACGCCGATGTTCCATCCCAGACGCACTCTCAAAGTCCTGCTGCTGCCGCTCGCCGCCGGGCTCGCCCTCGCCGCCCTGCCCGCACAGACCGCCCAGGCGGCGAGCACGCTCACCAACGGCGGGTTCGAGTCCGACGGCGCGGGCGCCGCCACCCCGGCCGGCTGGTCCGAGTACGGCACGACCGCCGCCTCGTTCTCCGAGTCCGGCGGCCACGGCGGGAGTTACCGCCTCAGCCACTGGTCGTCGTCCGCCTACAAGGTGGAGACGTACCAGTACCTCTCCGGGCTGACCAACGGCACCTACAAGCTCACCGCCTGGGTCCGCTCCGGCGGCGGGCAGAACTCCGCCTACATAGCCCTGAAGAACTGCGGCGGCACCGAGCAGCGCACCAACCTCCCGGTCTCCAGCAGCGGTTGGATCCGGATCGTGGTGCCGGTCAGCGTCACCAACAACCAGTGCACCATCAGCATCAACAGCGACGCCAACGCGGGCAACTGGCTCAACGTCGACGACCTGACCTTCGCCTCGGGTACGGGCGGCACCTCGATCAAGGGCTCCGACGTCTCCTCCCTCGTCAAGAGCGAGGCCCTCGGCGGGAGTTACAAGAACAGCGCCGGCACGACCGGCGACGCGCTGGCCATCCTGAAGTCCGCCGGGCAGAACTACGCCCGCGTGAAGGTCTGGGTGAACGCGGCTGACGGCTACAACGGCAAGGCGGAGGTCCTGGCGCTGGCCAAGCGCATCAAGGCCCAGGGTATGAAGCTTCTGGTGGACTTCCACTACTCGGACGCCTGGGCCGACCCCGGCGCCCAGAGCAAGCCCGCCGCCTGGTCCGGCCACTCCTACAGCCAGCTCAAGACGGACGTCTACAACCACACGTACGATGTGCTCAACGCGCTGAAGGCGCAGGGCACCACGGCCGACATGGTCCAGGTCGGCAACGAGATCAACGGCGGCATGCTGTGGTCCGAGGGCTCCACCAGCAACTGGTCGCAGCTCGCCGGGCTGCTCAACAGCGGCTACGACGCCGTCAAGGCGGTCAACTCCTCCACGTCCGTCGCCCTGCACCTCGCCAAGGGCGGTGACCTCTCCGGCACCCGCTGGTGGTTCGACAGCGCGGTCGCGAACGGCGTGAAGTTCGACGTCATCGGCCTGTCGTACTACGGCTACTGGCACGGCACGCTCTACGACTTCCAGACCACCCTGGACGACGCCGCGTCCCGTTACGGCAAGCCGGTCTTCGTGGCCGAGACGGCCTACCCCTTCCGGCTCGACAGCGAGGACGCGCACGAGAACATCATCAACCTCGAGAGCGAGCTCGTCTCCGGCTACCCGGCCACCACCGCCGGCCAGACCCGCTGGATGAACGACATCGCGAGCATCGTGGAGGCCGTCCCGAACGGCCGTGGCCTCGGCGTCTTCTACTGGGAGTCGACCTGGACCGCGGTCTCCGGCAACGGCTGGGACCCGACCGACGCCTCCTCCGGCAACGGCTGGGAGAACCAGGCCCTGTTCGACTACGACGACAGGGCGCTCCCCGCGATGGCGTGGTTCAGCCACCGCTGACCCACCGCGGGCACCAGGGCCCGGCCGCGGGAACACGCGACCGGGCCCATTCCCCGGACCTGGGACGAACTGCCGTCGCTCGTACGGCAGTTCGGTACCGGCCAAGACGCGGAGAGTGCCGGACATGTCGGCATCGGCTGCGGGACAGTGGGAACACGCGCTTCGAGGAGGACCGGACGGAGGAGACACGATGTTGAGGACACCTGTGAACGAGAGGCGTCTGGACATCCTTGAGTGGCTGAAGAATCCGGCCGCGCACTTCCCGCCCCAGCGGCACGGCGACCTCGTCGAGGACGGCGTCACCTCCGACAGTGTCGCTGCCAAGCTCGGGGTGGACCGCACGGTCGCCGACAGCCATCTGGACCTGCTCGTCGGGATCGGCCTGCTGCGCACCCGCAAGATCCGGCGGCGCCTCTACTACCGGCGCGACGAGGTCCGTATCGCCGAGGTCGCCCGGATGTTCGAGAAGGGCTGGTAGGAGGAGCGCATGAACCGTCCCCGCACGCTCGTCCCGCACCGGTACCTCGCGATCGGCGGCCGCGGCCCCGAGGACGTGGTGGCCGACACCCGCGGCCGGGTCGTCACCGGCGTCGAGGACGGCCGCATCCTGCGCCTCGACCGCCTGGCCGACCCCGACCGCGCCCGCGTCACCGTGCTCGCCGAGACCGGTGGCCGCCCCCTCGGCCTCGAACTCCTCACCGACGACACCCTGTTGGTCTGCGACGCCGAACTGGGCCTGCTCCGCGTCGACCTCACCGACGGCACCGTCCGTATCCTCGCCGACTCGGTGGCGGGGGAGCCGCTGCGGTTCGCCAGCAATGTCGTCGCCCTGTCCGACGGCAGCATCTGCTTCACCGTCTCCAGCCGCCGCTACGGCCTGGAGCAGTGGATCGGTGAACTGACCGAACACACCGGCACGGGCCGCCTGCTGCGCCTGGCACCCGGCGCGGACAGCCCCGAAGTCCTCCTGGAGGGCCTGGAGTTCGCCAACGGCCTCGCGGCCGGCGCCGACGAGTCCTTCCTCGTCGTCGCCGAGACCGGCGCCTGCCGTCTCACCCGCTACTGGCTCACCGGCCCGAAGGCGGGCCGGGCCGAACCCTTCGTCGAGTACCTCCCCGGCATGCCCGACAACCTCTGGCGCGGCGCCCCCGACGGCCCCCTCTGGGTCGCCCTCGCCGGCCCCCGGGTCCCGCCCCTCGACCTGCTGCACCGTGCCTCGCCGGCCGTCCGCCGTGCCGCCGCCCGCGTCGCCGTGCGCGCTCCTTACCGCCCCACCGGCACGATCGGCGTCCTCGCCGTCGACGACACCGGCGCGATCGTCCACCACCTGACCCGCCGCCGCTCCCGCTTCCGCATGGTCACCAGCGTCTGCGAAGCCGCCGGTCACCTGGTCCTCGGCAGCATCTGGGAACACGGCATCGCCCTGTGCGAGCCGCCCGCCCCGAAGTGACCGGCCCGAACACCGGGCGTTACCCTGGTTCCCGGCCGCGATGATCCTCGCGGCGCGGCGGTGGGGCCCGCCGTACCCGAACCGCGGCACAGTCGCCGCCAACGGTCCCTACTTGCACTGGCGCGTGCCCGCAGTCCCGGGCCCCGGCGAGTAGGAGACACGTACGACCATGACAGCCCCCGACACCGAGAGCCCGCTCGCCCGGCCCCGCCCCGCGCGTGCGCCCCTCCTGCGCGGCCAGGGCCCGGTGGTCGCCGTGGTCGCGGCCGGCGGCGCCCTCGGGGCCACCGCCCGCTACGCGCTGACCCTGGGGTGGCCCCTCCAGCCGGGCGGATTCCCCTGGGCTACCTTCTGGACCAACGTCGTCGGCTGCGCCGTGATCGGCGCCTTCCTGGTGCTCATCACCGAGGCGTGGCCCGCGCACCGCCTGGTCCGCCCCTTCTTCGGCACCGGAGTGCTCGGCGGCTTCACCACCTTCTCGACGTACGCCGTGGACATCCGGCGACTGATCGACTCCGGGCACCCGGAAACGGGCCTGGCCTACCTGGCCGCGACCCTTCTCGCGGCCCTCACGGCGGTGTGGCTCGCCGCGACGGCGACCCGCCGCCTCCTGAAGTGGAGGCAGTCATGACGCGACTGACCGGCAGTGCGCTGCGGGTGACCGTCTTCGTCGGCGAGCACGACACCTGGCGCCACCGGCCTCTCTACAGCGAGATCGTGCACCGCGCCCACGCGGCGGGGCTGGCCGGTGCCAGCGTCTTCCGCGGCATCGAGGGATTCGGGGCCTCGTCCCTGATCCACACCTCACGGCTGCTGTCCCTGAGCGAGGACCTGCCGGTGGCGATCGTGATCGTCGACACCGAGGAGCGGGTGCGGGCCTTCCTGCCGCAGCTCGACGAACTCGTCACCGAGGGGCTGGTGATCCTCGACGACTGCGAGGTCATCCGGTACGTCGGCCGCGCCGAGGGTGAGAAGTCGACGTGAACTGGCTGCTGGTCGTCGCGGGCGCCGCGGTGGGTGCACCGCTGCGCTATCTCACCGACCGCGCGGTGCAGTCCCGGCACGACTCGGTGTTCCCCTGGGGCACCTTCGCGGTCAACATCACCGGCTGCCTGATCCTCGGCCTGGTCACCGGCGCCGCGAGCCCGAACGTCCAGCTCCTGCTCGGCACCGGACTGTGCGGGGCGCTGACGACGTACTCGACCTTCTCCTACGAGACCCTCCGGCTGGCCGAGACCGGCGCCGGGCGCTACGTCGCGGCGAACGTCGTGGGCAGTGTGACGCTCGGCCTGGGTGCGGCCTTCGCGGGGGTGTGGCTCGCCGGGGCGGTGTGGGGTTGAGGGCGGTTCATACCCGTCGACGACCATGCCGTCATCGGCTTCACCGCCGTCATCCAGGTCGGCGCCATCGCCGCGGTCTTCGTCTACTTCTTCAAGGACATCGTCCGGATCTCCGCCGCCTGGGCGCGCGGGCTGCGCCACAAGGAGGAGCGGCACCAGCACGACTACCGGTTCGCCTGGTGGGTGATCTGGGCGACGGTCCCGGTCGTCGCCGTCGGCCTCGCGGCCAAGCCGCTGATCGAGGGCCCGCTCGCCTCGCTGTGGGTGGTCGCGGGTTCGCTGCTGGTCGGCAGCGGGGTGATGTGGGCGGCGGACCGGGTGGGGCGGCACAAGAGGGGAGAGGACGACACCTCCTTCAAGGACGCCATGCTCGTCGGCAGCTCCCAGATCCTCGCCCTGCTCTTCCCCGGCTTCTCCCGCTCCGGCGCGACGATGTCCACTGCCCTCTTCCTCGACCTGGACCGGGTCGCGGCCACCCGGCTCTCCTTCTTCCTCGGCATCCCCGCGCTGACCGGGGCGGGACTGTACGAGCTGAGGGACGCGCTCGGCGCCGGGGCGGGCGCGGGGCCGCTGGTGGCCGGGACGGCCGTCTCCTTCGTGGTGGCGTACGCCTCGATCGCCTGGCTGCTGCGGTTCGTGGCCCGGCACACCTTCGACGCCTTCGTCGTCTACCGCGTCGCCGTCGGCCTGCTGCTCTTCGCGCTGCTCGGCACCGGGGTCCTGAACAGCTGACACGGCACGCGGCATTCAGGAACCGCGTCCCGCTGAAAATTTCCTTTCACCCGCCTTGACAGCACCCTCTCGGCACCCGGAGTATCACTCCCGTGAACCTGTCAGACAGCCGGACAGCCGGACAGCCTCCCCGGCGCATCAGCGCCATGGAGGCGGTGCTCGCCCACCTGCGCGCCGCCATCGAGCGCGGCGAGTACGCCGTGGGGGACAAGCTCCCCTCCGAGGCGGAACTGTGCCGCACCCTGGAGATCAGCCGCCCTGTGCTGCGCGAGGCCCTGAGGGCTCTCCAGACCATGGGCCTGACCGTCTCCAAGACCGGCAAGGGCACCTTCGTGGTCGCCAACACGGTCGAGGACCCGACCTTCGGCGACTACGCGGCCAGCGATCTGCTGGAGGTGCGCCGGCACGTCGAGATCCCGGTCGCCGGATACGCGGCGGTGCGCCGCACCCCGGAGAACCTCGACCACCTGGCGCATCTGCTGGACCGTATGGAACGCGAGACGGACACCACCGCGTGGGTCGCGATGGACACCCTCTTCCATCTCGCCGTGGCCGAGGCCGCCCAGAACCCGGTCTTCCGCCGGGTGATCGAGGAGATCCGCGACGCACTGGCGCGTCAGTCGGCCTTCCTGAACGAACTGGGCGGCCGCCGCGAGCAGTCCAACCGCGAGCACCGGGCCATCGTCGAGGCGCTGATCGACGGTTCCGAACTCGACGCCACCGATGCCATGGCGCATCACCTGGACCGCGTCGAGACCACCCTCACCGACATCGTGCGCCCCGGGCACACGAGCACCACCACGGAAGGCGGACCCGAGCGTTGAGCGAGCAGTCCTTGCACAATGAGGTGCAGACCACGCACGACGGCGTGCAGAAACGTTCCGGCCATGTGGACGCCGGAGACGCGGGCTACAGCAAGTCCCTGAAATCCCGGCACGTCAACATGATCGCCATCGGCGGCGCCATCGGCACCGGCCTCTTCCTCGGCGCCGGCGGCCGCCTCGCCGACGCGGGCCCCTCCCTCTTCATCGCCTACGCGGTCTGCGGAATCTTCGCCTTCCTCGTGGTGCGCGCCCTCGGCGAACTCGTGCTGTACCGGCCCTCGTCCGGCGCCTTCGTGTCGTACGCCCGTGAGTTCATGGGGGAGAAGGGCGCGTACACGGCGGGCTGGATGTACTTCCTCAACTGGGCCACCACCGGCATCGCCGACATCACCGCGGTCGCCACCTACACCCACTACTGGGGCATGTTCTCCGACATCCCGCAGTGGGTGATCGCGCTGATAGCCCTCGCCGTCGTCCTCACGGTGAACCTGATCTCGGTGAAGATCTTCGGCGAACTGGAGTTCTGGTTCGCCATCGTCAAGGTCGGCGCGCTCGTCGTCTTCATGTGCATCGGCATCTTCCTGCTGGTCACCCAGCACCCCGTCGACGGCACCACCCCCGGCCCGTCCCTCATCACCGACAACGGCGGTGTCTTCCCGAGCGGCCTGCTGCCGATGCTGCTGATCATCCAGGGCGTCGTCTTCGCCTACGCCTCCGTCGAGTTGGTCGGCGTCGCCGCGGGCGAGACCCAGAACCCCGAGAAGATCATGCCGAAGGCGATCAACTCGATCATGTGGCGCGTCGGCCTGTTCTACGTCGGCTCCGTCGTCCTGCTGTCGATGCTGCTGCCCTGGACCTCGTACACGGCGGGCGAGAGCCCCTTCGTCACCGTGCTGTCCAACATCGGCATCCCGGCGGCCGGTGGCGTCATGAACCTCGTCGTGCTCACCGCCGCCATGTCCTCGCTCAACTCCGGCCTGTACTCCACCGGCCGCATCCTGCGCTCCATGGCGATGTCCGGCTCCGCCCCGAAGTTCACCGGCGTGATGAGCCGCAGCCAGGTCCCGTACGGCGGCATCCTGCTCACCAGCGGCATCTGCGTCCTCGGCGTGGGCCTCAACTTCGTGGTCCCCGCCGACGCGTTCGAGATCGTCCTCAACTTCGCGGCGATCGGCATCCTCGCCACCTGGGGCATGATCATGCTCTGTCACCTGCTCTTCTGGCAGAAGACCCAGAAGGGCGAACTCACCCGCCCCGGTTACCGACTGCCGGGCTCCCCCTGGACCGAACTCGTGACGCTGGCCTTCCTCGCCTCCGTCCTGGTCCTCATGTACGCCGACGGAGGCGCCGGCCGCACCACCGTGCTGTGCCTGCCGCTGATCGTCGGAGCCCTGGTCGCGGGCTGGTACGCCATTCGCCGCCGGATCGCGACCGCTTCCACCCCCAAGGCCGACGCGTGACCCGCGCCCCGGCCGACACCCACTCATGAATCAGGCAGTCATGGTCAGCAGTTCCCTCGCGGACCCACCCCTCGTCCGTGAACCCCTCCACGCCCCCGTCGCCCACCTGATACGCGGCGGGGTCGTGGAGGGGATCCACTACGGCTCGGTCGTCGTCCTCGGCCCCGAGGGCGACGTCCGGCTCCAACTCGGCGACATCGAGGCCGCGTTCTATCCACGCTCGGCGCTCAAGCCCGTCCAGGCCGTCGCCATGGTCCGGGCCGGGCTGCCCCTCGACGGCGAACTCCTCTCCCTCGCCGCGGCCAGCCACTCCGGTGAGGAGCGGCACCTTGCCGGCACTCGGCGGATCCTGGAGCTCGCGGGCGTCTCCGAGGGCGATCTGCGCAACGTCGCGGACATGCCGTTCGATCCGGACGTTCGCGATGCGTGGGTCCGGGAGGGGCGGCAGCCGTCGCAGCTCGCTCAGAACTGCTCCGGCAAGCACGCGGCGATGCTGTACACCTGCCGGCTGAACGGGTGGCCGCTGGAGGGGTACCTCGACCCTGGGCACCCCCTTCAGCAGGCGATCGCCGAGATCGTCGAGGACCTCACGGGGCAGCGTGTCGCGCAGGTGACCGTTGACGGGTGTGGGGCGCCGTTGTTCTCCGTCTCGCTGCACGGGCTTGCGCGAGCGGCGGCCCGGATCACCTCCGCCGCGCCCGGTACGCCTGAGGCGCGGGTCGCCGACGCGATGCGGGAGCATGCCGAGATGGCCTCCGGGGCCGGGCGGGATGTGGCCGCGCTGATGCGGGCCGTGCCGGGGCTGCTGGCGAAGGACGGCTTCGAGGGTGTGCAGGTTGCTGCGCTGCCTGATGGGCGGGCTGTTGCCGTGAAGATTTCCGACGGGGCCAATCGTGCGCGAGTCCCTGTCGGGGCGGCGGCGTTGGCTTGGGCCGGTGTTGATCCCTCGTTGCTCGCCGAGTTTCAGGGTGAGGCGCTTCTTGGGGGCGGGCGAGCGGTTGGGTGTGTGCGGCCCGTTCGTGCGCTGGAGCCGGTTGCTGTTGCGCCTTGCGCCTAATGGGCTGCCTCGCCTGTTGTGTCGCGGCTGCGGGTCCGTTGTGGCTGGTCGCGCAGTTCCCCGCGCCCCTGGGGAACTTGTCCTTCCCTTCTTAGAAAGTGAGCTCTTCCCTCATGACCGCCGTCACTCGTCGCGAGCACGATCTGCTCGGTGATCGGGACATTCCCGCCGACGCTTACTGGGGTGTTCACACCCTGCGTGCCACCGAGAACTTCCCCATCACCGGTACGGCCATTTCCGCCTACCCCCACCTCATTGATGCGCTGGCCGCCGTCAAGGAGGCTGCCGCTCTTGCCAATGAGGAGCTCGGGCTGCTGGAGCCCGCGAAGGCCGCTGCCATCGTCGCGGCCTGTCGGGAGATTCGGGACGGGAAACTGCACGACCAGTTCGTCGTCGATGTCGTTCAGGGCGGTGCGGGTACCTCGACCAACATGAACGCCAACGAGGTTGTCGCCAACCGGGCGTTGGAGTTGCTGGGGCATGCTAAGGGCGAGTATCAGTACCTGCACCCGAACGAGGACGTCAATCTCAGTCAGTCGACCAACGACGTCTATCCGACCGCAGTGAAGATCGCGACGGTGTTCGCGGTGCGTGGTCTGCTCAAAGCCATGGCCGTGCTTCAGGACTCCTTCGCCCGCAAGGCCGTCGAGTTCCGTGATGTGCTCAAGATGGGCCGTACGCAACTCCAGGACGCGGTGCCGATGACGCTCGGGCAGGAGTTCTCCGCGTACGCCGTCATGGTCGACGAGGACCGGTCCCGGCTTGCCGAGGCGGTTGAGCTGATTCACGAGATCAACCTCGGTGCGACAGCGATCGGTACGGGGCTCAATGCGCCCGCCGGGTACGCGGAGTCGGCCCGTCGGCACCTCGCCGAGATCACCGGGCTGCCGCTGGTGACCGCCGCCAACCTGGTCGAAGCCACCCAGGACTGCGGTGCGTTCGTCCAGATGTCCGGCGTGCTGAAGCGGATCGCCGTCAAGCTGTCCAAGAGCTGCAACGACCTGCGGCTGCTGTCGTCGGGGCCGCGTGCGGGGCTCGGTGAGATCAACCTGCCTCCGGTGCAGGCCGGTTCGTCGATCATGCCCGGCAAGGTCAACCCGGTGATCCCCGAGGTCGTCAACCAGGTCGCCTTCGAGGTGATCGGCAACGACGTCACCATCACCATGGCCGCCGAGGCCGGACAGCTTCAGCTGAACGCCTTCGAGCCGATCATCCTGCACTCCCTGTCGGAGTCGCTCACCCATCTGCGGGCCGCCTGTCTCACCCTCGCCGAGCGGTGCGTGGACGGCATCACCGCCAACACCGAGGAGCTGCGCCGGACCGTGGAGAACTCCATCGGCCTGGTCACCGCCCTCAACCCGCACATCGGGTACACGGCCGCCACCGACATCGCCAAGGAGGCCCTCGCCACCGGTCGCGGGGTCGCCGAACTGGTCCTGGAGAAGGGCCTGTTGCCCGCCGACACGCTCGCCGGACTGCTGCGTCCCGAAGTCCTCGCGGGCAGTGCGGCGCCGGTCGTCTGAGCTGCGAAAGCGCGCCAGGACCGGCCCGGAGGCACAATGGCGATCATGAGAGTTCCGTCGTCCACCCAGACCTTCCAGCCGGTCCTGGAGCGCATCGCCGACGAGATCGGGCGCACCCCGGGCCGGGGCCGTGCCGCCGACTACATCCCGGCGCTCGCGGCCTGCGACCCGCGCAGCTTCGGCATGGCCGTCGCCGAGCTGGACGGCACGGTGTACGGCGTGGGGGACTGGCGCGAACCCTTCTCCACCCAGTCCATCACCAAGGTCTTCACCCTCGCCCTCGATCTCGCTCGCGAGGGCGACGAACTGTGGGAGCACGTGGGCCGCGAGCCCTCCGGCAATCCCTTCAACTCCCTGGTGCAGCTGGAGTACGAGAACGGCATCCCGCGCAACCCGTTCATCAACGCCGGCGCCCTGGTCGTCACCGACCGGCTCCAGACCCGTACCGGCGACGCGGCGGGCGAGCTCCTCGCCTTCCTGCGTGCGGAGAGCGGCGAACCGAGCCTGGACTTCGACCACGAGATCGCCGCCTCCGAGTCCGCGCACGGCGACCGCAACGCCGCCCTGGCCCACTTCATGGCCTCCTACGGCAACATCGACAACCCGGTACCGGACCTGCTCGACCAGTACTTCCGCCAGTGCTCGATCCGCGCCTCCTGCGCCGACCTGGCCCTCGCCACCGGCTTCCTGGCCCGCCACGGAGTGCGCGCCGACGGCTCCCGGCTGCTCACCCGCAGCCAGGCGAAGCAGGTCAACGCGGTGATGCTGACCTGCGGGACGTACGACGCGGCCGGTGACTTCGCCTACCGCGTCGGCCTGCCCGGCAAGAGCGGTGTGGGCGGCGGCATCATCGCCGTCGTACCGGGCCGCTGCACCCTGTGCGTCTGGAGTCCGGGCCTGGACGAGCGCGGCAACTCAGTGGCGGGCGTAGCAGCCCTGGACCGCTTCACGACGCTCACGGGTCTGTCGGTGTTCTGACGGCCGCGGCTCACGACCCGTGACACTCGCTGTTGTCCCCACCCGACAGACACTGTGACTGGGGCCCGCTGTACCCCGGCTCGGGCGCGGGCGGATGGTCCTCGTCGTACTGCTGAAGCTGCCCAAGACCGGCGATCAGCAACAGCACCAGCCCGGCCAGGAGTTGCAGGGCGGCGGTGACAGGGGCCCGGTTGCGGTGAGCCAGCCACGCCGTCCCCACCACGAGGCCGCCCACGACGCCGAGACCTATGGCGAACGGGGTGAAGCTGACGGACGTACCGGCGTCGGGGCCGAGCAACGTGTACCCGGCCGCGTCGAGCCCGAACAGGCACGCGACCAACGCGGCCACGCCGTCCGCCACCAGCAGGGCGAGCGCGAGAAACACATCGGCCGCGGGGTGCGGACGGCCGGCTCGCGGTGCTGGGGTCGTGGTCATGGACACAGCTTCACCGCGGGGCCCGGGCGTGTCCTGAGTACGCGTACTCAAGTCTGATGTGGCCCTGCCGATTAATGCGGTTGAGGCCGTCCGCGGTCACCAGGGAAGATCGCCCCCATGTTCTCGCGCAAGCCCCGTCGCCCCAAGTCCCCCGAACTTCTCAAGGCATGGGAGTCCCTGGACTCCGGAGACATACCCGGTGCCCTGCGGCTGCTGCGGTCCGGGACCGACAGTCTGCCGTTGGGTGAGACGGCGCTGGTGGTGGGCCGGGCGGCCGGTGCCGCCGGGTTCGACGACCTCCGGCAGGCCGCCGAGGCGCTGGCCGCTCGGCCCGAACAGGCCCAGGAGCAGTACGACTACGGGTTCGCCTGCGTGGAGCGCGGCGTCGCCTATCTGGCGATCCCCGCCCTGCGGGAGGCGCTGCGCCAGGTGTCCGGTTCCAAGACGGTGCTGCTTGAACTCGTCTCCGCGTACGAGCGCGAGGGGCGGCACGGGGAAGCCGTGGAGGTGTTGAGCGCGCACGAGAGCGAGCTCGCCGACTGGCCGGACCGCTATCTGCTGGTCTACAACGCCCTCATGGCGGGCGACCTTGCGCTGGCCCGCCGTCAGCACGCGCTGCTGCCCGACCCGGACGACCCGCAGTGGCTCGGGGCGCAGGCGCGCCAGGCCCGCATGCTGGCGCGGGCGGCGGAGGCGGACCAGGCCGGCCCGCTGGACCTCACCGATCTGCGGGGCTGGCAGTACGTCCTGGGCGGCACCGTCCTCGGCACCCTGTCCCCGTACGGCTTCGGCGCGGGCATGACGGGCCGGTACGCCTGGCTCCAGGACAACCACGACCAGTGTCTGCGCGGACTGCTGCGGCTGAAGTCGGTGCTGGCGGCGGCCGGGGCGCGGCCTACGTCGGTGTCCCTGCTGCCCGACCGTGGCAGCCGCGTCCTGGGCCTCGCCGCGGCCGAGGTGCTCGGACTTCCGGCGCTGCCCTTCGCGGCCGAGCGGGCGGACACCGTGGTCGTGGCGTACGACCTGAACGACGTGGACCCCGAGATCATCGGTGACCTCTTCGAGCGGGCGCCCGGCCAGGTGCTGCACGAGCACGCGAGCTGCTGGACCGACGCCCCGGCCGTCACCGCCGACAGCATCACCCTGCTCCACCAGTCGGCGACGGCGCCCTGGGCGGGCGTCCTGCGTCAGTCGGACGGCGGCGGCGTCGAGCGCTCGGCCCCGGACGACCGGCCCGAGGCCGAGATCGCCGCGGACATCGTCGGTGCCGACCCCACACCGGACGAGGGTGACGACGAGACCCCGGCCGACCCGGACGAGCGGCTCACGGAGTTCGTCACGGCGATCCGCGGCAGCTGGCTCCAGGGGGACCGCGCCCACCTGTCCTCCGCGGGGCCGGTGCCGAGTTCGCGCTTCGTCTGATACCTGCCGTTCGGCGTTGGTGCTCAGCGTCCGACGGCTACCGTTCGGAGTCGCCCCACTCGTCCACGACGACCTGGTCGCCGACGGACAGCTTCCCCGGTCGCAGCACGGAGAACTTGGTGCCGAACACCACGCCTCCGCTCGCCGCGCGCCGGTACCCGGCAAGCGTCCGCAGCGGTTCCTTCCCGCTGCGGGCCCCGGCCTCCTGGTCGACCAGCGTGACCGCGCAGCGCACCGCGAGCTTGGCGTAGCCCAGTTCCGTCCCGCCGATCCGCACGCGGCGCGCCCGGTCCTCGCCGTGCGGCTCGGCCGCCCAGTCGGTGCCGTCGACGACGATGTTGGGGCGGAACCGGCTCATCGGCAGGGGCGGGGCCCCGTGTTCGGCCATCCGTCGGTCCAGGTGCGCGAGCGAGGCGCGGGACAGCAGGTGTACGGCGCTGCTGTCGGCGTAGCCGGAGGGGCCGGGGATCCAGCCGTCGGCGATCCGGCCGTGCTCCGGCGGCACCCGGACCAGACGGCTGGGCGAGCCGAGTACCTCCGACAGCCAGTCGGCGACCTCGTCGCCCTGGTCGATCCCCTGGAAGGCGTCGCCGAACAGATCGACGGCACGGCGCGGGGCCTCGGCGGTGACGTCGATGCTCACCGTCGTGCCGTCCGCGTCGAGCCGGAGGCCGGTGCCGTCCGCGCTCACCGTGGGCCGGATCAGGGCGAGGCGGGGATGGCGGCGCTGGGTGCGGTAGACCCCGTCCTCACCGGTGACCATGAAGGTCCGGTCGTGCACGAGCCCTGCCTCGGTGAGCAGCGCGTCGCTCAACGACGTACCCCCGCATCCCTTGACGGGGTAGCAGACGAGATCCACGACTTCGGCCATGTGCCGCCTCCTCGGGTCGGCGGCCAGCCTAGAACACCTGTGCAACTCCCTTGAAATCAGGAGGTATCCGGGCCGCGACCGGCCTCCTCCGGGATCAGCCACGCACCGGACATGCCTCGGCTTCCCGCCGGAGGTCCCCGCGTCGATTTCCGGCCACCCGGCGTTGACACGCTGACCGAGTGTTGGCCATGGCTTTTCCCGTCGATCTCCGCCGCTGCCAGGTGCTCGGACTGGCCGGTACCGCCGTTCTCGCGGCCGGTGGCGGAACCGCAGGAGCGCTCCCCGTCCGGGACCTCCTCGCCCCGTCCTCCGCCGAGGCCGCCCTCGGCCTGATCGGCGTGTACTTCGGCGTCGTCCTGCTGATAGCGGCCTGGGCGCTGCTGGGCCGCCTGCTGCTCACCGCCGAGCCGCCGGCACCCCGGGCGCTGCTCGTCACGCTCGCCGTCTGGGCCGCCCCGCTGCTGCTCGCGCCGCCGCTGTTCAGCCGGGACGTCTACAGCTACCTTGCGCAAGGCGCCATGGTGGACGCCCACATCGACGTCTACGCCTACGGCCCGTCCCACCTCGGCGGGCCGCTCGCCGAGGAGGTCGCCCCGCTCTGGCAGCACACCGGGGCGCCGTACGGGCCGGTCTTCCTCGCCCTGGCCTCCGGCCTCTCCGCGCTCACCAGCGGCGAACTCCCCGCGGGCCTGCTCGGGATGCGGCTCGTCGCGCTGCTCGGGGTCGCCCTGATGGCGGCCGCCCTGCCCCGGCTCGCCCGGCACAGCGGCGCCGACCCGGCCGCCGCGCTCTGGCTCGGCGCCCTCAACCCGCTGGTCCTGTTGCACCTGGTCGCGGGCGCCCACAACGACGCCGTGATGCTCGGTCTGCTCGGTCTCGGTCTGGTCGCCGCGCTCGGCCGGTGGCCGGTCCTGGGCGCCGTACTCGTCACGCTCGCCGCGCTGGTCAAGGCGCCCGCGATACTCGGCCTGGCCGCGGTGGTCGTCCTCCATATGCGGGCGGGCCGGCCACCGGCTCGCGCCGTCCTGACGACCACGGCCGCGGCCGCAGCCACCACGGTCACCGCGACCGCCGTCGCCGGCACCGGCTACGGCTGGATAGGCGCCCTCAACACCCCGGTCTCCCCGCACAACTGGGCGCTCACCAGCCTCCTCGGCCGGGCCACCCGTGCGCTGCTGGAGGGGCTCGGCAGCGACCTGGCGCCCTTCGCGGTACCGGCCTGGCACGCCGTCGGTGTCGTCGCCGCCGTGGTCGCAGTCGCCGTCATATGGCTGCGGCTCAGGCCGCGCCCGGTGTACGCGCTCGGCCTGAGCCTCGCCGCCGTGGCCGCCTTCGGCCCCGCGATCCGCCCCTGGTACGCGCTGTGGGGCCTGTTCCTCATCGCCGCCGCGGCGCCCAGCACCTCGGTGCGGCACCGGGTGGCGGCCGTGACGGGCGTCCTGGCGCTCGCCACCCTGCCCAGCGGGGGCCCGGCGGATGTGGGGCAACTGGTGCTCGCGGTCTCCGGCGGGGTACTGGCGGTGGTCGTGCTGTGGCAGGCCCACCAGGCGGAGCTGGCGCCGGCTTGGGGGCGTACCGCATGAGACTGCCCCGCACCGACCAGGGACGACTGCTCCTGGTGTTCGTCCTGCTGGCCGCCGTGACCGCGTTCACCGCGACCGTGCCGTTGCTGCGCGACTGGTTCGACCTGCGCGTCTACCACGGCACCGTGGACAGCTGGGTGCACCACGGCGGCCGGATCTACGACTACCTGGTCCCCGGCACGACGTACGGCTTCACCTACCCGCCGTTCGCCGCCGTCGCCATGCTCCCCATGGCCCTGCTGAACCTGCCCGCCGCCATCGTCGTCGCCCTGCTGCTCAACCTGGCCGCCCTGGGCGTCGTCCTGCGCATCCTCGTCGGACGGGACTGGCGGCGCTACGGTTGGTTCGGCTGCGCTCTCACCGCTTGCGCGCTCGCCCTGTTCGAGCCGCTGCGCGACACCTTCAGCTTCGGCCAGGTGAACGTTCTGCTGCTCGCCCTGGTCCTGACGGACGCCTGGCTGCTGGCCACCGGCCGGGAACGCTGGGCGGGAATCGGGATCGGCCTGGCGGCCGCGATCAAGCTGACGCCCGCGCTCTTCATCGGGCTGCTCCTGCTGTCCCGCAAGTGGCGCGCGGCCGGGGTCGCGACCGTCGTGGCCGCCGGTGCCACCGCCTTCGCGGCCTGGGTGACCCCGGACGCGTCCCGGTTCTACTGGACGCGGGCCCTGTGGGACACGACCCGGGTGGGCCGTCTGGACTACGTCTCGAACCAGTCCGTGCAGGGCGTCCTGGCCCGGCTCGGCGAACACGGGCGTCCGGTCTGGGCGATCATCGTGCTGCTGGTGCTCTGCGTCTGGGCATGGCGGGCGAGCCGGGCGGTCGCCGCGGGGGAGTGGATCGCGGCCTTCGCCCTGACCGGACTCGCGGCCTGTCTGGTCAGCCCCATCACCTGGGTGCACCATCTGGTGTGGCTGCTGCCGTCGTTCGTGGTGCTGGTCCGCGCCGGGCACCCGCGGATCGCGGGCGCCCTGTACGCGGTGCTGTGCACGAGCGTGGTGTGGCTGTGGTTCGACGACGCCTCCGGCATCGACGGCTTCCTCGGCTCCAACGCCTACGTCTGGATCACGCTCGGTCTGCTGCTGTGGCTGCCGGTCGGTCAACTCTCCGCCGGACGGCCCTTCCTGGAGCGTGTCGTCACCGCGACGGCACCGGCGCCGAAGCCGGCGGCGCCCGCGACCATCCCGGCCTCCGCCCAGCCAGGACCCTCCTCCACCGGCCTCGCCACGGCCGCGGACACCGGCTCCGGGCCGGGACGCGGCTTGGCCCGCAGCTCGTCCAGCGAACCCACGGGATCGACCCGCCCGGCCGCCTCGAACCCCCAGTCCAGCAGCTCCCGAGCCTCCTCGTAGACGGTGAGGCCACCGCCGTACTGCGGGTTCATCACCGTGACGACAAGGGTCCGGTCGCCCTTGCGGGCGGCGCTGACCAAGGTGTGACCCGCTTTGCTGGTGTAGCCGTTCTTGACGCCGATCAGGCCGGGATACGGCTCCACCCCGTCGGCGCCGGTCAGCAGCCGGTTGGTGTTGCGGATTGCATACGACGATCCGCCGCGTCCCGGGAACCTGGTCTCGACCGTGCCGCAGTACCGCGCGAACTCCTTGCTGCGCAGCCCCGCCCGGCCGAACACGGCGAGGTCGTACGCCGAGGAGACCTGGCCCGGGGTGTCGTACCCGTCCGGGGACAGCACGCGCGTGTCGCGGGCGCCGAGGGCACGCGCCTTGGCCTGCATCCGCGCGGCCGTAGTGCGCCAGCCGCCGTTGAGGTGGGCGAGGACGTGCACGGCGTCGTTGCCGGAGTTGAGGAACACCCCGTTCCACAGATCGGACACCCGGTAGGAGTGGCCCTCGGCGACGCCGACCAGGCTGCTGCCCGGACCGATGTCCGACAGCTCCTCCTCGTCGACCGTGTGCCGGATCCCGCCAGGCAGGACGGGCAGCACGGTCAGGGCGAACAGCGTCTTGAGGGTGCTCGCGGGCGGCAGTCTGCGGTGCGCGTCCTTCGCGGCGAGCACCTCGCCGGTGTCGGCGTCGGCGACCACCCACGACAGCGCGGAGACCCGCGGCACCCGGGGCGCCCCGGCCCGCGGCCGCACCTGCGTACCGGAGCGGCCCAGCAGCGACGGCAACGGCCCGGCCGCCGCACGCGCCCGCTCCGGCCCGCCGGACTCCGCGCCACCCTCACCGGCCACCGCGGCGGGCCCGAGCGCCAGCAGCCCCGCCACACAGAGCACGCAGGTCGACACGGCCACCCGGGAAGAGAATCTGATCGTCATATGATCAACGTAGAAACAGCTCGGCGGCACACCACGCTCCCCTGACGGAGCGTCGCCCGCGAGCACCCGGATGCCGCAGCAGGCCGACGCGATCAAGCGTCCTTCGGCAGTGTCGGCTGGATCCGGCGTAGGAACGTCGCGTTGTCCGGTGTCTCGCGCATGCGCTCCAGCAGGGTCTCCAGGCCGTCCTTGCCCTGGAGGACCCGGCGCAGGCCCTGTACGGCGGTCAACTCGGGGGCGGCCAGGAGCAGTTCCTCGCGGCGGGTGCCGGAGGGGTTGATGTCGATGGCCGGGAAGACGCGGCGGGAGGCCATTTCGCGGCTCAGGCGGAGCTCCATGTTGCCGGTGCTCTTGAGCTCCTCGAAGAAGAAGTCGTCGGCGCGGGAGCCGGTCTCCACCAGGGCGGTGGCGAGGATCGTGAGCGAGCCGCCCTCCTCGGCGGCCCGCGCGGCGCCGAAGAACCGCTTGGGGCCGATGAGCGCGGAGGCGTCGACACCGCCGCTGAGGGTGCGGCCACCCGCGGCGGCCGCGTTGTTGTGGGCCCGGCACAGCCGGGTCAGCGAGTCGAGCAGGATCACCACGTCCTCGCCCGCCTCGACGAGCCGCTTGGCCCGTTCGATGACGAGTTCGGCGAGCGCGATGTGCTGCTTGGGCGCCCGGTCGAACGTCGAGGCGTACACCTCGCCGCGCACGGAGCGCCGCATCTCGGTGACTTCCTCGGGGCGTTCGTCGAGCAGCACCACCATGAGGCGGCACTCGGGGTGGTTGCCGGCGACCGCGGCGGCGATCTGCTGGAGCAGTACGGTCTTGCCGGTCTTGGGCGGGGCCACGATCAGCCCGCGCTGGCCCTTGCCGACGGGGGCGAGCAGGTCGGTCACGCGTCCGGTCAGGCCGGCCGCCGGGTGTTCGAGGCGGATCCGCTCACTCGGGTGAAGGGGTGTCAGATCGCCGAACCGGCGCCGGTCGCGCTCGGGGGCGCGGCTGTTGACGCGGGCGATCTCGGTCAGGGTCCGCCGGTCGCCTCGTACGCCTTCGACGAGGTCGCCCTTGCGCAGGCCGTGGCGGCGGATCAGGGCGGCGGGGACCTGGAGGTCGGAGGAGGTGGGCAGCAGGCTGTCCGCGGCCCGCAGGTGCCCCTTGCCGCTCGCGTCGATGTCGAGCACACCGATGACGGTCGCGGGCACGGAGTTCTGGACTGGGGGTTCGAGTGTGGTGGTCATGGGAGTGGGTCCTTTCACGGACGTACGGCATGGGACATGCGCAAGGAGGGGAAGGCCGCGGAGACGAGGCGGACAGAGCGCCTTCGGGCGGCGGGAACAACACCTCGGGGTACGGCGGAACCGCAGGTCACGAGGTGGAGAGAAAGCCGGGAAGAACCGGCTGACTGAAGGAGAACTGGCACCGGCGCCCAGGACTGGGCGTACACAAGTGCTGGTGGGACCGTACCACGCGGGTTCAGCGTGTGGCGAGGAGTCCGTACAGGAGGGGGATCCGCGGCTCGGGCAGACGCCACCAGCCGGACGGGCTGCGAACCATGTGCGGCCAGCGCTGCCAGGGCAGCTCATCGCTTTCGCGGAGCCGCCGGACGGTCAGTCCTGCCTCGCTCAACGCGGTGACGACCTCTCCTATTCCGTGCATCCACTCGAAGCTGTCGGTGGCGCCCTCGACGGCCGGGCCGTCGGTGTAGGTGTGGGTCGCGTCCCGGTGCACGGAACCGCCGCCGCCCAGGTAGTCGTGCCGGAGCAGCAGCTCGGGACCCTCGCCCGGCGCGGGCTTCGGGCCGAGGGAGTTGAGCAGCGGATGGAACTCGACGAGGTACAACATCCCGCCGGGGCGCAGCAGTTCGGCCACCACACCGGCCCAGCGCGGCAGGTCCGGCAGATAGCACAGGGCGCCCTTGCCGGTGTACACGACATCGAACCGCTCCGGTCCGAGGGCCGCCACGGCGTCGTACACGTTCGCCTGCACGTAGGTGATCTCGGCGCCCGCCTTCTCGGCGAGGGCGCGCGCGGCCGTGACGGAGGCGGCGGAGAAGTCCAGGCCGACCGCGCGGGCCCCGCGCCGGGCGAGGGCGATCGTCTCGGTGCCGAGATGGCACTGGAGGTGCAGCACATCACGTCCGGCCAGGTCGCCCAGGTCGGTCCACTCGAAGGGCGCGAACCAGCGGGCGGGATCGAGATCCTGGTCGAGCCCGTAGAAGCGGCTGGCGAGGTGGACGGGGGTGCGGGCGTCCCAGTTCGCCTGGTTCGCCCGCATCAGCCCTGCGTGCTCGTCGATGCCCATGAGGACATCCAACCGCGAACGGACGCGGAACGGGCCGAGTCACACGGAACGCTTCTGCGCCTCCTCCGCGATCCGGTCGAACTGCTCGCCCATGGCCGCCGCCAGCGCCTGCGCGGCCGACAGCGGGCGGACCATCACCGTGAACTCGTCGATCAGGCCGTCGTCGTTGACGTGGAGGAAGTCGCAGCCCTGGATCTCCCGGTCGCCCACCCGGGCCTTGAAGACCAGCGCGTGGTCGCGGCCGCCCACGTCGTTGATCTCGCGGACGTACCGGAAGTCCT
Organism: Streptomyces davaonensis JCM 4913; assembly: GCF_000349325.1. Classification (GTDB taxonomy): domain Bacteria; phylum Actinomycetota; class Actinomycetes; order Streptomycetales; family Streptomycetaceae; genus Streptomyces; species Streptomyces davaonensis. The sequence goes on from NC_020504.1 coordinate 9,023,165, forward strand.
CGAAGACCCGCGCCACCCCGTGCAGGATCGCCGCCGTCATCGCCTTGCCGGGGTACGGCTTGAACACGGCCGGGCTGGTGAAGACGACGTCCTCGGCCAGCAGCGCCTCGGCGGCGTCGAGGTCCCACTTCTCGATGGCCTCACGGAAAGCCCGCATCACAGCCTCCACAGTCTTCGTCATAGTCAATTTGTTGAGTAGGTGCGGAAGAGATTAATCACATCCTGCTAGCGTGTCCATATGTCTTTGAAGCACGCCGTTCTCGCCGCCCTCCTGGAGGGGGAGGCCTCGGGTTACGAGCTGTCCAAGCTGTTCGACGTGGCGCTCGCGAACTTCTGGGCCGCGACCCCGCAACAGCTCTACCGCGAGCTGGAGCGACTGGCGCAGGACGGACTCGTCCAGGCCCGGGTGGTGCAGCAGGAGCGCCGGCCCAACAAGCGGATGTTCACGCTGACCGAGACCGGCCGCGAGGAACTGCGCGCCTTCGCCGTCGAGCCGGTCCGGCGGCCCGCCGCGATGCGCGACGAACTGCTGATCAAGATCCAGGCCCTGGACGAGTCGGATCCGGCGGCGACCCGCGCCCTCGTCGAGGAGCGCATGTCCTGGGCGCAGGGCAAACTCGCCCGCTACGAGCGGGTCCGGGACCGGCTCCTGGCCGGGCGCACCGAGGAGGAGTACCTGCGGGAGACGGACCGCGTGGGGCCGTATCTCACCCTCCAGGCCGGTCTCGCCTACGAGCGGGAGATCCTGCGCTGGTGCGAACGCGTCCGCACGGTCGTCGAGCAGCGGGCACCCCTCGGCTGACCCGTCCTCTAAGCTGACGCGGATGTTCAGCCCCGAAGGCCCCTCCCTGCGCGAACTCGCCGTCCAGGCACTGTCGTCCGTCGAGCGCGGCTACGACCTGCTGGCCCCGAAGTTCGACCACACTCCCTTCCGCACCCCGGACTCGGTGCTCGACGCCGTCGCCGCGGCACTGGAACGGATGGGCCCCTTCGGCGCCGGACTCGATCTGTGCTGCGGCACGGGCGCCGGGATCCACGTCCTCACACGGGTGTGCCAGGGCCGGGTCGCCGGGGTCGACTTCAGCGACGGCATGCTCAGGGTCGCGCGCGAGCGTGCCCGCGGCGCCTCCTACGTGCGGGCCGATGTCCGCGCCCTGCCCTTCGGCCCCGCCTTCGACCTGGTGGTGAGCTTCGGGGCGTTCGGGCACTTCCTGCCGCGCGAACTGCCGGGCCTGTTCGCCCAGGTGCACTCCGTCCTGCGGCCCGGCGGCGCCTTCGTCTTCCCCGTCGTCGCCCCGCCGCGGCCCGCGTCCTGGGCGTACTGGATGCTGTTCGGCTTCGACGCGGTGATGCGGGTGCGCAATGCCGTCTGGCGCCCGCCGTTCGTCATGTACTACCGCGCCTTCCGGCTCGGCGAGGTGCGCCGGGAGCTGGAACGGGCCGGTCTGGCCGTGGAGTTGACGGCGCTGCCCGAGTTCGGGCAGCGCCGCGACGGCAGTCCCCGGGTCCGGATGGTGATCGCCCGGCGAGCGGAGGATCAGCCGGCCGCCGGGACCGTGAACTCGTAGACCAGCGCGTCCTGTCTGGCGTCCACCAGCAGCTCCGTGATCTCCAGGGGGCGGGCGTACTGGTCGTGCACGCGCCGGGTGACCCGCACCGACGAGGCGCCCGCCAGCGGGGTGATGGCGTCTCTGTGGTGCAGGGTCAGGCCCGCCTTGCGCATCCAGTCGTAGGCGCGGCGCAACTGGGCCGAGGTCGACCCGTCGGCGCGCTCCCGGTAGCGGCCCAACTCCTCGACCTCGGCCAGCGCCACGGCCGAGAACGACGTCACGGCCGTACGGCGGCCCTGTCCGTCGGCGCCCGCGGACTCGTAGCGGTGCACCAGGGTCGGGCGGTGCGGGGCGAGGCCCAGCGCCTGGGCGTGGCCGGGCGGCGGGGCCTCCCAGGCGACCGTCGCCCGGTCCACGGCGCCCGGATCGGCCGCCCGGGCGCCGACCGGGAAGGTCAGCGCCGCGGGGTTCTCCACCGGCCGGCCGGGCAGCGTGGCGTGGCTGCCGCGCCGGTCGGTGGCGACCAGGCCGTCGTGCCGCAGCACTTCGAGGGCCTGTCGTACGGTCTCCCTGCTGACCCCGTAGTGCCGCGCCAAGTGCCGTTCGCCCGGCAGGCGTTCGCCGGGCGGGATCGTCCCGTCGCGCAGCTCGTCGAGCAACTGCGTCGCGATGCGCCAGTAGAGGGGCTGCCCCTCGGTGAGCGGGTGGTCGTGCGGGGTGGTGCGGGCCATGCCGCGCCTCCTGTTGATGACGTGCCGTAGTCGTGCCGACTCATTGCGCCACCAGATCTAGCATTGGTCTAAACCACCAGGGAAGGGTATCGGGCCGGTTCGGCTGAAACTGCCCGCCGAGCACCGTACATCCGGGGCCTCGTCAGGCGTACGACCGCAGCCAGCGCAGCTTGGCCGCGGCGTGGTAAGGGCCGCCGCCCTCATGGTCGTTGAACTCGTACACCTCGATCGCCTTGTCCTCGTGAGCCCAGGCGTTGTAGGCCGCGAAGACGGTCGAGGGCGGGCACGTCCCGTCCTCCAGGGCGGCCGAGAACAGGGCCGGGGCCCGGCCGCGGGCGGCGAAGTGGACACCGTCGAAGTAGGAGAGCGTGCGCAGCGCGTCCTCGCCGCGGCCGCGGTGCGTCTTGAGGTAAAGGCCGATCTCGCGGTACGGGTGACGGTCCGTAATGGTGGTCGAGCGCGGGAAGTCGCACAGGAACGGCACGTCCGGAGCGACGGCCACGAGGTCCGGTACCAGGCCGCCGACGGCGATCGTGATCCCGCCACCCTGGCTGGAACCCAGCGCGACCGTGCGGGAGGCGTCGGTCAGCGGATGCGAACGGGCCGCCTCCACCGCTCGTACCGCGTCCGTGAACACCCGCCGGTAGTAGTAGTTCTCGGGCGCGTCGATCCCGCGCGTCATGAACCCGGGGTACGCGGGCGCCCCGCCCACCGGGTCCGCCGTACCGCCGCCCGCGCCCCAGGCGCTGCCCTGGCCGCGGGTGTCCATCACGAAGTGCGCCCGCCCCGAGGACGCCCACAGCAGATGCTCGTGCGGCAGTCCGCGCCCGCCGCCGTAGCCGATGAACTCCACCACCAGCGGCAGCGGCTCCTCCGCCGCGGCGGGGAGCGTCAGCCACCCCTTCACCGGGTGCCCGCCGAACCCGGCGAACGTCACGTCGTACACCGTCACCGTGGACAGGCCCGTCTCGACCGGCTCGAAGCGGGCGTCCAGGTCGTGCTCACGGGCTTCCAGGAGGGTCTTGGACCAGAACGAGTCGAAGTCCTCGGGAGCGACGGACTCACTGACGTACTCGCGCAGTTCGTCGAGCGGAAGGTCGAACAGGGCCATGGATGACCGCCTTTGCGAAGAGGACGTGCCGATGATCACAAGGTACGTCAGTGATCGGACCTTTCGCCAGGTCGGTGCCCTGGTTGCGGGTGCGGCGGCGCCGAGCCGTCTCCGGTGGTCGGACCATTGTCGCGGCCCCGGGGCGTCAGCCGAAGCGCTCGATCCGGATCCGGTCGACCGGCTGCCCGGCGGCGACGAGGAGCCGCGAGGCGTGCTCGGCGAAGCCGTTGGAGCCGCAGACGTAGGCCTCCCAGCCGCCGGGTGGCTGTGCGGCGAGCAGCGGCGCCACATGCGCGGCCGACATCCGTCCGACCGGTACACCCTCCGGGGCGCTGCGCGTGAACACCGGCGTCGTCTCCGTGCCGTACTCCCGCGCGTAGATCAGCTCCTCGGGGCTGCGTGCGGAGACCAGGAGCCGCAGCGGCACGTCCAGGTCGTGGGCGCGGTGGTGGCGGAGCATCGACATCAGCGGTACGACGCCGGATCCGGCGCCGATCAGCAGCGCGGGCCGGTCCCCGGGCCAGGCGAAGAAGCCGCTCAGCGGGCCGCGCACCTCGACCCGGTCGCCGGTCCTGGCCCGGGTGTGGAACCAGCCGGAGACCTCGCCGCCCTCGACATGGTCGAGGGTCAGCTCGATGTGCCCGGAGTCGTCGGGCGCGGACGCGAGCGAGTAGTGGCGCTGGGCCGCGTAGCCGTCCTCGGCGGTCAGCCGGAGCATGAGGTGCTGGCCCGGCAGATGCCCCGCCCAGGCGGGCACCGCGAGCCGCACGGTGGCCGAGTGCGGGGTCTCGCGCCGGATCTCGGCGATGGTGGCGGTCTGCCACAGCGTCGCGGTCTGCGTGCTCACCGCGATCCGGCCGGGCACGGCGAAGCGGGTCGGGGGAGTGAAGGTCTCAGTCACCGGTGTACCGCTGCTCTTCCCAGGGGTTGCCCCGCTCGTGGTAGCCGTTCTGCTCCCAGAATCCCGGCTCGTCGTGGTCCAGGACCCGCAGACCGGCGATCCACTTCGCGCTCTTCCAGAAGTACAGATGCGGCACCAGCAGCCGCGCCGGGCCACCGTGCTCCGGGGCCAGCGGCTTCCCGTCGTACTCCCAGGCGATCCACGCCCGACCGCCGGTCAGGTCCGCGAGCGGGAGGTTCGTGGTGTAGCCGGTGTGCGAGTACGCCACGACATGGGTGGCCGACTCATGGGGCCGGACCACATCGAGGAAGGCGTCCAGGGAGACACCCCCGAACCGCACCCCGAACTTCGACCAGCTCGTCACACAGTGGATGTCACCCTCGTACGCCGACCCGGGCAGCGCGTGGGCCTCGTCCCAGGTCCAGGTGCGGGGCTCGGCGACGAGGCCGTCGACGCGGAACGTCCACGCCTCGGGCGTCAGGTCGGGGGTGACCTCGGCGGACAGGACGGGCCAGTCGTCGCCCGCGTCGTACTGGCCCGGCGGCAGGCCGGGGTTATGGACGCGGGGGCGCCCGGTGAAGCCTCGGGTGACGTGCATGCGGGGGATGCCTCCAGACCGCCGTGCGCGACGGCCGTGATCAGTACGTTGCGCATTCAACGGTACTGGTCCGACCGGAGGGGAATAGCCACGGGCCGATCTTGCTTGGCTTCTGTGGCAGCGAAGGAGTGAGGGAACCCATGTCCAAGGCGTACGACCGAGTGCTCGACAATCCGGCGCTTGCCGCGCTGACCGGCCCGCACGCCCGGTTCGCCGAGCGGCACGGCCGCGTCCTGCGCTACCCCGTCGAGGTGTCGCCCTGGGTCGCCCTGCCCGACGAGCCGGACGCCGCGGACTGGGCGGACGTCGCCGCGCTCGCCGGTCCCGGCGGCGAGGCCCTGCTGATCGGGTTCGAGGGCCGCACACCCGAGGGCTGGGAGACCTTCTTCCGGGTGGAGGGCGTGCAGCTGGTCGGCGAGGACGTGGTCGGCGCGCCCGATCCGAAGGCGGTCCGCCTCGGTCCGGCCGATGTGCCCGAGATGCTCGACCTGGTCGCCCGAACCCGCCCGGGACCGTTCCTGCCCCGCACTCTGGAAATGGGCACCTACCTGGGCATACGCCAGGACGGGGCCCTCGTCGCCATGGCCGGGGAGCGGCTGCGGCCGCCCGGCTGGACGGAGATCAGCGCGGTCTGCACCGACCCCGCCGTCCGCGGCCAGGGGCTTGCCGGACGCCTGGTGCGCGCCGTGGCCCACGGCATCCAGGAGCGCGGCGAGACGCCCTTCCTGCACACCGGCGCCGACAACGCAGGCGCGATCCGCCTGTACGAGGCGCTGGGCTTCCGCCTGCGCCGCAGCACCGTCTTCCTCGGCACCCGGATCCCGGACGACCTGCTGGAGCCGGCGGCCTAACCGGCGTTGTAGCGCACGAGATACCCGGCGAACCGCTCCAGGTCCTCCTCCGCCCAGTCCGCGAGCCGCTCCCGTACGACCTCCCGCCGCCGCTCGGTGACCTGGGCGAGCAGCCGCCGCCCGGTGTCCGTGAGATGCAGCAGCTGCACCCGATGGTCGTCCGGGTCCGGGCTCCGCGCGATCAGCTGATCCCGCTCCAGCACGGCCACCTGGCGGCTCACGGTCGACTTGTCCAGCGCGTAGTGCGCGGCCAGGTCGGTGGCCCGGCAGCCGCCGCTCTCCTCCAGATGCCCGAGCAGGGTGTACGACACCAGCGACAGCTCCGGGTGCATACGCCCCGCCGAGGCGCGGGCGCGGCGGGCGAAGGCCGTCATCTCGCGCTGGATGACCTCCACGGCTGTGTCCGAAACATCCCCTGTGGTCATGGTTGCAGAGTACAACTCCCGGGCGGGGCTGGATCACTGGGGTACGCTGATCGCCCGTTCGTGGATCGTCCCGGACGTGTCGAGCCGAGGGGGTGAGACCCATTACCGCTGTGTCAGGTCGGGTGCTCATCCCGCGAGTCGGTGCGGTCGCCGGTCGTCGGTGACCGTGGGAGCGCCCTTCGAATCGCGAAAGGCCCCCCTTTGTCTTCCCCTTCTCTTTCCCGTGACGCCGTCGTGGACGCGCTGCGTGCCGCCGGCTGTGTCTTCGCCGAGGACGAGGCGCGGTTGCTGATGACCGCCGCCGCCTCGCCGGCGGAGCTCGCCGCCATGGTGGACCGGCGCGCGGCCGGTCGGCCCCTCGAACTCGTCCTCGGCTGGGCCGAGTTCCGGGGCTTGCGGATCGCCGTGGAACCCGGCGTGTTCGTGCCCCGCCGCCGTACCGAGTTCCTCGTCGAGCAGGCCCTCGCCCAAGTCCCGGACGCCTGCGTGGTGGTGGACCTGTGCTGCGGCTCGGGCGCCGTCGGCGCCGCCCTGGCCGCCGCGCTGGGCCAGGTCGAACTGCACGCCGCGGACATCGACCCGGCCGCGGTGCGCTGCGCCCGCCGTAACGTCGCCGCCCATGGTGGACGGGTGCACACGGGCGACCTGTTCCGGGCGCTGCCCGCGGCCCTGCGTGGGCGGGTCGACATCCTCGCCGCCAACGTCCCCTATGTGCCCAGCGGAGAGGTCCCCCTCCTGCCCGCCGAGGCACGCGACCATGAACCGCTGACCGCGCTCGACGGCGGTGCCGACGGACTCGACCTGCTGCGCCGGGTCGCCGCCGAGGCCGGGAACTGGCTGGCCCCGGGCGGCTGTCTGCTGGTCGAGACGAGTGAGCGGCAGACAGCGGCCGCCGTTGACGCGTTCCGCCGGGGCGGGCTGACACCGCGTCCGGTGGTGTGCGAAGAGCGGTACGCGCAGGTCGTGTTGGGGACGGTGGGGTAGGCGGTTCGTGAGGGGACGGTGTCGTCGGGTCAGGCCGCCGTGTCGTGCCAGGGCAGGGCGTGCCGTGGCCCGTCATCGCCGTCGCGCCACGGCAGCCTGTCGCGCCGCTCGTCGAAGTCCGGCTTCTCCCAGGTGCCCGCGAGGACGTGGTCGGCGGTCCGCTCGCCGTCGTCGGAGCGGGTACCGGCCAGGTACACCTCGTCCCCCTCCTTCAGCCCGTCGGAGTCGCCGTCCTGATGGACCCTGGTGTCGTCCTCGACCGTCCAGGTCCACTCGGCGCCGTCCTCGCTGCGCACGGTGACCTGCTCGCCGTCGACTTCCTGGACGGTGCCGCGCTGCCAGACGCGGACGATCCACTCGTCGTCGTCCCCGTCCCGCACCGTGGACTCGCCGTGCACACCGGCCCCGCCCGGCCCGAACCACGGGCCGCGGTGGTGGCGTTCACCGGGCCGGTCGGGGGCGTCCGACGATGCTGACGCGGAGGGCGCCGTAGAGCCTTCGCCGCCGTCCGAGCCGGCGGCGTAGGCGACGGTGCCGCCGAGGGCGAGGACGGCGATGGTGGTCGCCGCGGTGATGGTGCGGGTCCGGCTGGACAGTCGTCGCCACGGTGCGCGCGGCCGCTCGCCGTCCGGCCCGTTCGCGAGGACCTCCCCAGGGGCGGCGGTGGGTTCCTGGTCCGGATCGTGAGTCATGGCTCGCTCCCTCGGCCACGGCGGCCCGGCCGTCCGGGGCCACGCCTTGCTGTGATTGTCGGAGGAGAGCGGTAAGAAGCCGGTAACGATTAGCTGTGAATGTCCTGACCCGGCGCCAGGGCGCGCGCGATGAGCAGGGCGACGTCGTCGGAGTTGTCGGGCTGGTGCAGGGTGCGCAGCAGGAGGTCGCAGACCTCCTCCAGCGGGCGGTCGGGGCCGTCGAGGAGATCCAGGAGGGCGTCGAGGCGTTCGTCCAGCGGGTGTTGGCGGGTCTCGACCAGGCCGTCGGTGTAGAACACCAGCCGGTCGCCGGGCTCCAGCGCCACGGTCGTGGTGGAGAAGGCCACCCCGCCCACGCCCAGCGGTGCCCCGGTGGGCAGCTCGAGCAGTTCCGGGGCGTGTCCCTCGCGGACCCGGACCGGCGGCAGATGCCCGGCGTTGGCGATCCGGCACTGCCGCAGATGCGGATCGTGGACGGCGTAGACACAGGTGGCGATGGAGTGGTCCAGGCCCTCGGTCGTCCGGTCCAGGTGCTCCAGCAGCCGCGCCGGATCGAGGTCGAGGGAGGCCAGGGTGTTGGACGCCGTCCGCAGCCGGCCCATCGTCGCGGCGGCGGCCACGCCGCTGCCCATGACATCGCCGACGACCAGCGCCGTCTTGCCGCCGTCCAGCGGGATGACGTCGAACCAGTCGCCGCCCACCTCCGCGGTGGCGCCCGCGGGCTGATAGCGCGAGGCGACCTCCAGGCCGCCCGTGACCGTCGGATGGCTGGGCAGCAGGCTGCGCTGGAGGGTGAGGGCGGTGTCGCGGGCGTTCTGGTACCAGCGGGCGTTGTCGATCTGCACGGCCGCGCGGGCCGCCAACTCCCGGGCCAGCAGCAGGTCGTCGTCCCCGAAGGGCAGCGGGTTGGAGATCCGCTTCAGATCCAGGGCGCCCAGCACCTCACCGCGCGCGATCAGCGGGACCGCCAGATAGGAGTGCACGCCCGCGCGGCTCAGCGCCTCGGCCGCCTCGGCGGAACGGGCGATGCGGGGCAGGTCCGCGGGCTCGACCTCGGCGACCATGACCGGACTGCCGGTGCGCACGCACTGGGTGACCAGCCGGTCGGGCGCGTACCGGGCGATCTGCCCGGGCGGATCGGCGGCGTCGAGCGCCTCCGACGGCCCCTCGGCCTGGACGGCCAGGGCGCGGATCACGGCGGGTTCCGCGGGACCGAGGATGCTGCGTCGGCCCTCCACCACCGCGTCCAGCAGATCGACGGCGGCGATGTCGGCGAGTTCCGGGACGGCGACATCGGCGAGTTCGTGCGCCGTGCGCTCCAGTTCGAGGGTCGTGCCGATCCGGGCGGAGGCGTCGGCGATGACGGCGAGGCGCCGGCGCGCGGCCTCCGCCTCGATCCGGGCCCGGTGCTGCTCGGTGATGTCCACGACCGAGCAGGCCACCCCCAGTACCGTCCCGATCGCGTCCTCCAGCCGGTACATCGACACCGACCAGGCGTGGTCCTCCTCCGGATCGGCCGGGGTGCGTCCCATGGTCGCCTGGTCGACCAGCGGCATCCCGGTCTCCAGCACCCGCCGCACCGCGGTCTCCAGGGCGGACGTGTCCAGTCCCGGCAGGACTTCGGGGACGGTGCGGCCCAGATGTTCCTCGGCGGGGACGCCGTTGATCCGCTCCAGGGACGGGTTGATGGAGACGTACCGCAGTTCGGTGTCCAGGACGGCGATGCCGATCGGCGACTGCGATACCACCCGGGTGGACAGCGCCACGTCCCGTTCGAGACGGCGCACCGTCGACTGGTCGGCGGCCAGGCCGAGCGCGTACACATCCCCCTGGTCATCCAGGAGCCGTTGGTTGCGGAACTCCACCAGCCGGGTGCTGCCGTCCTTGTGCCGGATCGGGAAGGCCCCGGCCCAGCTCTCGCCGGTCTCCATGACATCGGCGAAGAGCTTGACGACCAGGTCGAAGTGCTGTTCGTGGATCATCAGCCGGACGGCCGAGCGGCCCAGCGCCTCCTGCGCGCTGTAGCCGAAGAGCTCCTCGGCCTGCGGGCTCCACAGCACGATCCGGCCCTCGGCGTTCAGCACCACGGAGGCCACGCCCAGCACATCGAGCAGTCCGCTGGGGTGCACGGGACCGCGCACCGAGTCGACCGGTGCCGACACGGGCGGCGCCTCGCCGCCCGTCACCGGCCCGTCGCCCCGGGCCACGGGAGATCCGGCTGAAGTCATCCCACGCACCGCCTTCGCCCTTTCGCGCGGCACGCCGTCCCCCGTGCCGACTCCCCTTGTTCTACCGCGTTCAACCGTCTCCGCGACCTCTCGCGCCGCTCACCTCCACCATCCCTCAACACGGGGGCGGACGTCCGGGGAAGCGCAATCAAGACGACCACTGCCGTTCCGCAATTGGTCTGTACATGCCTACCTGGGCGCGCCAGACTACCGCCCAGTACGCGCACCCCACCCCCCAACCGAGGAGTCGGCCCATGCCCTTGCGCGCCCGGCAACGTTGTCATGCCCTGCTGACCGGACTCGTCGCCCTCGCCAGTGCCGCCGTCCTGGCCGGCGCACCGCCCGCCTTCGCCGCCGACACCTGGACCGAGGTCGGCTCCGACCGCGCCGACCCGCTGACCGAGAGCCAGGGCCTGACCTCCGTCGAGGTCCCGGCGAACAGCCCCAACCGCTACACCGGCATCGGCACCATCCCGTTCGGCGTGTCCAGCCGCGGCTGGAACCACGTCGGCGACCCGGACGCCTCCTACAACGGCTACTACATCGAGCCCTACCAGGCCGATTCCGGCACCGCGAAGATGTTCCGGGTGCAGGCGCCGGGCGGTGCCTGGTCGGAGTACGTGCACACGCTCAGCGGCGGTGAGGCGCTGAACAACTCCTGGGTTGCCGTCTCGCCCGGCGGCCAGTGGATGCTGGCGGGGGAGTGGGGCACCATGAACCGCCTGCCGGTCTTCCCGACGCCGGGCGTCAACCCGAGCACCTCGCCCTCGGCGAATCTGCCGCAGGCCTCCAATGTCCGCCTCGACCGCCCGGTGCGGGACGTGCAGGGCTGCGACTTCTCCGGTCCGACCACCCTGCTGTGCTCCTCGGACGACCCCGCCGGAACCCTCTTCGGCATGACCAAGCCGCTGCTCCAGATCGATCTGTCCGCCGAGCCGGGCTCCTCCGACGTCACCGGCCGGGTCACCGCCCTGCGCCAGCTCCCGCTGCGCAGCGGCTGCTCGGGCACCTTCGAGACCGAGGGCATCGACTACGACCGCCGTACCGGCACCCTGCGCGTGATCGTCCTGTCTCCGGGCTTCTGCGTCCTGACCGACAGCAAGACCTACCGCTTCACCCGAAGCTGACCCGGCGCTCCTCTCGGGGCTGTACATCCCGGAATGTAGTGGTTTTCTGGGAGGTGCGACACGGTGTCGCGGGGGAACCCGTCGCCGTGCCGCGGCGCGGCCCTGAGAGGAGCGATCACGATGGACAGTGAGCGACTGCACCCGGAATCCGTCTCCGTGGAGATCAGCGGATGCAGCAAGGAGGACGCCCGTATCGTGTTCGACGCCCTGTGCGCGTCCTTCACCTCGGACCGGTGCTCCGACGACGTCCCGCAGGAGTGGCACGAGACCCGGCCGACGGTGTGGCTGGGCACCTTCGACGTCTCCCACCCCCACCCGGGCATGCACCCCGCCGGACGGCTCGCCGCGTCCGTCGAGGCCGATGTGCAGGGCGGCTACTGGGCCATCGACCGCTTCCGCAGCACCCTGTACGACCTGTTCACGGTGCATGACCTCAGCACCGCCTCCGGCGATCAGGAGCGTGAGCTGCACGTACGACTGGAAAGCCGGTGACCTGGGTCTCTCCTGTTGTGCAACTAGTTGCATAAACCGTGCGCGGTCCTCTACAACAGGGAGGACGACACCGCGCACGGAGGGGCCCGATGAGCCGTTACCCGCACCTGCTGAGCCCGCTGGACCTGGGCTTCACCACCCTGCCCAACCGCGTCCTCATGGGCTCCATGCACGTGGGCCTGGAGGAGGCCGAGCGCGGCTTCGAGCGCATGGCCGCCTTCTACGCCGAACGCGCACGCGGCGGCGTAGGCCTGATCGTCACCGGCGGCATCGCCCCCAACGACGAGGGGCGGCCCTACGAGGGCGGTGCCAAGCTCACCACCGACGCCGAGGCCGAGCAGCACCGGGTCATCACCGACGCCGTGCACGCCGAGGGCGGCCGGATCGCGATGCAGATCCTGCACTTCGGCCGCTACGCCTACCACCAGGACCTGGTCGCGCCGAGCCCGATCCAGGCCCCGATCAGCCCCTTCCCGCCGCGCGAACTCACCGACGCCGACGTCGAGCGGACCATCGAGGACTACGCCTGCGCCGCCCGCCTCGCCCGGCAGGCCGGCTACGACGGCGTGGAGATCATGGGCTCCGAGGGCTACCTCATCAACGAGTTCATCGTGGCCCAGACCAACCACCGCACCGACCGCTGGGGCGGCTCGTACGAGAACCGGATGCGCTTCCCGGTGGAGATCGTGCGCCGGGTGCGCGAGGCCGTCGGCGAGGACTTCATCATCGTCTACCGGCTGTCCATGCTGGACCTGGTCCCGGGCGGCTCCACGCTGGACGAGGTGATCACCCTCGCGAAGGCGGTCGAGGAGGCCGGGGCCACCATCATCAACAGCGGCATCGGCTGGCACGAGGCCCGCATCCCCACCATCGCCACCTCCGTGCCGCGCGGCGCCTACACCTGGGTGACCAAGCGGCTGATGGGCGAGGTGTCGGTCCCGCTCGTCACCACCAACCGCATCAACACCCCCGAACTCGCCGAGGAGTTGCTCGCCGACGGGTACGCGGACATGGTCTCCATGGCCCGCCCGATGCTCGCCGACCCCGAGTTCGTCAACAAGGCCGCCGAGGGCCGCCCCGAGGCCATCAACACCTGCATCGGCTGCAACCAGGCCTGCCTGGACCACACCTTCAGCCTGAAGATCACCTCCTGCCTGGTGAACCCGCGCGCCTGCCACGAGACCGAGCTGGTGCTGTCCCCGACCCGGCTCGCCAAGCGCGTCGCGGTCGTCGGCGCGGGCCCGGCCGGACTCGCCTGCGCGGTCTCGGCCGCCGAACGCGGCCACCAGGTCACCCTGTTCGACGCCGCGAGCGAGATCGGCGGCCAGCTCAACGTGGCCCGCCAGGTCCCCGGCAAGCAGGAGTTCGACGAGACACTGCGCTACTTCCGCCACCAGCTCGACGCCCGCGGCGTGGACGTACGCCTCAACACCCCGGTCGCGGCAGCGGACCTGGACGGCTACGACGAGGTCGTCGTCGCCACCGGCGTCACCCCGCGCACCCCGGACATCCCCGGCGTCGACCACCCGAGCGTCGTCGGCTATCTCGACGTGCTGCGCGACAAGGCGCCGGTCGGCGAGCGGGTCGCGATCCTCGGCGCCGGAGGCATCGGCTTCGACGTCGCCGAATTCCTCACCGACGGCGGCGACAAGGCCAACGAGGACCCCGAGACGTACTTCCGGCACTGGGGCGTGGACATGGACTACGAAGGCCCCGGCGGCCTCGGCGCGCCCGAGCGGCCCGAACCGCCGCGCACCGTCCACCTCCTCCAGCGCAAGACCACCAAGGTCGGCGCGGGCCTCGGCAAGACCACCGGCTGGATCCACCGCACCGAGCTCAAGCACCGCGGCGTCACCATGGTCCCGGGCGTGCGCTACGACCGGATCGACGACGCCGGACTGCATGTCACCGTCGGCGAGGAGAGCACGGTCCTGCCGGTCGACACCATCGTCCTGTGCACCGGCCAGGAGCCGCGCCGCGACCTGTACGAGGAGCTGGTGGCCGCGGGCCGCAGCGCCCATCTGATCGGCGGCGCCGACGTTGCCGCCGAACTCGACGCCAAGCGCGCCATCCAGCAGGGCACGGAGGTCGCGGCGGCGCTCTGAGCGGCGTCCCTAGGATGACGACATGTCCCTCCCGCACGCGATCCTCACCGCCCTGCTCGAAAAGCCGTCCTCGGGCCTGGAGCTGACCCGCCGCTTCGACAAGTCGATCGGGTACTTCTGGTCCGCGACACATCAGCAGATCTATCGCGAGCTGGGAAAACTGGAGGCCGACGGGCTGATCCGCACCCTCCCCTCCGAGCAGCCGGCCCGCGGGCAGAAGAAGAGCTACGAGGTCCTGCCCGCGGGCCGCGCCGAACTGGCCCGCTGGACCGGCGAGTCCCAGGACCCCAAGCCGCTGCGGGACACGCTGCTGCTGCGGCTGCGCGCGGCGGCCGTGGTCGGCACCGAGGGCATCGAGGCCGACCTGCGCCGCCATCTCGACCTGCACCGGCGGCAGCTGGCCGAGTACCAGGAGATCGAGCGGCGCGACTTCCCGCCCGGCAAGGGCGAACCGGAGGACCGGCTGCGGCACCTGGTGCTGCGGGCCGGCATCGACCTGGAGACCTTCTGGACGGGGTGGCTCACCCACGCGCTGGAGGAGTTCAGCGAGCTGCCACCGGCGTGACCGCCCGCAGGGCGCGCTCCACGGTCTCCTCGTTCTCGCCGACCGGGGCCACGTAGTCGAGGGCGTCGCGCGCGGCGCCCTCACCGGCCAGCCGGGTGATCACCCAGGTGGCGAGGTACTGCGACGCCAGACAGCCGCCCGCCGTGGCGATGTTCCCCTCGGCGTGGAACGGCGCGTCCAGCACCGTGACCCCGCGGGCCTCCACGAACGGCCTGGTCTTCTTGTCCGTGCAGGCCGGCATGGACCCCAGCAGCCCGAGCCGAGCGAGCACCAGCGCACCGGAGCACTGCGCGCCGATCAGCTGCCGTTCGGGGTCGAGCCGCAGCGTGGAGATCAGCCGGTCGTCGGCGACCACGTCCCGCGTCCTGACCCCGCTGCCGATCAGCACCGCGTCGGCCTCGGCCACGAACTCCATCGGGCGCTGCCCGGTCACCTCGACACCGTTCATCGACGTGACCACCGGCGTCGGCGTCGTGAGGAACGCCTCCAGGCCGTCCTTGCGGCACCGGTTGACGATCGCGGAGGCGATGAAGCTGTCGAGTTCGTTGAACCCGTCGAAGGTGACCACGGCGATCTGCATCTCGACTCCCGCGAGGACGGCATGGGGTGACGGCATGGATCAGCCAGTCTCCCCAGCGCGCCGGGGCGGGGTCGAGAGCCAATCGGCGGCCGGTGGCCCTCGTCAGAGGCGGTACGGCTTCGAACGGCGGCGCAGGAACCAGACCGTGGCCCCGGCACCGGCCAGCACCAGACCGCCGCCCGCGGCGAGCGTCAGTGTGCCGTAGTCCTCGGCGGCGCCGCCGATGCCGCCCATGACACCGCGTGAGGGCGAGGCCGTGGCGGAGACGGTGGGCGTGGAGGCCGCGGAGACGACGACGGCCTGGGTGCCCGCGGTCTGGTTGTTGAAGGCGCACTGCACGATCACGGTGTACGTGCCCGGGCTGACGTTGGACCAGGCGGCGGACTGCTGGCTGGTCGTGCCCGCCAGTGCCACCTGGCGGCCCTGGGCGAAGTTCGCCTGGCTGCTGGTGAGCAGTGAGGCGGTGCCCCAGCTGCCGTTGGAGCTGGTCTGGCTGCACGCGCTGGTGGTGACCGAGACCGTGGAGCCGCTGGTGCTCACCGAGATCCCGGACTGCGCGGTGGCGGCCTGGGCGGTCAGGGCGAGCGGAAGCGCGGCGACGGCGGCCACGGTCAGCCCCGAGCGGAGGAGTGGCGATGAGTTGCGCATGTGGACTGCCCTCCGGCGGCACGGTTGGCGGTACATCCCTTGCGCCGCCGAGGGTCGGGAAACGCCCGTGCTGCCTCAGGGGCAGCCAACGTGCCCCCGGCCCGCCCCGCACCCGGACCGCCCCCGGGCAGGTGAACGATTCCCACGTCCGGCCCACTCCGGTGGCCGGAGCCGTCTCACCGGCCCGCGTCCCCCGTGGTGACCGTCCGCTCCGCCGAGAACCCGCCCCAGGTCCCGTCGGGCAGCAGGGCGCGCAGCCGCACCCGATGCCGGACGCCGTTCTCGGTGCCCGCGTAGAAGCTGTACGTGGCCCGCTCGCGCGGCGCGTCACCGCCGTATACCACCGACGTGGCGGCCTTTCCGTCGAGGTGGACCTGATACTCCGTGACCACGCCGTCGGTGCGCGGCGGGACCCAGCGCAGGTCGATGTAGTAGGCCCCGTCCGTGTCGTCGCGGTGGGTCGTGGCACGGAAGTCGGTCGGCGCCGTGCCGCGGCCGTCGTCGGTGCCCGGAGTGGTGAGCCGGACCGGGGCGCCGGCGGGCGAGACGTTGTCGGCCGCGTCCCGCGCCCGGACTGTGAAGGAGTAACGGGTCCCCGGCCGCAGTCCCGTGACCACGGTCGCCGTCTGGTTCCCGCCCACACTGTGGATCTTCGTACCGCCCTGATGGATGTCGTACGACACCACACCCCGGTCGTCCTTCGCCGCGGACCAGGACAGCTGCACCGACCGGCTGCCCACGGCGCGTCCCCGCGCGGAGCCCGGTGAGGTCGGGGCGGCCCGGTCCGCGGGGCCCGCCGCGGGAGTCGTGGCGCGGACCTCCTGGCTGGGCGGCCCGACGCGGCCGTCGGTGTCGCGGGCCCGCACGGTGAAGACGTACGTCGTCGAGGGGCGGAGCCTGATGACGTCCACCATGTGCTCGGCACCCGGGACGTCCTTGACCTTGGTGGTGCCGCGATACACCTCGTAGCCGTCGATGTCGGGGTCCGCCACCGCGTTCCACATCACATGGACGCTGGTCGCGCTGCCCGCCTCGGCCGTGACGCCCCGCGGTATGCCGGGCAGCGGGCCCTCGTCGGCCTGGCCCTGCCAGCCGCAGGACGCGACCAGGGCGAGCGCGCCGCAGAGCACGGCGAGCCGGTGCGGGCGGGCGGGAACGGGAACGCGTCGCACGAGTCGGCCTCCCGGGAGAGGGCGCCGCGACGGAGTCCGTCCCACCGGCGCGGCAATGGTCCGGACCAATATGGCGCGACTGACGCGATCACATCAAGAGGGAGGTCGTTGGTGACCGTTCGGACGGGTTACGTATGCTGACCCCCTCACGGCTGAACTCCCCATGAGGGTGTGGGAGTTCATGCCGGTGGCGCGGACCGCTGTCGTCGCTGATCCCGCGCCGGCCGTGCGCGGCCGGGAGTACGGGCCGTTCGCCGGCTCGGACTCCCGGCCGCTGCCGGACGTTCTTCGTCCGTGCCGTCTGCGCCACGGGTGCGTGCACCCCGTCTGGCCCTCGAACGGTGGCCGCATGATCGACCAGACACCAGATTGGGCTGAGTGTCCGTCAGTGCCCCGTTCGAGAGGGTCCCTTATCGTGCGTGTCCGCTCGCTCACGCTGGTCGCGGCAAGCGCCGCCCTGCTCGCCCCGACCGCGCTGCCCACCGCCGAGCCGCGGTCCGGGGAGTGGCCCGCGGTCCGGTCCCTGGGCGAGGTCCGCGCGGCCGACCTGCTGGCCAGGGTGCGCGACTGCGCCCAGATCTCCCGGGGCCGCTTCCGCACCGACGACGGCGAGGCGCCGACGGTCCCGGTCTGCGGCACCCGGGACGCCGTCTTCTGGAAGGCGGACCTGGACATCGACTGCGACGGGCGCCCGGGCCCCCGGTGCAACGGCCGGACCGACCCCTACTTCAGCGACGCCACCGCCTTCCAGCAGTCCGACGGCGGCTATCTGGACGCCGAACGCCTCCCGTATGTCGTCGTGCCCGCCCCGAGCGGCCTCTGGGACTACCGGGACCACGGCATCCGCGGCGGCTCGGTGGTCGCCCTCGTCCACGAGGACCGGGTGCGCTATGCGGTCGTCGGCGACGTGGGACCGCACGACCTCATCGGCGAGGCCTCCTACGCCGCCGCCGAGGAGCTCGGGATCCATCCCGACCCGCACGGCGGCGGCACCGACTCCGGCGTCACCTACATCGTCTTCAAGGACACCCGGGTGGAGCCGATCGAGGACCGCGAGGCCGCGGGCGCGATGGGGGAGCGGTTGGCCCAAAGGCTCCTGCGCACCCGCTGAGAGGCTGCGCCGGCGGCTCGGATTCCCGTCAGACGGCCGACCAGCCGTCGTCCACCGGCAGCACCACGCCGTTGATGTTGCTCGCCGCGTCCGAGGCCAGGAACACGATGGCCGCGGCCTGCTCCTCCGGCTGGGCGAGCCGCCCGACGTTGACGAAGTGCGGACCGAGCGCCGTCGGGCCGTGCGCGCCCTGCTCGGCGTCGACGACGATGCCGGTCATGGTGCCGCCGGGCGCGATGGCGTTGGCGCGGATGCCCTGACCCCGGTACATCACCGCGAGATTCTTCGTCAGGCCCACGATGCCGTGCTTGGAGGCGGTGTACGCGGCGCCCGCGGCGCTTCCCCGCAGACCGGCCTCGGAGGCGGTGTTCACGATCGCGCCCTTGCCGGCGGCCAGCATGTGCGGCAGTACGGCCCGGGTGAGCTGGAACGGAGCGGTGAGGTTGACCCGGATGACTCGCTCCCACTCCGCGTCGCTCACATCCGCGAGCGCGGACATGCGGTCCATGATCCCGGCGTTGTTGACCAGCACGTCCACCCCGCCGAAGCGCTCCACGGCGGTGGCCGCCACCTCGTCGACGACCGACTGCTCACTCAGATCGCCGGTGACCGCGACCGCGGTGCCGCCCGCCTCCTCGATCTGCTTGACCACGGCCTCCGCGCCCTCGGCGTTGAGGTCCGCCACCACGACCCGGTCGCCCGTGGCGGCGAAGGCCAGCGCGGTCGCCCGGCCGATGCCCGAGCCCGCTCCGGTGACGATGACGCTGCGTCCGTCGGTTCCGTCGGCCATGAGCTGCTCCTCGCACGGGTACCAGGGCCGAGTGCCCTGTGGGCGCCCACTCTACCGACTTAATGTCTGTGAGTGACATAAAGTTCGGTCGTGGCGGTGAGCCCGGCGTGGCCGTGATGGAGAATTCCGGAAGAGCGATCACCGGACCGGAGGACGAGATGACCGCAGCCCGCGCCCGCACCGGGCGACCGCCGCTGACCGAGCAGCGCAAGGCCGAGATCCGGCTGGAGATCGCCCGGGCCGCGGTCGACCTGTTCGTCGAGCAGGGCGTGACGGCGACGACGGGCGAGCAGATCGGGCAGGCGGTCGGCGTCTCGGCGCGGACCGTGTGGCGCTATTTCCCGAGCAAGGAGAGCTGCGTACAGCCGCTGTTCTCGGCGGGCATCGACGCGATCGCCGAGTGCCTGCGCCACTGGCGGCCGGGCGAGCCCCTCGAGGAGATCTTCGACCACGGCCTCCTGGCCGACCACGGTCTCGCCCAGGGCCCCGAGCGCACCACGGTGGGCGCGCTGGTCCGCCTCACCCGCACCGAACCCGGCCTGCGCGCCGTCTGGCTCCAGACCTACGACGAGGCCGAACCGGCCTTCGCCCGCGCCCTCGCCGAACGCGCCGCGCTCCCCGCCGACGACCTGCGACCGGCGATCCAGGCCGCCATGTTCAACGCGGCCCTCCGCGCCGCGGTCGAACACCACGCCTGGCACACCGCCGACCCGGCCCCCGACGCGGCGGCGACGAGGGCCGGACTGGAGAGCGCGCTGAGGACAGCGCTGGAACTGGCGGCGCGGGGGCTCGCCTAGACCTTGCGGTAGGTGTACGCCTCCGCTGCTGCTGCCTCCACCGTCGCGAGGTCGGCTCCGGTCGAGGCCGTGACGACCGCGGCCACCGCGCCCTCGACGAAGGGGGCGTCCACCAGGTGGGTGTTGTCGGGGAGTTCGTCTCCCTCGGCCAGCAGGGCCTTCACGGTGAGGACCGCGCTGCCGAGGTCGGTGAGGACGGCCACTCCGGCGCCCCGGTCCACGGCCGCCGCCGCGGCGGCGATCAGCTCGGAACTGGTGCCGAGACCGCCGCCCTCGGTCCCGCCCGCGGCAGCCACCGGGACCGAAGTCCCGCCGCCCGCAAGGCCCTTCGCCAACTCGGCTACCGAGTCGGCCACTTGGGCGCTGTGCGACACCAGCACGATCCCGACCGGCTTGTCGTCACTCACCGTTCGCCTCCGCCAGTGCCGCGACCAGCAGGGCCGCCGAGGTCGCCCCCGGATCCTGGTGCCCGATGCTGCGCTCGCCGAGATAGCTCGCCCGCCCCTTGCGTGCCTGGAGCGGAATCGTGGCCAGCGCCCCCTCCTCGGCGGCGGCCCGCGCCGCGCCGAAACCCGCGTCCAGCGCGTCCACCGCAGGCAACAGCGCGTCGATCATGGTCTTGTCGCCCGGCGCCGCGCCACCGAGCGTCATCACCGCCTCGACTCCGGTGCGGAACGCCGTCGCGAACTGTTCCTCGTCGACCTCGGCGGCCTCCCCGAGGGCCTTGCCGGTACGCCGCAGCAGCGTCCCGTACAGCGGCCCCGAGGCGCCGCCCACGGTCGAGATCAACTGCCGTCCGGAGAGGACGAGAACCGCTCCGGGAGTGTCCGGGGGCTCCTTGTCCAGGACCGCGCTCACGGCACGGAAGCCGCGCAGCAGATTGCTGCCGTGGTCGGCGTCCCCGATCGGCGAGTCCAGGGCGGTGAGCCGGTCCGCCTCACGTTCCACGGACGCGGCGGTCGCGGTCATCCAGCGGCGGAAGAAGTCGGCGTCGAGCACGGAATCTCCTTGCGTGGTAGGTACGTTGACACCCGGGCACCGCCCGCTCACATGCCCCAGCGCAGCCCGGCCGTCCGCACCGGCGCGTCCCACAGGCGCAGCAGCTCCTCGTCGATCTCGCACAGGGTGACCGAGGCGCCGGCCATGTCGAGGGACGTGACGTAATTGCCGACGAGAGTGCGGGCGACGGCCACACCACGGTCGCCGAGCACCCGCTGCACCTCGGCGTTGAAGCCGTACAGCTCCAACAGCGGGGTCGCGCCCATGCCGTTGACCAGGACCAGCACCGGATTGCGCGGCAGCCTGTCCTCCAGGACCGCGTTCACCGCGAAGTCGGCGATCTCCCCCGAAGTCATCATGGCCCGCCGCTCACGACCGGGCTCGCCGTGGATGCCGATGCCCAACTCCAGCTCGCCGGAGGGCAGATCGAAGGTGGGGCTGCCCTTCGCGTAGGTGGTGCACGCGCTGAGCGCCACACCGAAGCTGCGGGAGTTCTCGTTCACCTGACGGGCGATCGCCTCCACCCGCTCCAACGGCATGCCTTCGTCGGCCGCCGCGCCCGCGATCTTCTCCACGAACAGGGTCGCGCCCGTGCCCCGGCGCCCGGCCGTGTACAGACTGTCCGTGACCGCCACGTCGTCGTCGACGAGGACCTTCGCCACCTGGATGCCCTCGTCCTCGGCGAGTTCGGCGGCCATGTCGAAGTTGAGGACGTCGCCGGTGTAGTTCTTCACGATGAACAGCACGCCCGCACCGCTGTCCACGGCCGCCGCGGCACGCACCATCTGGTCGGGCACCGGAGAGGTGAACACCTCGCCCGGACAGGCCGCCGAGAGCATCCCGGGCCCCACGAATCCGCCGTGCAGCGGCTCATGCCCCGAACCGCCACCGGAGACCAGGGCGACCTTCCCGGCGACGGGCGCGTCCCGCCGTACGATCACCCGGTTCTCCACGTCCACGGTGAGCTCCGGGTGGGCGGCCGCAAGACCCCGCAGCGCGTCCGCGACGACGGTCTCCGGCACGTTGATCAGCATGCGCATGGGTACCTCCTGGTGAGCTGGGCAGACAGCTTCCGGACCGCTTTCGGCAGTATCTGCCCTGGGACGTGGAAGGTCACGTGCGCGGAGGCTCCTGGCGCACATCCGGGAGCCTTGCCGTTGATAATGGGAACTGTCTCCCGGCGGAGCACACGCGACGTGCCGAGCCGAGCGAGGAGTGCCATGAGTGCTGCCAGCAGCCATGTCGGCCCCGGCTCAGCCGCCTTCGACGCCCTCGTCACCGCCGTGCTCGACGGAGAGGGCACGGTGGTGCGGTGGTCCCGGGCGGCGGCGGAGCTCCTCGGCTACGACGCGACGGAGGTCTGCGGGCGCCCGGTTCGGGACCTCCTCGCCGACGGGTCCGGCGGGGCATGCCCGCCCGCCCGCGGCAGCGTGCGGCTGAACCGGCGCCAGGGCGGCGCCGTGGAGGTCGCCTACCGGGCGTTCCGGCTGGCGGAATCCGCCGAGTCGCTGGTGGTGGCCGCGCCGAACCGGCGGGCCGGTGCCGAGGACCTGGGCGCCTCGCTCGTACGCGCGCTCTTCTCCCAGGACGCGATCGGCGTCGTCGTCCACGGCCCGGACCTGGCCCTTCTGCACGCAGGCGGCCTTCCGGCGATGCCCGGCGGCGCTCCGGTCCCGCCCGGCGCCAGGCTGCGGGACTTCCTCGTACCGGAGGACGCCGACGACATCGAGGCCTCGCTGCGCCAGGTGCTCGAGTCCGGTGCTCCGCTGATCGGCGGCGAGAAGCGGATGCGGTCGCCGCTGGCCCCCGGCCGGGAACGGTTTCTGCGGATGTCCGCCGTGCGGCTGGAGGACGAGGACGGGCGCCCGATGGGCGTCGCCGCGTTCTTCACCTACGCGACCGGGGCGCAGCGGGCCCGTTCGCACCTGGACCTGCTCCGGGAGGCCGCGATCCGGGTCGGTGGCTCGCTGGACGTCGCGCGCACCGCGCAGGAGCTGGCCGAGACGATCGTGCCCGGCATCGGGGACCTCGGGATCGTCGATCTGGCGGAGGCGGTGCTGACCGGTGACGAACCCCCGCACCGGTCCGGTGGCGGGGACCTCCATCTGCGTGCCGTGGCTTCCGCCACCGGGCAATGGCCGGGCCGGGTCCGAAAAGGGGACGCCCTCCCGCCGCTCCCCGATCACCCGTCCCTGCGCACTCTCCAGCGCGGCAAGACGATCGTCATGACCCGCGACGAACTCCTGGCCGTCCTGGGCGACCGGTCGGCGGCCGAGGCCCTGCTGCCCGAGGCCTGGCACTCGCTGATGATCGCGCCGCTGTACGCGCGCGGGTCGATGCTCGGCGACCTCCAGGTCTGGCGGGTGGCGGATCCGGAACCGTTCACCCGCGAGGACACCGACCTGGTGACCCAGATCGCCTCCCGAGGCGCCCTCGCCATCGACAACGCCCGTCGCTACACCCGCGAGCACCGCGCGGCCGTCGCACTCCAGCAGAGCCTGCTGCCCCGGGCGACCACCGACACCCCGGCCGCCGAGACCGCCGGGCTCTACCGGCCCGCCGGCGGCGGGGCCGAGATCGGCGGCGACTGGTTCGACGCCATCCCGCTGCCCTCCCTGCGGCTCGCGCTCGTCGTCGGCGACGTCGCGGGCCGCGGCCTGCGCGCCACAGTCGCGATGGGACGTCTGCGCGCCGCCATCCACACGCTCGCCGACCTCGAACCGGACCCCGGCGAACTGCTCACCCGCCTCGACGCACTCGTCCAGCGCCTGGCGGCCGAGGTGCCGGCGGAAATCCGGGACACCGTCACCGCGGCCTGTCTGTACGTCGTCTACGACCCGGTGACCTGTCAGTGCATGATCGCCAGCGCCGGTCAGCTGCCGCCGGTCGTCGTCCGCCCCGACGGCACCGAGCAGGAGATCCGTATCTCGCCCGGACCGCCGCTGGGGGTGGGCGGCATGCCGTTCGAGGTCACCACGGTCGAGGTCGAGCCCGGCAGCCTCATCGCCCTGCACACCAAGGGCCTGGTCATCGGCGGGGACCGCGACCTCGACGCGGGCCTGCGCCGGCTGACGGACAGCCTCCGCGCGCGC
Organism: Streptomyces davaonensis JCM 4913; assembly: GCF_000349325.1. Classification (GTDB taxonomy): domain Bacteria; phylum Actinomycetota; class Actinomycetes; order Streptomycetales; family Streptomycetaceae; genus Streptomyces; species Streptomyces davaonensis. The sequence continues at coordinate 9,046,714 of NC_020504.1, forward strand.
AGCCGTACCCCGCTGCGCGACACGGGCCGCGCCGTCCTCGGTGACCTGGGCGAGCTGCCGAGGGGTGAGGACGTCACGCTGCTGCTGACGCGCACGCGTGCCGTGCAGGGGGATCACATCGCCAGCTGGGACTTCCCGGCCGATCTGAGGATCGTGGCCGAGGCCCGGGAGAAGATCACCCGGCAGCTGGCCGCGTGGGGGCTCGACGAGCTCTCCTTCACCACCGAACTCGTGGTGAGCGAACTGGTCACCAATGCCGTCCGCTACGCGGGCGGCCCGGTGGGGCTGCGCCTCATCCGGGAGGACGTCCTGGTCTGTGAGGTCACCGACCCCGGCAACACCCAGCCGCGGCTGCGGCAGGCGGGCAGCACCGACGAGGGGGGACGGGGTTTGTTCCTGGTGGCTCAGCTCACCTCGCGGTGGGGCTGCCGGTACGGGCAGACGGGCAAGACCATCTGGACGGAACAGCCGCTGGACGGCTCGGATCCGGCCATCGGCTAGGTGATTCGCCCGGACGACTCTGCTAGGTGATTCGTCAACTTTGCATACACTTCCTGTATGGCAGAGAAGGTGCGGTGGCTGACGCCCGAGGAGCAGCACGCCTGGCGGAACTTCATCCGGCTCCAGGAGCGGCTCGGGGGCCGCTTGGCGCGCTTGCTCCAGTCGGAGTCGAACGTGTCGGCGGCCGACTTCGCCGTCCTGGTCCATCTGACGGACGTACCCGAAGGGCGCCAGCGCTACCAGGACCTGAGCCGGGCGCTCGAATGGGAGAAGAGCCGGATGTCCCACCACATCGCCCGGATGGTCTCCCGGGGGATGGTGGTCCGTCAGGAGTGCCCGGAGGACGGGCGCGGGGCCTTCGTGGTCATCACGGACGCGGGCCGCGCGGCGATCGAGGCGGCCGCCCCGCTCCATGTGGAGGCGGTGCGCTCACTGTTCCTCGACCACGTGACCCCCGCGGAGCTCAGGACCCTGGCCGAGATCTCCGAGCGGGTGGTTTCCAAGCTGGACGAGGACTGAGAGAGCGCCCGGTCAGTCCGCCACCCGCAGCACCAACTTCCCCGTCGACGAGCGCCCGCCCAGCAGGCGGTGCGCCCCGGCCGCGTCCGACAGCGGGAACTCCGCGGTGACGGGCAGGCGCACGGTGCCGTCGGTCACCGTACGGAAGGCCCGCTCGGCGAGCGCCCGCAGGGCGTCCGGTGCCGACTGGGCGAGGGTCAGGATGGAGAAGCCCGCGACGGACCGGCCCTCGGCGTAGAGTTCGGGCTGCCCGACGCGCCACGGCTCGGCCCCGCTCGCGTTGCCGAACGACACCAGGCGCCCGAAGACGGCCAGCGCGTCCAGGCCGCGGCGCAGGGTCTCGCCGCCCACCGGGTCCAGGACGAGGTCCACGCCCCGGCCGCCGGTCGCGCGCCGGACCTCCTCGGGGAAGGAGTCGGCGGTGAACACCTCGTCGTAGCCGTGTTTGAGGGCGTACTCGGCCTTGCCCGCCGACGAGGCGACCCCGTACACCGCTCCGGCACCCGCCGCCCGGGCCAGCTGCCCGGCCACCGTGCCGATACCGCCCGCGGCGCCGTGCACCAGCACCGTCTCCCCGGCGCGCAGCCGCCCCACCTCGTGCAGCAGGGCGTGCACGGTCGGCACGACGGTGGGCAGCGTGGCCGCCGTGGGCAGGTCCAGGCCCTCGGGGAGCGGGAAGACCGTGGTGTGGTCGGCGAGGACCACCTCCGCGTACGCGCCGCCGCCGACGAGGGCCGCGACCTCCTGCCCCGGGCGCAGGTCCGGCACGCCGTCGCCCACCGCGCGGATCCGCCCGGAGACCTCAAGGCCCGGCCGGTACGGCAGCGAGTCGACCCGGTACCCCTCCGCGCGGGCCTTGACGTCCGCGAAGTTCACGCCCACATACGCGGCGTCGATGGTCACCTGCCCCGGCCCCGGCTCGGGGACCTCGGCCGTGACGACCTTCAGCACCTCGGGATCGCCGTACTCCTGGAACTCGACTGCGCGCATGGTTGACCGCATCCTTCGGCTCGACAAGTGTTCAATGAGAAACGAACACTCGGACTGTAAGATACGGATCGAACACTCGGCAAGCGGCCAGAGGAGCGGGCATGGCGAACCAGGCGGTCGGCGGCAGTCATCGCGCCGCACCCGTGCACACGGATCCCGAGGACGTCTCGGTCCAGACCGCGCTGTCCGCGGTCGCCGACCCGGTGCGTATGACGCTCATCCGGGAGCTGGCGGGCTCCGCCGACTGGACGCGCAGTTGCGGCAGCTTCGACGTGCCGGTCGGCAAGGCCGCGCTCAGCCACCACTTCTCGGTGCTGCGCGGCGCCGGCCTGGTCGAGCAGCGGGACGAGGGCCCCAAGCGGGTGAACCGGCTGCGGCGGGAGGAGTTCGAGGCGCGCTTTCCCGGCCTGCTCGACCTGGTCCTGCGCGGCGACACCGCCGACTGAACGGCGACCACCGGACCTGGGCCACCCGCAGCAGCAGAACAGGAAGGCGGACGTCATGACCGACAAGCTCACCGTCGCGGTGCTGGGCACCGGGATCATGGGGGCCGCGATGGCCCGCAACATCGCCCGCGCCGGACACCCGGTGCGCGCCTGGAACCGCACCCGAGCCAAGGCCGAACCGCTCACCGCCGACGGCGCGCTCGTCGCGGGGAGCCCCGCCGAGGCCGTGCGGGACGCCGATGTCGTACTGACCATCCTGCACGACGGTCCCGCCGCCCTGGACGTCATGCGCCAGGCCGAGCCCGCGCTGCGCCCCGGCATGGCCTGGGTGCAGTCGACCACCGCGGGCCTCGACGCGCTCCCCGGCCTCGCCGACTTCGCCCGCGACCATCGACTCGCCTTCTACGACGCCCCCGTGCTCGGCACCCGGCAGCCCGCCGAGGCCGGTCAGCTCACCGTGCTGGCCGCCGGTCCCGCCGAGGGGCGGGAGAAGGTCACGCCCGTCTTCGACGCCGTCGGCGCCCGCACCGTGTGGACCGGCGACGACGGTGGCGCGGGCAGCGCCACCCGGCTGAAGCTGGTCGCCAACAGCTGGGTCATCGCGGCCACGGCCGCGGCGGGGGAGACCCTCGCCCTCTCCGGCGCCCTCGGCGTCGACCCGCAGCACTTCTTCGACCTCATCGCGGGCGGCCCGCTCGACATGGGCTATCTGCGCGCCAAGTCCGGGCTGATCCTCGAAGAGCGGCTCTCCCCGGCCCAGTTCGCCGTCTCCACCGCCGCCAAGGACGCCCGGCTGATCGTCGAGGCGGGCGAGCGGGGCGGGGTCCGCCTCGACGTCGCCGCCGCGGGCGCCGCCCGGCTGGAGCGGGCCGCCGCCCAGGGCCACGGCGACGAGGACATGGCCGCCGCGTACTTCGCCAGCTTCGACGACGGGAAGGGCTGACCGGCCGTTGGCGAGGACCTCCGGCCTCGTGCGCAGGAGCGGCCGTGGTTCCACGATGGAAGGGGCGTGGGCCGCGGGTACGGCACCGCATCCGGCGGCCGTCGCTGTCGAGCCGAGGAGGACACGATGTCCCACATCGCGGAATGGACGGTTCACCTCTACCTCGTCGAGGAGGAGGGAACCACCAAGGCCCGGGTCGTCCTGGACACCGGGAGCACGTCGCTCACCGGCAGTGGGACCGCGCACCGCAACCCCGCCGACACGGACGTGCCGGAGATCGGGGACGAGCTGGCGGCCGGCCGTGCCCTGCACGACATCGCGGGGCAGCTGGTGCGCGCCGCCACGCAGGACATCGCGTCCAGGGAGACGACCGAACCCGAGGCGGTGTACCGGCCGACGGTGGGCTGGTCGATCTGACGGCTCAACCGGCGTGGCGTACCTCGAACGCCTCGGCGTCATGGCAGGTCGGACACGTCACACGCCGGGCCGGGCGCGGTCCGTAGGTCTGGCCGAGGCCGGCATCGTGGTGCACGAGCCGTTCGGCGACCTTGGCATGCTTCAGACACACCGCGCAGCCACAGCGCATGCACACCGCGATCGCGGGCGTGGCCGTGTCCTCCAGCGCGCATTCGTAGCAGTGCACGAGGCACCCCCTTCACACTTATCCGATTCCATCGTCGGACGCCCGGTGCCGAAGGGCGAGCGCATTGGCCGCGACGATCGCCCCGATGCCGCCCCACTCCACCCAGCCCAGGCCCTGGCCCAGGCCGACGAGGCCGACGAGCGCGGCGAGGACGGGGTTGACGCTCATGAAGAGCCCGAAGGCCCGCGCCGGGACGTGCCGCAAGGTGAAGACGTCCGCGAGGTAGGGGACGGCGGAGGAGAGGATCCCGGCCGCGACGGCGCAGGCGACGGCCCCGGCCGTCGGCGGCTGCCGTACCGCGAGCACGACGCCGACCGGGAGGAACAGCAGGGCGGACAGCGCCGCCGCGGCCCCCGACCCCTGCGCGCCCGGGACGCGCTGTCCGACGGTCCGGTTCAGCAGGATGTACGACGCCCAGCAGGCGGCGGCCAGCAGCCCCAGGGCCATGCCGACGTAGTCCGCGGAGGGCTGCGGCCGCATCAAAACCACCACGCCCGCGGCGGCGAGCAGCGAGTACAGGGCGTCCACCCGCCGTCGTGAGCCGGCCAGCGCGATGGCGAGCGGGCCGAGGAACTCCAGGGTCACCGCGAGACCCAGGCCGATCCGGTCGATCGCGGTGTACAGCGACAGATTCATGGTGCCGAACACGACGGCCAGCAGCATGACCGGCCACCACTGCCGCCAGGTGAAGGCGCGCAGCCGGGGCCTGCCGACGGCCAGCAGGACCACGGCGGCCACGTACTGGCGTACCGCGACGACGCCGACCGGGCCGAGCACCGGGAAGGCGAGCGAGCCGATCGCGGCACCGGTCTGGTTGGCCAGTCCGCTGCCGAGCATCGTGGCCACCCCGGCGAGGCCGACGTGGGGGGAGTCGGGCCGTACGGCGAGGACTTCGGGGGCGGCTGCGGGTGCGGTTCGGGCGCGCATGCCAGCATGGTGAGGTCCCGTCATGCATACGCAAAATGCACCGGCCGGTCCATCTATACGCTTGAGTCATGGATGTGGAGCTCCGACAGCTGCGCTGCCTGGTCGCGATCGTCGACGAGGGCGGCTTCACCGACGCGGCCATCGCGCTCGGCGTCTCCCAGGCCGCCGTCTCACGCACCCTCGCCTCTCTCGAACGCGCCCTGGGCGTACGGCTGTTGCGCCGCACGTCCCGGGAGGTGACCCCGACGGGGGCCGGGCTGCGGGTGCTGGCCCACGCCCGCCGGGTGCTCGGCGAGGTGGACGACCTGGTACGGGAGGCCACTTCCGGCCATGAGCGGCTGCGCATCGGATACGCCTGGGCCGCCCTCGGCCGGCACACCTCGGCGTTCCAGCGCCGCTGGGCCGCGGCACACGCCGGGACCGATCTCCAGCTGGTCCGCGTCAACTCGCCCACCGCGGGTCTCGCCGAGGGCGCCTGCGATCTGTCCGTCGTCCGACGGCCACCGGACGACCGTCGCTTCGACTCGGCCCTCGTCGGTCTGGAGCGGCGGCTGTGCGCCGTCGCCGGCGACGACCCGCTGGCCCGGCGGCGCTCGGTGCGGCTCGCCGATCTCGCCGGACGGACCCTGCTCGTCGACCGCCGCACCGGCACCACCACCGCCGAACTGTGGCCGCCCGGCGCCAGGCCCGCCACCGAGGAGACCCACGACGTCGACGACTGGCTCACCGTGATCGCCACCGGGCGGTGCGTCGGCATGACCGCGGAGGCGACCGCGCACCAGTACCCGCGCCCCGGAGTGGTCTACCGTCCGGTGCGGGACACCGAGCCCATCGCGGTACGGCTCGCCTGGTGGCGGGACGATCCGCACCCCGCCACCCAGGCGGCGGTGGAACTCCTCACCGCCCTGTACCGGGGCGACTGACCGGCGGCACCGTCAGCCGGTCTTGCGCCGCCACTCGGGCTCCACCAGCTCCCACTCCGAACCCCAGCGCGCCACGCGCCGCCGGTCCAGCCGCCAGCGGGCCACCGTGCCCACGCCGAACACCACGCCCGTGAAGGCCAGCGCGGCGGCCGATCCGAGGGCGGCGGACTCCACCGAGGCCTCACCAGGACTCATCGGCTCGATGGCCAGAGCGCCTCGGCCGTCCAGCCACACCACGATCTCGGCACCGGCCTGCTGGCCCCTGGCCACCAGGGTCTTGTCCGTCCGCGCGGTGCCGTCGTCGGCCGTCCAGCGGACCTCGGCCAGGGCATGTCCGCTCGCCGGTCCGGCCGAACCCGCCGCCTTGGGGACGTCGGCCAGCAGCACCGCCCGGGTCGGGTGGCGGTCCCCGCGCTGCTCGGCGAACGCCCGGTCGGCGGCGTGGGCCGTCACCAGCCCGGCCAGGGTGCCGCCCACGAGCACGGCCACCCAGACGGCCAGCACGATCCACGCCTCGACGATGTCCTCGCGGCGCCGCAGCGGATTGCTCCGCCAGCGCCACAGCCGCACCTTCGCGCATCGCGTGCCATCCATCGGTCCGCACCTCCCCGTCGTCGCTGCATCGAACGTGCCATCGGCGGCCCGGCGGACGGCAGGGGCCGAGGGGGTGGGACCGGTGGTCCGGTCGGGCCCAACCGGGCGGTGCGCGGGGGCCGTTCAGCCCTTCCGCCGACCCGGACCCGGCGCTGCGCGACGCCGGAGACATGCGGACCGTCGGACCTCGGCCGGGGACCAACGGCCTCTCACACGCCGGGGCCCGGGTGCCCACCCTCGAAGGACAGCACCGCTTCGGCGGGAGGAGGGCACCATGAGCAGCACGATCCTTGACGCCACGGTCCTGGAGACCTGTGTCGCGGCGGCCGTCGCCGCCCCCTCGCTGTACAACTCCCAGCCCTGGCGCTTCCGACTGGACCCCGAGACCGTCACCTTCCACGTCCGCGCCGCTCCCGCCCGGGGACTGCGGTTCGCCGACCCCGACGCACGCGCCCTGCACGTGTCGGTCGGAGCGTGCGTGCTCAACCTCCGGGTCGCGATGGCGCACTTCGGCTGGACGGCCGACACCCGACTGCTGCCCTCGCCCGGGGATCCGGGGCTGCTGGCCACCGTGCGGCCCACCGAGGCCCGTACCGGGGACCTCCAGCCGGCCGACGACGAGCTGTACGCGGCCGTCTGGCGCAGGCGCAGCAGCCGGCTGCCGTTCTCCGGCGGGCCACAGCCGCCCCTGCGCGCCGAACTCATGACGGCGGCCGCGGCGGAGGGCGCGTCCCTGCTCTTCCCCGACACCGCGCAGACGGCTCGGCTGCTGGCGCTCACCACGCTGGGCGAGCGACGCAACCGCGCCGACCCGGACCGGGCCCGGGAGAGCCGCCGCTGGGTGCGCGAGGACCCGTACGACCTCTCCGACACCGGCCTTCCCCTGGCGGCGCTCGGCCCGCAGGACTCCCGGGAACAGCTGCCCCTGCGCGACTTCACCGCGCAGCGTCACCCCGAGCGGCTGCCCGCCCGCCTCTTCGAACCGGCCCCGGTCATCGCCCTGCTGGCCACCGAGCACGACCGCCGCACCGACTGGCTGCGCGCCGGGCAGGCCCTGGAGCGTGTGCTGCTTCTCGCCACGGCCCGCGGACTGCGGATGTCCCTGCTGAGCCAGGCGCTGGAGTGGCCGGACCTGAGGCAGTCCCTGAGCCCCGCACCCTTCCACGCCCAGATGCTCGTCCGCCTCGGCTACGGACCGCAGGGCCCGGCCACCCCACGGCGCACGGCCCGTGTCGCGATCGACTGACGCGGTGCACGGATCAGTCGCCCGGTGCCGCGTTCGACCCGGCGAGCGCGTCAGCCAGTCTCGGGTACAGCTCGAAGACGCCGGTCAGACCCGTCAGGCGCAGCAGCCGCAGCAGGCTCGGGTCGTCCGTGACCAGCCGCACCCGGCCGTGCCGGGCGAGGGCACGCGCTCTCGTCCGGCACAGCGCGTTCAGCCCGGCACAGTCGACGAAGGACACGTCCCGCAGATCGAGGACCACGTCGGGGCACGGCCCCGCGGTCAGCGCATCGAGCCCGGCGGTCAGCACCAGCGCCGCCTGAAGGTCGAGTTCGCCCCGCAAGGCCACAACGGTCGCCTCCGTCTCGAGGTGCTCCGAGAGCGGCGGCTTCGACCGGGTGAGGTTGTCGGACATGGTTCCGAGGCAATCGGACGCCCTTGGCGTGGCGGAAGGGCCGACCGGCCCTTCCGGCGCAGTCGACCCCGACCGGCGTCGAGACCTGGGCCGACCGGCCCAAGCGGGATCCCGCGCGCCCGCACACGCTTGAGGGCGGGGGAGTTCATCCGCCCGGGGGGCCAACAGGAGGAGGCGACGGGCCATGACCGAACCGACCCCGTCGACCACGGCCGAGCCCCTGCCCGTGGGAGACCTCGGACGGCGCCTCACGCTGCGGCGCACCCGCCTCGGCCTCTCCCGCGAGGAGACGGCCGCACGGGCCGGCATGGCGACCAGCTATGTCCGCTACCTGGAGGAGCAGCCGGTCGCGGCCCCGGGTATCGGGGCGCTCATGCGCCTGGCGGGGGCCTTGCGGACCACGGTCTCGGAGCTGACGGGCGGCGATGTCGAACTGCCGCCCGGACCGGGCCGGGCCGCTCGGCACGCGGAGTTCAGCGAGCTCACGGAGGCCGAGTGCCGCGCCCTGCTCGCCACTCATGGCGTGGGGCATCTGGCGGTGCCCACCGAGACCGGACCCGTCGTCGTGCCCGTCAACTACACGGTCGTGGACGGCGCGATCGCCTTCCGGACCGCCCCGGGATCGACACCCGCGCAGGCGGCGGGCCGTCAGGTGGCCGTGGAGGTGGACCGTATCGACGACGCCTTCAGCAGCGGCTGGAGCGTCCTCGTCCGCGGGCCCGCCAGGGCGGTGACCGACCCCGCGGAAGTGCGGCGCCTCGACGAACAGGCGTACAGCGCGCCCTGGGCGGGCGGCCCGCGCAAGCTGTGGATCCGGATCGAGTCCCTCGCCGTCAGCGGGCGCCGTATCACGGTGTGACAAGGGCTGTTGTCGGGCCGCCCCGGGACTCATGGCCCTGAGCACGGCCCGGTGCGGTGACGAAGCATGAAGGAGCAGGGCGTACGGAAGCGATCAGCCGAGAGACGGGCAAACCCATGAACCACAACGACGGATTCCGCGAGCTCGACCGGCGGGAGTGCCTGCGCCTGCTCGCCAAGGTGCCGGTCGGCCGCATCGTCCACACCCGCCGCGCGCTGCCGGCCGTCCTGCCCGTCAACTTCCGCCTGGCCGACGACGGCGCGGTGCTGCTGTGCACGGCCGCCGACTCGGAGCTGGTGCGGGCCGTCGACGGTGCCGTGGTCGCCTTCGAGGCCGACGAGGTCGACGCGGCCACGCAGTCCGGCTGGAGCGTGGTCGTCACCGGCTCCGCCGCCGTGGTCACCGACCCCGCCGAGACCGCACGCCTCGAGCGCGGCGGGCCGCGCTCCTGGGTGCCCTCGCCGGACGAGGTCTTCGTCCGCATCGAGCCGGAACTGGTGACCGGCCGACAGCTGGTCGGCGGACGCACGCTGTACGGCGTGCACCTCCCCTCCTGAGCCGGGCGGGCCCGACGGTCCCGTCCGGCATGGGCCGTACGGCGGCAGCCGGGTTCCCTCGGCCCCTGCTGCGGGCTCCCGCACACGACGAGTATCGGGAGCACGAAGAGGAAGGGAGGAGCCATGACTCCCCAGTACGTCGTCGTCGGAGTGGACGGATCCCTGAACGCCGTACGGGCCCTGGACTGGGCGTCGGACGAGGCGGCGCGGCGTCAGGCGGCGCTGCGGATCGTCTACGCCGTACCCGACCGGGACGAGGCCGGTCCCGTTCTGGGGGCCGCCGTCGCCCGTGTCCACGCACGCCATCCCGCTCTGCGTGTGGCGTCGAAGCCCGTGACCGGTGGCGCCGTGGGCGGGCTCGCGCGGGAGAGCGAGGGCGCGGCTCTTACCGTCGTCGGCACCAGGGGCCTCGGCTCGGTTCCCGGGGTGCTCGCCCGCTCGGTGAGCCTGGGCCTCGCCGCTCATGCGGCCGGCCCCCTGCTGGTCGTACGTGGTGACCACCCGTGCGACGGCGCACGCCGGGTGCTGCTCGGGCTGGAGAGCGACGCGGACACCGAGGCCGCCGCCTATGCCTTCGCGGAGGCCGAACGCCGCGGCGTCGGACTGGACGTCGTGCACTGCTGGGCCCATCGGTTCATCACGCCCGAACTGCCCTCCCTGATCCCGGCGACCAGCCCGGGGCAGCGGGAGATCGCGGTGACGGGCCGGTCCGAGGGCGCCGTACCGCGCTTCAGCCTCGCCGGTCTTCAGGAGCGGTACCCGGCGGTCGCCGTCGAGGCCCGCACGGTCCGCACCGGCCCCGCCCGCACCCTGCTGGAGGCCACCGGCGAAGCGGCCGTCGTCGTGATCGGCGCCCACCGCCGCCGCGGCCGTCTCGGCCCCGTCGCGCACACGCTGCTGCACCGCTCGCACTGCCCCGTCGTCCTGGTGCCCACGCCCTGACGCCGACGCGCCGGGGTCAGGCCGCCGCGAGCCGGACCCCGGTGACCAGATCCGGGCGGATGCGTACCGCGTAGTTCATCGTCTGCTGCGACCACGGGTGCAGCATGGTCGCGTAGCGGGCCAACTCGTCGGCGTCGGTGACCAGATGGGCGTAGCCCGTGACGACGACGCTCCAGCCGAGATGCGTGACCGGATCGATGACGTCGGCCTCGTAGGCCACGACCACCCCGGGCGACCCGGACTGTCGCGTCCTGGAGGTCAGCGCGGCGCCGTCGTGGGTGCGGATGACGATGTCGCCGCCGTCCAGGACATGGTTGACCGGGCGGATCGTCGGCAGCGCGTGCTGGGTGAAGACGATCCGGCCGAAGGACACAGTGCCCAGCAGCCGCAGCGCCTCGGCACTGTCGAGCTCGATGCTCCGGCGCGGTCCTGCGGTCGTCGGGAGGCCGTTGTCGTGGGACATGGTGGGTTTCCGTACGAGTCGTGGGAGAGGGAACGGGAACCCTCGTCCGGTCTGCGTTTCGTGCGATCAGATCATTCGAATCGCAGTGAACCCGGTCCGGCTAGGGCCGTTCGGCCCCGGCCCGCGTCCGAGCGGCCCACGGCAGCCGTGCGGGCGATGTGCCACCCTTGCCGGGTACCCACCCGTCGGCCGTGGACGGTCATCCAGCACCACGGCTCAACAGAACGACAACGAGGAGCATTCGATGGCGGACGGCGGACGGCCGGGCCCCGACGACCCGATCCGGGTCTTCCTGCTGGACGACCACGAGGTGGTCCGGCGGGGCGTGTCCGACCTGCTGAACGACGAGCCCGACATCACCGTGGTCGGTGACGCCGCCACCGTGGAGCAGGCGCTGGTCCGGGTGCCCGCGCTGCGTCCGCAGGTCGCGGTCCTCGACGTCCGCCTGCCCGACGGCGACGGAGTGACCGTCTGTCGGGAACTGCGCTCCCGCATGCCCGAGTTGGCCTGTCTGATGCTGACCTCGTTCGACGACGAGGACGCCCTGCTCGACTCGATCATGGCGGGTGCCTCCGGCTATGTGCTGAAGCAGATCCAGGGCTCGGACCTGGTGTCGGCCGTGCGCACGGTCGCCGCCGGGCAGTCCCTGCTCGACCCGAGCGCCACCACCCGGCTGATGGCGCGGCTGCGCGACGACCAGCGGCAGGAGGAGGAGCCGGACCCGCTGCCCGGTCTGACCGGCCGCGAGCGGGAGATCCTCGCCCTGATCGGCGAGGGCCTGACCAACCGCCAGATCGGCCAGCGGCTCTATCTCGCGGAGAAGACCGTGAAGAACCACATCTCCCGCCTGCTGGCCAAGCTGGGCGTGGAACGCCGGATCCAGGCCGCCGTCATCGCCACCCAGACCCAGGACCGGCTGCGGCGCCAAGAGGGGCGTTAGCCCCTGGGGCCCGCCCCCGTCCAGCCCCCCGTCCGCCCGCCGTCCTCCCGCGCGGCTGACCCGACCCATCCCGTGCCGCACCGTTCCCCCTACCGATACCGTGACCCTGACCGCACTGGTCGAGGGGACATGGAGGAACGGTGGAGAGCCAGGAGCAGGCCGGGCAGGCCCGCGTACGGCTGCCGCAGCTCAAGCTCGACGAGCTGCTGGAGGAACTGCAAGCTCGGCTCGACGCTGCCCGGGGCACGCGCGACCGGGTGCACAGCCTGCTGGAGGCGGTGCTCTCGGTCGGCCGGGAGCTGGACCTGGAACAGGCGCTGCACAGCATCGTGGAGGCCGCGGCGGCGCTGGTGGACGCACGGTATGCCGCGCTCGGAGTGATCGGGGCGGACGGGCAGCGTCTGTCGGCCTTCCACACCGTCGGTGTCAGCGAGGAACAGATCGCCAGGATCGGCCCCTACCCGGAGGGCCACGGCATCCTCGGCGAGCTGATCCGCCACCCCGAGCCGCTGCGCCTGGCGAAGCTCTCCGAGCACCCCGCCTCCTACGGCTTCCCGCCCCACCACCCGCCGATGAACACCTTCCTGGGCGTCCCGATCCGGGTCCGCGACCAGGTCTTCGGCAATCTGTACCTGACCGAGAAGGCGGGCGGGGCGCAGTTCGACGAGGAGGACGAGTCGGTCCTGTCGACCCTGGCCGTCGCGGCCGGTGTGGCCATCGACAACGCCCGCCTGTACGAGGAGTCCCGGCTGCGGGAGCGCTGGCTCCAGGCCAACGCCGAGATCACCCACAGCCTGATGTCCGGAGCCGAGCGCGGAGAGGCGCTCGGACTGATCGCCCGGCGGGCCAAGGAGATCACCGGCGCGGTCCTCGCCGTCGTGGCCATGCCGGTGGAGGACACCGACGCGCTGCGGGTGGAACTCGCCGTCGGCAAGAGCGCCGAGGCCCATCGGGGCCTGGTGCTGCCGGTGGACGAGAGCCTCATCGGCCGGGCCTTCGCCACCGGAGAGTCCGTCACCGGCGCGGACGTCACCCGCGACGAGCGCGCGGCGGATCCCGACGCCCGGTTCGGCGGACTGGGACCCGCCGTGGCCGTGCCCATCGGGACCGGCGACGGCGTCCGCGGTGTGGTGCTCCTGGTGCGGGAGGCGGGCCGGCCGGTGTTCTCCGACAAGGAGACCGTGCCGCTGCACAGCTTCGCCGCGCAGGCCGCGATCGCGATGGAGCTGGCCGAGCGCCGCCAGGACGCCGAGGAGATTGCGGTGCTCAAGGACCGCGACCGGATCGCCCGGGACCTGCACGACCTCGCCATCCAGCGGCTGTTCGCGACCGGTATGACCCTGCAGAGCGCGGGACGCTTCATCGAGCACCCGGAGGCCGGGGACCGGGTGGCGCGGGCCGTGGACGACCTGGACGAGACCATCAAGATCATCCGGTCGACGATCTTCGGCCTGCGGGCGCGTGAGGACGGCGCCGGGACCGGGCTGCGCGCCCGGGTCGTCCGGGCGGCCGGGGAGGCGGCCCCGGTGCTGGGGTTCGCCCCCAGCGTGCGGATGGAGGGGCTGGTCGACACGGACGTGCCCCGCGAGATCGCCGACCACGTGGTCGCCGTGCTCTCCGAGGCCCTGACCAACATCGCCCGCCACGCCCGCGCGGGGCGCGCCGAGGTGATGCTGGAGACCGACGGCCGCGAGGTACGGCTCGCGGTCACCGACAACGGCGTGGGCATACCGGCCGAGGGCCGCCGCAGCGGACTGCGGAACATGGCCGAGCGGGCCCAACAGTTCGGCGGGGAACTGGAGTTGAGCACCCCCGAGGGCGGGGGTTCCCGGCTGGTGTGGCGGGTTCCGGTGCCGGCCGATCAGTAGCGGGGCGGGCTGACCCGGCGGATCAGCCGATGCACAGCACGAGCAGGCACAGTTCCGACGGTGCGGTCGCCGAGGGCGACGGCGCGGGGGCGGCCGGGGGCGTGGCGGTGGCCGTCGGCTCCGGGATCGTGCCGGGGGCGACGGAGGCGGCCTGCGACTGGGCGGCCGAGGTCACCGAGGGCACAGGCGAGGCCGGGGTGCGCGACCGGTCCGTGGTCGGCGTGGCCGTGGGTACGACCGCGACGGACTGCTCGCGCGGGGCGCTGGGGGCCGACGGCCGGGCGGTCGGCGTACTGGGCGGCGCACCGGGTGTGCCCGGCGGTGTCGAGGCGGGGGCGGCGGGCTCGGTGTGCCGCTCCTCGGCGGTGCCCATGGCCGTGTTGTCCGGTGCCGTGGCCGCCTGGGCCCGGTCCCCGGACTGCCGGTCCATCGAGGCGACGGTGAGGCCGCCGCCGACCAGCGCGACCGCGGTGGCCACCACGGCCCGGCGCTGGTTCTTCTTCCAGCGGGCCCGCTGCCGTCGCCGAGCCGCCCGGCCTGCCGGCGCGCCGGTCACGGCAACCGCGTCCTCGGCCGGTGTCTCCGCCGGTGCCTCGACGGCGGGGGCCACGTCGTGCCACGTGTCGTCGGGACGACTCGCCGGGGGCGCCATCGCCATGGGCGGAGCGATGTCCGGGGCGTAGGCGCCGCAGCCGGGGCACACCAGGGCACCGTTGAGATGCCGACGGCACGAGGAGCAGTAGTCCATCCGGGGTCTTCCTGACTCGGCGTTCGCACGGGGGATCGATCGATCGGCCAGAACCGTAGCGAGCCTTTCGACAGGCCGTGTGCAGCGTGTGTGCCGCTCCTGCACAGAACTCGTGCGGCAGTTGAGCCGTGCGGCTGTTCACTCGTGCGGCACGACGGCGACCGGGCAGTGCACGTGGTGCATCACCGCATGCGCCACGGGCCCGGTGTGCGCGCCGACCCTGACCGGGCGGATCCTGCGGCCGACGATCAGCAGACCGGCGTCCCTCGCGGCGTCGAGCAGCCGCTGTGCCGGGCGCCCCTCTTCGACCATCGTGACGACCTCCACCGTGGGGTGCTTCTTCCGCCACGGCGCGAGCACGGCCTCCAGCGCCTGCTCGGCCCGCTGCCGCACGTCCCTGCGCGCCTTCGCCTCCAGCGCTGGCGGTACGTAGGGCAGCCGCCAGGCGTGCACCACCCGCAGCGGCGCGGCCCGCAGCGTCGCGCTCTCGAAGGCGAATGCCAGCAGGTCGTCGCACTTCTGCGCCGGGTCCACACCGACCACGAGCGGGCGGTACGGCGTGTGCGCGGACGGTCGGCCCGCCGCGTCCGGCTCGTGCTCGTCCTCGAGCGCCTGAGTCGCCCGGACCAGCACGACCGGCCGGGCCACGTGCGCCACCGTCGCCAGCGCCACGGAACCGGCCATGAGGCCGCCGAGGCCGCTGAACGCCCGGCTGCCGAGGACCAGCAGCTCGGACTCGTCGCCCGCCGCGACCATGGCGTCGGGAGCGGGCCGAGGAATCTGCTCGGCACTCATGTACACCTGCGGATAGCGCTCGTTGAGCCGGTCCATGCCGCCGCGCAGGATCCGCCGCGCCCAGTGGCGCGGAGCGTCCAGCTCGGGCAGGTCCGACCCGTCGGGCGAGGCACCGCCCTCCCAGGCGTGCACCAGCCGCAGCGGCAGGCCGCGCCGTAGCGCCTCCCGGGCCGCCCAGTCGGCGGCGGCGAGGCTCTCGCGAGATCCGTCCAGTCCTACGACGATGGGGCGAAGCATGACCGACACCTCCCGGAGCGGCACCCGCGCGTGCGTACGCGGGGTCCCCGCACCCTCAGGATCCGTCCGCGGGCCGGGTGCCCGACAGGGGCCGGGGGACCGGGCCGGAGGGCCGAACGGCCCCTTTGCCGCAGGTCAGTTGTGCTGGGTGGCCGGAATCCGGCGGGTCACCGCGCGGCGCACCACGGTCTCCGTGAAGACCAGGGCGGCCAGCGCCACCGCGGCGAGCAGCAGCAGGCCCAGCGCGTACGAGCCGTAGGCGCCGTAGAGCGAGCCCATCACCAAGGGCGGTACGAAGCCGCCGAGGCCGCCCGCCGCGCCGACCACGCCGGTCACCGAGCCGGTGCGCCCCCGCGGGGCGAGCAGGGCCACGAAGGCGAACGTCGCCCCGCTGCCGGCGCCCAGCGCGGCCGCCATGGTGAGGAAGGCGATCGTGCCGACCGGTGCCAGGGACGGCGTGGAGGACTGCACGAGCGCGCTCACGACGACGACGGCCAGGGAGCCGGACAGCACCCGCACCGGTCCGATCCGGTCCGACAGCCAGCCGCCGGCCGGCCGCATCGCCACCGCCAGCAGCACGAATCCGGCCATCCGGTTCGACGCGTCCGTCTGGGTGAGTCCGTAGGCCGTCTTGAGGTAGGTCGGCAGGTACACGGAGAAGGCGACATAGCCGCCGAACGCCACCGCGTACAGCGTCGACGCCTGCCAGGTCAGGGGCAGCCGCAGCGCGTCCGCCAGGCGCCGCAGCAGCGGTTCGGTCGGCGCGGTGCGCCCCGGGGCGTCCCGCAGGACGAGCGCGGCCACGACCGCGTAGACCACCAGGACGGCGGTGCAGACGAGGAACGGGTTGGCGGTGCCGTACGCGTCCACGAGCTTCACCGTGGTCAGCGCGCTGATCGCCGTACCGCCCATGCCCATGCCGAAGACGCCGATGGCCATGCCCCGCCGCTCGGGCGGGAACCAGGCGCTGACGAACGGCACGCCGACCGCGAACGCCGTCCCGCCGATACCGAGGAAGAAGCCGCCGACCAGCAGCGCGGCGAGCGAGTCGTGCCCGGCCAGGCCGACGTACAGCACCGGGACGACCGTGGCCGCCGAGACCAGCGGGAACATCACCCGTCCGCCGTAGCGGTCGGTCAGCGCGCCCACCGGGATTCGGCCCAGCGACCCGACCACGACCGGCACGGCCACCAGCAGCGACTGCTCGAACGACGACAGGTCCAGGTCGTCCTTGAAGCGCGGGCCGAGCGGGCTGAGCAGCGCCCATGCCCAGAAGTTCACGGCGAAACCGACCGTGGCCAGGGCCAGCATCAGCCAGGCACGCGCGGACACCTCCGGGCTCGGGCGCTCGAGGGACGGGGACTGCACCATCTCGGGATCCCTTCGCGGTGCGGGCGGACCTGCGATCAGGTTCGCCGAACACCGCCCGCCCCGCCCGTGGACCAGGCAGGGCCCGTTGAGCCCAGCGGCCAGGGCCGGTCGGCTCATGTGCTGTGGCCCCGACGGCGTCGAGGCTGAGAGCAGGCGGCGCATGAGGAGGCGCGAGATGGCTACCGCGACGACATCCCGGCCGGACAGGACGCTCTCCACGGAGCACCGCGGCCTGCTCATGGGTCTGGCCCACGAGGCGCTCTTCCCGGCGGGCATCCGCCTTTTCCAGGAAGGCGGCCGGGCCGACCACTTCTGGATCATCAGGTCCGGCACCGTGACGCTCGACATGCGCGTGCCGGGCCACCGCCCGGTCGACCTGGAGACCCTTGGCCCCGGCGATCTGCTGGGCTGGTCCTGGCTCTTCCCGCCGTACCGGTGGCGGTTCGGCGCCCGGACGGTCGGACCGGTGCGCGCCCACGAATTCGACGCGCAGACCGTACGCCGGATGTGCGCGGACGACCCCGCCCTGGGCCACACGGTGGCGCTGTGGGCCGGGGCGGTCGCCACGCGCCGCCTCCAGGCCGCCCGCACCCGCCTGCTCGACCTGTACGCGCCGTACGGCAGCGGCAGCCGGGGCTGACCCGGAGGGCACCATGGACGGCACCCCGAGCATCGTGAGCGACGTGATGACCCGCGACGTCGTGGCCGTCCGGCCCGACGCCGCGTTCAAGGACCTGGTCAAGGCCATGCGCCGGTATCAGGTCAGCGGCCTGCCCGTGGTGGACGACGAGCAGCGGGTCCTGGGCGTGGTCTCCCAGACGGATCTGCTGGTGAAGGAGGAGTTCCACGGAGCCGACCTGCTGCGGACGGCCCGGCCCGTCGACCCGGCCAAGGCCGAGGCGCGCACGGCAGCCGAGCTGATGACGGCGCCTGCGGTCACCACCGACCCGTACGACACGCCGGCGCAGGCCGCCCGGACCATGGCGCGCTACGGGGTCCACCGGCTCCCGGTGGTCGGCGAGGACGGGGTGCTGAAGGGCATCGTCACCCGCTCCGACCTGCTCAAAGTGTTCCTGCGGGACGACGAGTCCATCGCCCGTGAGGTGCGTTCCGACGTCGTGGAGTTCCTGTTCCCCGAAGCACCGGACGCGGTGCGGGTCGAGGTCCACGCAGGCGTCGTACGGCTCACCGGCCGTGTGCGCAGCACCGCCCTCGTGCCCGTCGCGATACGGCTGGCGCGGGCCGTCGAGGGAGTGGTCGGCGTGGACTGCGAACTCCTGGGCCCACGGCATCGACCGGCCCTCGAACCGGACCTCACCGACGACCGGGCCCAGGAGGGGTGACTGTCGCTGCGGCGGCATGAGAGGCGGGAAGGACCTACCCGCTTCTCGCGGATCCGGATTGCGCGGTGCACGGCCCGAAGCCGCTTCTCCGCGTCTCGAGTCAGGGTCCTTCCCGTCACCTCCAGCACACCACACCCACCGGGGAACCACCAGGGCCGCTCCGGCCCTCCCTCCGGGCCGCACGGCTCATGCGCTCCGGGCCGTGACGGAGTTGGCTGACAGGTGAGGAGGAATCACATCGACCCGAGGGGGAGAGGACCGTGGGCACGAGTCTCACACCGGAGTTCTGGGAGCGGTTCACGCTCCTGCTGTTCGCGGCGATGGGCGTGACCTTCGTCCTCACCGCACTCTTCGACGCGCTGGCGCTGCGCCGGACGATCCGTCGGACGCGGAAGATCCCGGCCCTGCCCGTGCAGAACGGGAACGCGGTGGTCAGGGCAGCATCTCCGGTTCGGCGCCACCCTGGTCGAGCCGGAACGGCGGATACACGTCGGTGAGGAGCGTCGCGTAGGCCGTCACCCGCAGTACCCACCGGTTCAGGCCGATGACCAGGTCGAAGATGCCGCGCGGATAACGCCCGGTCGCGGCCAGGGCGACACCGGCGAACAGGACGAGCAGCCCGATGAGACCGCCGGAGAACCAGCCCATGTACGACCCGCCCTCGAGGATCGCCACGACCAGGTACTGCGGGATGGCCAGCAGCCACCACTTGACCAGGACCAGGCCGCGGGACAGCCGCTCGGGGTAGGCGACATCGAAGCGGGTCGGGTAATCGGGGACGTCGGCGAGCGTGAACGGCGGGTAGCGGTCGGTGCCCAGAGCGCCGTACGAGTAGTACCCCACCCGCCAACTCCAGCGCAGCACACCCACGTTGAAGTCGAACAGGGCGCGCGGATACCGGCCGGTGAACAGGATCGCGAAGAACGCCACGACGCTCACCAGGACGAACCCCACCCACAGGAAGGCGAGGACGACGAAGTGGGGCAGCGCGAGCAGCCATTTCAGCAGCCACAGCCAGCGCGACAGCGGTTTGTCGAGGACCGCCGTCAGCCGGGCGGGGTGGACCGGGTGCACGGTGTCCGTAGCCATGGATCGCTCCCTCCGGATCCGGTCGACGAGCGTCGACGACCCGTCGGCCCACTTCCAGCGTCACCCCGCACGCGGGCCCTCGCACGGGCCGAAGGTCCCCAGGCCGGGGCCGGCTCATCCCATGCGGCCTTCCGGGCGCCCGTGCGACCGTGGATGGGAGCACCGGGCCGCGTGCCGCGGCCGGACGGAAGGCGGTGGGGCCATGCAGGAGCTGCCTCTCGTCGTGGGCGTCGACGGCTCTGCCGGCAGCCTTCAGGCGGTCGACTGGGCCGTGGACGAGGCCCTACGGCACCGTCGGGCGCTGCGCCTGGTGTACGCGTCCCTGTGGGAGCGCTACGAGGGCGTGGTGCCCTCGGACGACCCCGACCGCCCGTCCGAGCAGACGGCTGCCGAGGAGGTCGTCGCGACGGCGGTGGAGCGCGCCCGGCGCCGCGAACCCGGCGTGCGGGTCTCCGCCGACGTGATCCCGGACGAGGCGACACACGCCCTGCTGGGCGAGGCGCAGCACGCCTTCGCGGTGGTGACCGGAGCGCGGGGCCGCGGCGGACTCGCCGGACTGCTCCTCGGCTCCGTCTCGCTGACCGTCGCGGCCCGCGCGCACGGACCGGTGATCGTGGTCCGCGGGGACAAGGCGGGCCTCGCGGGCACCCACGAGCGGATCCTGCTCGGCGCCGCCGACCCGGAGACCGCCCGTGCGGCGACCCGGTTCGCCTTCCGCGAGGCCGAGGCCCGCGGCTGCGTCCTGGACGTCGTACGGGCCTGGCGCCGGCCCACGCACCCCGCGGCGGAGGACCACGAGGCCTCGGACCTGCTCGACACCGTCCTGCACGAGGCGACGGCCGACCACCCGGACGTGCGGGTGCGCTCCGCCGCGGTGGAGGGCCCGGCCCGCAGGGTGCTGCTGGACCGGTCGGCCGCCGCCGACCTGGTGATCATCGGGGCCCGGCGCGGGTCGGTCCGCTTCGGCCTCCAGCTCGGCCGGGTCGGACACACCCTGCTCCACCACGCGTACTGCCCCGTCGCCGTCGTCCCGCAGCTGGAGTGACCATGGAGCAGCCCGGTTCCCCCTTGAGCGAGGTCCGCGCCGTCGTGTTCGACACGGACGGAGTGATCACCGACTCGGCCCGCGTCCACGCGGCCGCGTGGAAGGAGGCGTTCGACGCCTTCCTGCTCGCGCATCCGCCCACGGATCCCGGGCAGCGGCGGCCGTTCGACGTCCGGGACGACTACCTGAGCCATGTCGACGGCAAGTCCCGCCTCGACGGCGCCGCCGCCTTCCTCGCCTCGCGCGGCATTGAGACGACCGACGCGACCGTGCGGGCCGTCGCCGCAGACAAGGAGGAACGCTTCACGCGGCGGCTGCGCGAACAGGGCGTGGCGGCGTACCCCGGCACGGTGCGGCTCGTGCACGCCCTGCGCGCGGCCGGGACACCCCTGGCGGCGGCCTCGGCCTCCCGGCACGCGGGCGAGCTGCTCACCCGGGCGGGCGTGCGCGACCTGTTCGACGTCCTCGTGGACGGCGCCGAAGCGGCCCGGCTCGGCCTGCCGGGCAAGCCGCAGCCCGACCTGTTCCTCACCGCCGCCGACCGGCTCGGCGTCCCCGCAGGCCGCGCCGCCGTCGTCGAGGACGCCCTCGCCGGCGTGGAGGCGGGCAGACGCGGAGGCTTCGCCCTGGTGGTGGGCGTGGACCGGGCCGCCACGGGGGACTCGGCGGACAGACTGCGCCGGCACGGCGCCGACATCGTCGTACGGGATCTGGCGGAACTGCTGGGTGAGGAGCCGACGTGACGGGATGGACCTGGGAGTACGAGGGCTACGAGCCCGCGGACCAACGGCTGCGCGAGTCCCTGTGCACCCTGGGCAACGGCTACTTCGCCACCCGGGGAGCACTCCCGGAGTGCGTGGCCGACGACATCCACTATCCGGGCACCTACGTCGCGGGCTGCTACAACCGGCTGACTTCCGACGTGGCGGGGCGGCAGGTCGAGAACGAGGACATGGTCAACGTCCCCAACTGGCTGCCGCTGCGCTTCCGTCCGGTCGGCGGATCCTGGCTCACCCCGGACACCGCGACGGTGCTGGAGCACCGGATGGACCTGCTGCTGGCCTCCGGGATGCTGGAGCGCCGCACCCGCTTCGACCTCGGCGAGGGACGCGTCCTGTCGGTGTTCCAGCAGCGGATCGTGCACATGGCGGATCCTCATCTGGCCGCCCTGCGCACCGAGTTCACCGCCGAGGGCTTCTCCGGCGAGCTGGAGGTGGAGGCCCTGCTGGACGGCGCCGTCACCAACGCGGGCGTACCGCGCTACCGCGACCTCGACGGGCGCCACCTCACCCACGTGCACGCGGGCACCGCCACCCCGGACACCGTGTGGCTGCGCTGCCGCACCCGGACCTCCGACATCCGGATCGGCATGGCCGCACGGCTCGTCTCCGAGGCGCCGGTCATCGTCCGCAACAAGAGCCCGCGCACCACCCAGCACACCGTCCTGAGCCTGACCAAGGGCAGGACCGTCACCGTCGACAAGATCGTCGCCCTGCACACCTCGCGCGACCCGGCCATCAGCGACCCGCTGTACGCCGCGATCGACCGGGTCGGCCGCGTGCCCGGCTTCGACGAACTGCTCGTGTCCCACCGCACGGCCTGGAACCAGCTGTGGCGCCGGGCCGCCCTGGACGTCGCGGGCGAGGCGGGCCGCATTCTGCGGCTGCACCTCTTCCACGTGCTCCAGACGCTCTCCCCGCACACCGCCGACCTCGACGTGGGCGTACCCGCCCGGGGACTGCACGGTGAGGCCTACCGGGGCCATGTCTTCTGGGACGAGCTGTTCGTGCTGCCCTTCCTCAACCTGCACTTCCCGGAGGTCTCCCGGGCCCTGCTGCGCTACCGCCACCGGCGCCTGGAACAGGCCTGCACCTCAGCCCTCGCCGCCGGCCGCAGGGGCGCCCTGTATCCCTGGCAGAGCGGCAGCGACGGGCGCGAGGAGACCCAGCAGCTCCATCTCAACCCGCGCTCGGGGCGCTGGCTGCCGGACAACTCCCGGCTCCAGTACCACGTCGGCTCGGCCATCGCCTACAACGTCTGGCAGTACTACGAGGCCAGCGGCGACATGGAGTTCCTGCACACCAAGGGCGCGGAGATGCTGCTGCGGATCGCCCGCTTCTGGGCCGACGCGGCCGTCTACGACGAGACGCTCGGACGGCACCGCATCAAGGGCGTGGTGGGCCCGGACGAGTACCACGACGCCTATCCCGACGCGAGCACACCCGGCCTCGACGACAACGCCTACACGAATGTCACCGCGGCCTGGGTCCTCACCCGCACCCTGGAACTGATCGACGCCCTGCCACAGCCCAGGCGCCGCGAACTCACCGAACGCACGGGCCTCGACCTGAGCGAACTGGAGCAGTGGGAGGAGGTCTCCCGCACGCTCCACGTGCCCTTCCACCACGGGGTGATCAGCCAGTTCGACGGCTACGGCGAACTCGCCGAGCTGCCTTGGGCGGAGTACCGGCAGCGCTACGGCGACATCCGCCGCCTGGACCGGATCCTGGAGGCGGAGGGCGACACCGTCAACCGCTACCAGGCCTCCAAACAGGCCGACGTCCTGATGCTCGGCTACCTCTTCGCCCCGGCCGAACTGCGGGACCTGTTCCGCAGGTTGGGGGTCGAGCTCGACGACGACATCTGGCACCGTACCGTCGACTACTACCTGCACCGCACCAGCCACGGCTCCACCCTCAGCGGCCTGGTCCACGGCTGGGTGCTGGCCCGTGCCCGGCGCGCGGAGGCATGGAAGTTCTGCCAGGAGGCCCTCCAGGGCGACATCGCGGACGTCCAGGGCGGCACCACCGGCGAGGGCATCCACCTCGGCGCCATGGCGGGCACCCTCGACCTCGTCCAGCGCGGGCTGACCGGCCTGGAGACCCGCGGCGGAGCGCTGTGGCTCGATCCGGTGCCGCTGCCGGAACTCTCCTCGTACGGCTTCGCCCTGCGCTACCAAGGCAATTGGGGGGTGCGGGTGCATCTGGAGCGCCGCGAGCTGGACATCGCCGTGCCGTCCTCCGACCAGTCCCCGATCGAGGTGCGGCTGCCGGACCGCACGGTCGTCGTCGAGCCGGGGGAGACGGTGCGGCTGAAACTGCCGGACTGACCGCGCGGCCCGTTCAGCCGCTCGGGACCACGGCGACCGGGCACGGCACGTGGTGCAGGGCCGCGTGGGCGACCGGCCCGAGCTTCCAGGTCAGATGCGAGGACTGGCGCTTGCGCCCCACGACGGTGAGGCAGGCACGGGCGGACGCGGTCAGCAGCACCTGCGTGGCCGGGCCCAGGGCGATGTGCTGGTCCACGGGCACGTCGGGGAACTTCTCCCGCCAGGGCGCCAGCGTCTCCGCCAGGCGTGCCCCGGCCATGTCCTCGACCTCGTCCTCGCCCGGCTGCGCCAGCAGCGAGGCGGACAGGGGCAGCGCCGTCACCGCCCGTACTCGGCATCCGTGTGCCGCGGCCGTGGTGAACGCGAACTCCAGCAGGGCATCGGCCGCACGGCCCTCGGGGCGGCCGACCCCGACCACGATCTCGTCCCTCTCCGCCGCCGCGGGCTGCTTCCAGCCCGCTTCCACGGCGGGGTCGTCCGCCCGTACGGCGACGGCCGGACACGGCGCGAGGCCCAGGACGTGCAGGCTGATGGAGCCGAGCAGGAAGCTCGCCACCGAGCCGTGTCCGCGCGAGCCCAGGACGAGCAGCTCCGCGTTCTCGGCCCGGTCCAGCAGTGCCTGCGCCGCGGGAGCGGAGACCAGTTCCGTGGTCAGGGGCAGGTCGGCGTACCGGTGCAGCAGCGCGGCCGAGGTCCGCTGGAGGACCTCCTGGCCGTACAGCCGTTTGTGGTGCGCTTCCTGGGCGATCGGCACGTCGAGCGGCTGGGTGGTCCAGGAGTGCAGGAGGAGGAGGGGCAGGCGCCGGTTCACGGCTTCGCGTGCGGCCCACCATGCGGCCGTCACACTCTCGGGCGAACCGTCGAGCCCGACGACGACGGGTCCGGTCATGACGCACCTCCGGGGTCGGCGCGGCGGCCCGGTGGCGGCGGTGCCGCGCGGGTACTCCCCCTCTTCAAGGCTCGGTTCCCGCCGCCCTTCCGGGGGAGGGCCGACCGGGGCTCTGAGCGGGCCCGGACGGCCCTGTGCGGGATGCACGGGATGGGGAGAGCCTGGAAGCCCGGCTCTCCGGATACCCGGATCCCGTCAGAGCCCGGAGAAGGGAGACCGGCGATGAACGGTCCTGTGGTCGTGGGAGTGGACGGCTCGGAGTCGAGCCTGTCCGCGGTGGAGATCGCCGCCCGGGAGGCCGCCCTACGGGGCGTGGGCCTGCGGCTGGTGCACGCCTTCGGGTGGCCGTCGCTGCACGTGCCGCCCCGGGTGCCGCCCTGGAGCCCGGCGAGCGCCGGGGTGCGCGAGCTGATCGACGGCACCCTCACCGAGGCCGAACGGCGGGCGCACACGATCGCACCCCATCTGGACATCGCCCGCGAAGTCGTCGTCGGCGAGCCGCTGATGGTGCTGGAACTCGAGACGCGGACCGCCTCCCTGGCCGTCGTCGGCAGCCGGGGACTGAGCCGCTTCGGCAGCCTGCTGCTCGGCTCCACCGCCGGGCACCTCGCCGCCCACGGCCGCTGTCCCGTCCTGATCGTGCGGGGCAGGCCCGAACCGGCCGGACCGGTCCTGCTGGCCGTGGACGGCTCGCCCCGCTCCGAGGCCGCCGTCGAGTTCGCCTTCGCGCACGCCTCGCTGCACGGCACGGGCCTGCTGGCCCTGCACGCCTGGAACACCCGCACCGAACGGGTCTACGACTCCCCGGGCGACCCGCCCTTCGTCACCTACGACGAGGACCGCCTGCACGACGAGGAGGAGCGGGTGCTCGCCGAGGCGCTCGGCGGACTGGGGGAGAAGTACCCGGACGTCGAGGTGGAGCGCCGGCTGGTGCGCGGCCGGATCCGGCACACGCTGATCGAGGCCACCGCCGAGGCCGGTCTCGTCGTGGTCGGGGCCCGCGGCCGCGGCGGCTTCACCGGGCTCCTGCTCGGCTCGGTCAGCCAGGCCGTCCTGCACCACGCCGAGTGTCCGGTCGCCGTCGTACGCACCGAAACGGAGTAGTCATGGACGGGCGAGCGACCACGGCGGTCGCGGGGGAGGGCGTCCATGAACTCGCCGCCGAGGCTGTGGCGGCCCGGCTGGGAGTCGACCCGGCGACCGGACTGAGCGGCGCCGAGGCCGCCGCACGGGCGGCGGAACACGGGCCCAACCGGCTGGCCGAACCGGCCCGCCGCCCGGAGTGGCTGAAGTTCCTCGACCAGTTCCGCAACTGGTTGATCGGCATCCTGCTGATCGCGGCCGTGGTGGCCGCGGTGATCGGCGACATCAAGGACGCGGTGGTGATCACCGTCGTCCTCCAGATCAACGCGGTGCTCGGCTACCTCCAGGAGCGGCGCGCCGAGCGCAGCCTGGAGGCGCTGCGCCGGATGCTCGTCCCCACCGCCCGGGTCCGCCGCGACGGCGCCGACCGCGAGATCGAGGCGCAGGCGCTGGTCCCGGGGGACGTGGTCCTGCTGGAGGCGGGTGACCGGGTTCCGGCGGACGGACGGCTGACCGTCGCGGAGTCGGTGGAGGTCGCCGAGGCCGCCCTGACCGGCGAGTCCCAGCCGGTCGTCAAGAGCGTCGGGCCGACCGGTCCGGTGCCGCTCGCCGAGCGCACCGGCATGCTGTTCATGAACACCGCGCTCACCCGGGGCCGCGCCGAGATGATCGTCACGGCCACCGGGATGCGGACCGAACTCGGCGCCATCGCCGAGGCGTTGCGCACCGGCGCGGAACCGCCGAGCCCGCTCCAGGTCCAGCTGGACAGCCTCGGCCGCCGCCTGGCCCTGCTCAGCGGCGTCGCCGTCGCCGCGTACGCGCTGGTGGCGCTGGTGCGCGGCGAGGGACTCGGGGACCTCGCCCTGCGCGCCGTGGCGCTGGCCGTCGCCGCCATCCCCGAGGGACTGCCGGCCGTGCTCGCCCTGACCCTGGCCCTCGGCGTCCACCGCATGGCCCGCCGCGGCGCCATCGTCAAGCGCCTGGCCTCGGTGGAGTCACTCGGCTCGGCGACGGTGGTGTGCAGCGACAAGACCGGCACCCTGACCCTGAACGAGATGACCGTCCGCTCCCTGTGGACCGCCGGACGCCTCTACGACGTCACCGGCGAGGGCTACGACACCCGGGGCGCCGTCCGCGACAGCGCGGGCACCGACCGCTCCGAGGAACTCCGGGACGCCGTCCTGCCGTTCGCGCTGTGCAACGACGCCCGTCTCACCGAGGACGGCTTCGTCGGCGACCCGACGGAGGCGGCTCTGGTCGTCCTCGCCGCCAAGACCGGCATGGACGCCGACGGACTGCGCGCCGAGCTGCCGCGCGCCGCCGAACTGCCCTTCGACGCCGCCACGAAGTACATGGCCACCTTCCACACCGAGCCCGACGGACGCACCCGCGTCCACGTCAAGGGCGCGGTGGACGTCCTGCTGGAGCACTGCGCCGAGGTGGTCACCGGTGAGGGCGCGGCGGAACTCGACGACGGGCGCCGGGCCGAGGTCCGCGCCGTGACCTCACGACTGGGCGGCGCAGGCCTGCGGGTCCTGGGCGCCGCCACCGCCGTAGTCGACGGACCGCCCGCCCCCTCCCGGCTGCCCGCCCTCACCCTCGTGTCGGTCGCCGGGATCGCCGATCCGCCGCGTCCGCAGGCCCGGGACGCGATGGCCCTGTGCCGGTCGGCCGGCGTCGAGGTGAAGATGATCACCGGTGATCATGCCGACACCGCGGCGGCCATCGCGCGCGAGCTGGACATCCGCGGCGCGGTGGTGACCGGCGCCGAGCTGGCGGAGATGACCGAGGAACAACTGGCCGAACGCATCGAGGGCATCGGGGTGTTCGCCCGGGTCGCCCCCGAGCACAAGGTCACCATCGTGCGGGCGCTGACCGGCCGCGGGCACATCGTCGCCATGACGGGCGACGGCGTGAACGACGCGGCGGCGCTGCGGGCCGCGCACATCGGCGTGGCGATGGGCCGCACCGGCACGGACGTGGCCAAGGAGGCCGCCGACGTGGTCCTCACCGACGACGACTTCTCCACGATCGTGCGGGCCGTGCGCGAGGGCCGGGCCATCTACGACAACATCGTCAAGTTCGTCCGTTTCCAGCTGTCCACCAACGTCGGCGCCATCCTGACCCTGCTCGGCGCCTCCCTGGCCGGACTGCCCGCCCCGCTGACCGCGGCCCAGCTCCTGTGGATCAACATCATCATGGACGGTCCGCCCGCGATGGCCCTGGCCGTCGACCCGGCCCGCGACGACGTGATGCGGCACCCGCCGCGCGACCCCGACGAGCGGATCCTGGACGCCCGCCGCCTGCTGGCCGTCACCCGGGCCGGCGCGGTCATGGCCCTGGGCACGGTGGGTCTGCTGGCCCTGGCCCGCGAACGGGTCGCCACGGACACCGCGCTGACCATGGCGTTCACCACGTTCGTGCTGTTCCAGCTGGTCAACTCGCTCAGCGCCCGCGCGGACGACGGCCCGCTGCTGGGCCGCCACCAACTGCGCAACCGGACCCTGTGGCTGTGCCTGGCCGGTGTACTGGCCGTGCAGGTCGCCGCCGTCCATGTGCCCTGGATGCGCAGCGTGTTCGGCACGGTCCCGCTCGACGCGGCCCAGTGGGCCGTGTGCGCGGCGACGGCCTCCACGGTGCTGCTGGTGGAGCTGGCCGTGCGCGCCCTACGGCGCGGTGCGCGCTAGGGCCTGTCGTCAAATTCCCGCCTGCCGCGCGACGCCTGGCACGCACTCCCCCAGAGGGGGGGGGACCCCCAGCCGCGTTGCCGAAACGCCCACGTGACTCCTCCCCCACGCTCGAACCGGCTTCGCACGGCTCGCGCGGGGGCACCCCCATCGCCGCCGCGCGGCCCGCCCTCCGGGCGGACGACGGGAATTTGACGACAGGCCCTAGGCGGAGGGGCGCCCGGACTGCTCCGGCTGCTCCAGATGCGTGGCCAGCACCGCCGCCTGCACCCGACGCTGGACGCCCAGCTTGGCCAGCAGCCGGGAGATGTGGTTCTTGACGGTCTTCTCCGACAGGTACAGCCGCTTGCCGATCTCGCGGTTGGTCAGCCCGTCCCCGATCAGCGCCAGGATCTCCCGCTCGCGCGGCGACAGTCCGGCCAGCTCGGGCGCCTCGGCCGGTTCCGCCGCGGGTTCGGTGCGCAGGGACTTCATCAGCCGGGCCGTCGTCGCGGGGTCCAGCATCGACTGGCCGGAGGCGACCGTACGGACCGCCGCGACCAGGTCGGAGCCGCGGATCTGCTTCAGGACATAGCCAGAGGCCCCGGCCATGATCGCGTCCAGCAGGGCGTCCTCGTCGTCGAAGGAGGTCAGCATCAGGACGGCGAGTTCCGGCATCCGGCTGCGCAGCTCGCGGCAGACGGTGATGCCGTCGCCGTCGGGCAGGCGCACGTCCAGGACGGCCACGTGGGGCCGTACGGCGGGGGCGCGGACGAGGGCATGCTCGGCGTTCGC
This sequence comes from Streptomyces davaonensis JCM 4913, assembly GCF_000349325.1. GTDB lineage: Bacteria > Actinomycetota > Actinomycetes > Streptomycetales > Streptomycetaceae > Streptomyces > Streptomyces davaonensis. The sequence goes on from NC_020504.1 coordinate 9,075,636, forward strand.
GGCGTCGCCGACCACGGAGATGTCGGGCTCGGCGTCCAGCAGGTCGGACACCCCGCGCCGCACCACCTCGTGATCGTCCAGCAGGAAGACGCGGATCGGATCCTGCGCCGTGAAGGTACGTGACTCGGTCATCTCGACCCCTTGGTCCCCGGGCTGTGGACGGACTGCGGGCCGCCCATACGACGATCGTCACCCGCCGGGGCCGAAGCTACCAGGGCCGATCGGCCCTAACCGCCGAATGCCCCGTCCGGATCCGCGTGCCCGTCGAGTGCGAACCGCACGTCCACGACCCCCTCGACCGCCCGCGCCAGCCGCGCCGCCACGGGCACCAGGGAGGTGTCCCGGACCCGCCCGCCCAGCCGGACGACGCCCTCGTGGACCGAGACCCGCACCGCCGAGGCCGGAGCCGGGAAGAGGTAGGCCACCACCTCGCGGCGGACCTCCTCGGCGATCTCCTCGTCGTCCCGCAGGAACACCTTCAGCAGATCGGAACGGCTGACCACGCCCTCGAGCCGGTCGGTGTCCCCCACCACGGGCAGCCGCTTGACGCGCGCCCGCGCCATGATCCGGGCGGCCTGCGCCAGCGTCGTCTCCGCCCGGACGGTCAGGGCGGGCGAGGTCATCAGCTCGCCGGCCGTCACCGAGCCGGCCTTGGCCAGGTCGGACAGCCGGCGCAGCTGGGTGTAGCGGTCCGGGTCGCTGTCGCGGAACTCCTCCTTGGGCAGCAGATCGGCCTCGGAGACGACCCCGAGGACCCGGCGTCCGCCGTCCACCACCACAAGGGCGCTGACCTTCCGGTCGTGCAGCGTGCGCACGACGTCCTTGAAGGCGGCGTCCCGGCGGACGACGGCGACGTCGCGGGTCATCACATCACTGACGACATGCGGGGATCCGTGCACGGTGACTCCTTGGTCCGGTGCGGTCCGGGTGCGAGCGCTGAGCGCCGCTCAGCGGTACAGGTCGAGCAGCCGGGTGCGGGCCGCCTGGAGCCGGTGGGACACGATCTCGCCCACCCAGCAGGCGAGGGAGCGGCCGAACTCGGGGTCGGCCGCGCTCATGGACCGGACGACCTCGGCGTCGAACTCGAACGCGCGCAGCGGCGTCGCGGCCTCGGCGCCCAGGTGCCAGACGTGCGGGGTGAGCAGCCAGGACCAGCCGACGAGGTCGTTGTGTCCGAGCGACTCGATGACGGCGGCCCGACGGCCGGGGACCCGCATGTCGAGTTCGACCGTGCCGGTACGGATGATCCAGAAGCGGTCGGCGCGACCGCCCTCCTCGAACAGCCGCGTCCCGGCCGGGAACGACACCTCCCGGGCGATCGCCATCAGCCGCTGCCGGTGCTCGGCGGGCAGTGCCCTCGGCAGGCTCTGGGTGACAGGGACGTTCATGGCGGGCCTCCACTCAGGCGTGCCGCAGTTACCACCTCCAGCGTGTGCGGGCGGGGACCCGCGGACCATGGGCCACTCGGCCCCGCCGTGAAGCCCTTCGGCACCGGGTGCGCCGGGACGGTCCCATGCCGCACCGCGGCCCCGGCCGACGCGGTCCGACAGGGCCTTCAGAAGGGGCCGTTCAGCCCCCTTGCGGCCGACCTTCGGCACCGGGCGGCGGAGTTGGCAGTGGCACGACAGTGGCTTCGTCAGCACAACGAATCCGCTTGAAGGGACCAGATCATGGCCGTGCACGAGCACCCTCACCGGACCCACGGGTTCCATCTGCCCGCGCTCCGCAGGAACCGTACGGCGTCCCCCACCGCGGACACCGCGCAGGACGCCGCCGTCACCATCACCGGAGTGGCCGCCTACGCGCTGGCCTCCCTCCGGCTGCTGACCGGGTTCGTCTTCCTGTGGGCCTTCCTCGACAAGACGTTCGGGTTCGGCTACGCCACCCAGTCCGGCAACGGCTGGATCGACGGCGGATCGCCGACCGAGGGCTTCCTCGGCCATGTGGCCGTCGGCCCGATGGAGTCCACCTTCCACGACTGGGCCGGGGACGCCTGGGCGGACTGGCTGTTCATGCTCGGTCTGCTCGGCATCGGCCTCGCGCTGATCGCGGGCATCGGACTGCGCCTGGCCGCCGTCGCCGGCACCGCCATGATGGCGCTGATGTGGATCGCCGAGTGGCCGCCGGCCAAGCACCTCTCGGACGGCTCGCCCAGCATGTCGTCGAACCCCTTCGTCGACTACCACCTGATCTACGCCGTCGTCCTGATCGCCCTCGCGGCGACCGGCGCGGGCGCCGTCTGGGGGCTCGGGAAGGTGTGGGCCAAGCTCCCCTTCGTCAGCCGCAACCCCTGGCTGCGGTGACCCCGGCGAGCACGGCGGGCCCCCGCCCCGGGGCCCGCCGTGTGGGCCGGTCGGTCCCGGCCGGGGACCTGCGGCCCCTGCCCGCCCACCCCTTTCCGGCCGAGGCTTGAAACAGATCCACCGATCAGGAGGCAACACCATGGTCCGCACTGTCGTCGCAGGTCTCGACGGATCGCCCGAGAGCCGGGCCGCCGCGGAATGGGCGGCTCGCGAGGCGAAGCTGCTCGGCCTGCCGCTGAAGATCGTCCAGGTCTGGGAACCGGTGCCGGCCCACCTCGCCCAGGCCCCGATGCTCGGTACGGAGACGCACCAGCACTGGAGTGAGCGGATCCCGCGCGAGACCGCGGAGGGACTGCGCCTGCGTCACCCGGGTGTCGAGGTGACCACGGCACAGCTCCACGGCACCCCCGCCGAGGCCCTCACCAAGGCCGCCGAGGACGCGGAGCTGATCGTCCTCGGGTCCCGCGGAATGAGCGGCCTCGGCGGGTTCATGGTCGGCTCCGTCGGCCTCTCCGTCGTCGCCCACACCGCACGGCCCGTCGTTCTGGTCCGCGCCGGTGAACAGGCCGCCGACGAACACGTGGCCGACCCGGCGGGCATCCCGTCGGCCGCCACGCCCTACCGGCCCGTCCTCCTCGGCCTCGACGCCGCCCACCCGGACGACGCCGTGCTCGAGTTCGCCTTCGAGTCGGCCGCGCGGCGGGGCACCGGCCTGCGCGTCCTGTACGGCTGGAACCTTCCGCCGTACTACGTCTACGGCCTCACCGCCGACGCGGAACTGCACGACGAGATCGCCGGACAGCACGCCGTCGAACTCGACCGGGCGCTGCGCCCCTGGCGGCAGAAGTACCCCGCCGTCGAGGTCACCGAGCAGGTCCCGGCCGGCAGCCCCGGCGTCCGTCTGGTCGACGCGGCGCAGGAGGCATCCCTGGTCGTGATCGGCCGCCGTGTCCGGCGCAGTCCGTTCGGCGCCCACATCGGCCCGGTCGCCCACGCCGTCCTGCACCACTCCACCGCCCCCGTCGCAGTCGTCGCCCACGACTGACCGACCCACCCCACCAAGGACCCAGGAGCAGCAATCATGAAGGCAGCGGTCGTACGAGCCTTCGGTGAGCCCCTCGTCATCGAGGAGCGCCCCGACCCCGAGCCGGGCCCCGGACAGGTCCGGATCAGGGTCGAGGCGTCCGGGCTGTGCCACACCGACATCCACGCCGCCCACGGCGACTGGCCCGTCAAGCCGAACCCGCCGTTCGTGCCCGGACACGAGGGCGTCGGCCTCGTCGAGCAGCTCGGCGACGGCGTCACTCATCTGACCGTGGGCCAGCGGGTCGCCGTGCCGTGGCTCGGCCGGGCCTGCGGCCGCTGCGAGCACTGCCTGTCCGGCTGGGAGACGCTGTGCGAGCAGCAGATCAACACCGGTTACGGCTGCGACGGCGGCTACGCCGAGAAGATGCTCGCCTGGGCCGACTTCGCCCAGCCCGTCCCGCAGGGCGTCGACCCGTTCGACGCCGCCCCGCTGACCTGCGCCGGCGTCACCACGTACAAGGCCCTGAAGGTCGCCGACGTGCGGCCCGCGCAGCTCGTGGCGGTCTCCGGCGTCGGCGGGCTCGGCCATCTGGCCGTGCAGTACGCGAAGATCGCCGGGGCCACGGTCGCGGCGATCGACGTCACCGACGAGAAGTTGGAACTCGCCGCCGAACTGGGCGCGGACCTCGTCATCGACGCCCGCAAGCACGACGTGGGAGAGGTCCTCAAGCGGTACGGCGGCGCCCACGCGGCCATCGCCCTCGCGGTGAACGAGGACGCCTTCGCCGCCGTCAACTCCGGGCTGCGGCGCGGCGGAAAGCTCGTCATGGTCGCGCTGCCGGCGCACGGCACGATCCAGGTCCCGATCTTCGACACCGTCCTGAACGGCACCTCGGTGATCGGCTCCATCGTCGGCACCCGGCAGGACCTCGCCGAGGTCTTCCAGCTCCACGCGGCCGGCCGCACCAAGGTCATCCGCGAGACCCGCCCGCTCGACTCCGTCAACGACTCCATCGCCGAGGTCCTGCGCGGCCAGGTCCCCGCCCGGATCGTCTTCGACCTCGGCGCGGGACGGTGAGCGCCGTGGATCGACCCCTCGTCGTGGGCGTCGACGGCTCCGAACCGAGCCTGCGCGCGGTGGACTGGGCCGCCGACGAGGCCGTCCTGCGCGGCATCCCGCTTCGGCTGGTGTACGCCTGCCTGTGGGAGCGGTACGAAGGCGCCGCACTGGCCCGGGACATCGGCAGGCCCACCGGGCAGCCCACACCGCAGGACGTCGTCGGCGCCGCCACCCGACGCGCCCACGCCCGGCAGCCCCACCTGAAGGTGACCTCCACCGTGGTGTTCGAGGAGCCCGAGTACGCGCTGGTGCACGCGGGCCGCGAGGCCGCCGCGCTGGTCGTGGGCACCCGAGGCCGCGGCGGCATCGCCGAGCTGCTGCTCGGCTCGGTCAGCCTGGCGGTGGCCGCGCACGCCGACTGCCCCGTGATCGTGCTGCGCGGCAGCCACGACAACCAGGCCACACCCCCGGTGCGCGGCCGGGTCGTCGTCGGGGTGGGGGAGCACGCCGAACCGTCGGCCGCCGTCCGCTTCGCCTACGCGGAGGCCCTGCGCCGCGGGGTCCCGCTGGACGCCGTACGCGCCTGGCGGTGCCCCGCGCACGAGAGCACCGACCACCCCTTGCTCGCCGACGCCCCCGCCCGGCTGCACGAGGAGCACGCCGAGAAGACGCTCGACGAGGCCCTGCGCGACGCCCCGCCCGACCTGGACCTGCTCCGCCGCACCGTCGAGGGCCACGCCCGCCGGGTGTTGGTGGACGCCTCGCACCACGCCGATCTGCTGGTCGTCGGCGTCAGGCGGCGGGAAGGGCACTTCGGGCTCCAGCTCGGCAGGGTCGCGCACGCGGCCCTGCACCACTCCGCCTGCCCGGTCGTCGTCGTACCGCAGCCGGAGTGAGCGGGTTACAGGCTCGCCGCGTGGTCCGGGACGTAGTTCTGGAGATCGCGCGGCGGGCGTTCGTAGCCGGTCGGTGCCGGGCGGTCCGGGAGTTCCAGGACCGGCGGGGGCACGTCCTGGTACGGCACCGAGCCCAGCAGGTGGGCGATCATGTTCAACCGGGCCCGGCGCTTGTCGTCGCTCTCCACCACGTACCAGGGCGCCTCGGAGATGTCGGTGTGGACCAGCATCTCGTCCTTCGCCCGGGAGTAGCTCTCCCAGCGGGTGATCGACTCCAGGTCCATCGGCGACAGCTTCCAGCGCCGCAGCGGATCCTCCAGGCGGCGCCGGAAGCGGTCCTGCTGCTCGGCGTCGCTGACCGAGAACCAGTACTTGCGCAACAGGATCCCGTCCTCCACGAGCATCCGCTCGAACAGGGGGCACTGGCGCAAGAAGAGCTGGTACTCGGCCTTGGTGCAGAAGCCCATCACATGCTCCACACCGGCCCGGTTGTACCAGCTGCGGTCGAACAGCACGATCTCCCCGGCGGCCGGCAGATGCTCCACGTACCGCTGGAAGTACCACTGGCTGCGTTCCCGCTCGGTCGGCTTGGGCAGGGCCGCGATCCGTGCCACGCGCGGGTTGAGGTGCTCGGTGACCCGTTTGATGGTGCCGCCCTTGCCCGCCGCGTCCCGCCCCTCGAAGATGACGACGAGGCGGGCGCCCTCGGCGCGCACCCACTCCTGCAATCGCACCAGCTCCGTCTGAAGGCGCAGCAGTTCACTCTCGTACGTCTTGCGCGGCAGCTTCTCCGCGTTGTTGCCGGCCATGCCGTCTCCCACCGCCCGTCGACCCCGTCGATGACTCAGGAGTCCTTCCATGTCCAAGGTCGAACACCAGAACAGCACCGTACTGACCGACGACGAGCTGCGCACCCTGGACGCCCACTGGCGCGCGGCCAACTACCTGGCCGCCGGACAGATCTACCTGCTCGCCAATCCGTTGCTCCGTGAGCCGTTGCGGGCCGAACACATCAAGCCGAGGCTGCTCGGCCACTGGGGCACCTCGCCCGGCCTCAACCTCGTGTACACCCACCTCAACCGGGTGATCAAGGCCCGCGGGCTGGACGCGCTGTGCGTGTGGGGCCCCGGGCACGGCGGGCCGTCGGTGGTCGCCAACTCCTGGCTGGAGGGCAGCTACAGCGACACGTATCCGGACGTCTCCCGGGACGCGGACGGCATGCGGCGGCTGTTCCGGCAGTTCTCCTTCCCCGGCGGGGTGCCCTCCCACGTGGCGCCCGAGACTCCCGGCTCCATCCATGAGGGCGGCGAGCTGGGTTACGCGCTCTCCCACGCCTACGGCGCCGCCTTCGACAACCCCGACCTCGTCGTCGCCTGCGTGGTCGGCGACGGCGAGGCGGAGACCGGACCGCTGGCCGCCTCCTGGCACTCCACCAAGTTCCTCGACCCGGTCCACGACGGTGCCGTCCTGCCGATCCTGCACCTCAACGGCTACAAGATCGCCAACCCGACGGTCCTCGCCCGGCTGCCCGAGGCCGAACTCGACGAACTGCTGCGCGGCTACGGCCATGAGCCGCTCCACGTCTCCGGCGACGACCCGGCCGTCGTCCACCGCGCCATGGCCCAGGCGTTCGACACGGCCCTGGACCGGATCGCCGAGATCCAGCGCGGCGCCCGGGAGGAGGGAGCGACCGAGCGCTCGCGGTGGCCCGTCATCGTGCTGCGCACCCCCAAGGGCTGGACCGGCCCCGCCGAGGTCGACGGCGTCCCCGTCGAGGGCACCTGGCGGGCCCACCAGGTTCCGCTCGCCGGGGTCCGCGAGAACCCGGAGCATCTGCGGCAACTGGAGCAGTGGCTGCGCTCGTACCGGCCCGAGGAGCTCTTCGACGCCGACGGGCAACCCGTACCGGACGTACTGGCGTGTCTGCCGGAGGGAGCCCGGCGCCTCGGCTCCACCCCGCGCGCCAACGGCGGCCTGCTCGTACGCGAGTTGCCGATCGACTCCCTCGACCGGTTCGCCGTACCCGTCGACAAGCCCGGCACCTCCCTGCACGAACCGACCCGGGTCCTAGGTGACTTGGTCGCCCAGGTCATGAAGGACACCCAGGACCGCAGGGACTTCCGCGTCGTCGGCCCCGACGAGACCGCCTCCAACCGGCTCCAGGCCGTCTTCGACGGCAGCGGCAAGGCGTGGCAGGCCGAGACCCTGCCCGTCGACGAACACCTCGACCGGCACGGCCGGGTCCTGGAGATCCTGTCCGAACACACCTGCCAGGGCTGGCTGGAGGGCTATCTCCTCACCGGCCGGCACGGACTGTTCTCCTGCTACGAGGCGTTCGTGCACATCGTCGACTCCATGGTCAACCAGCACATCAAGTGGCTGAAGACATCCAGGGAGCTGCCGTGGCGAGCCCCCATCGCCTCCCTCAACTACCTGCTCACCTCGCATGTGTGGCGCCAGGACCACAACGGCTTCTCCCACCAGGACCCCGGCTTCGTCGACCACGTCCTCAACAAGAGCCCCGAGGTCGTCCGGGTCTATCTCCCGCCGGACGCCAACACCCTGCTGTCGGTCGCCGATCACGCGCTGCGCAGCCGGGACTACGTCAATGTGATCGTGGCCGGGAAGCAGCCCTGCTTCGACTGGCTGTCCATGGACGCCGCCCGCGCCCACTGCGCCCGCGGCGCCGGGATCTGGGACTGGGCGGGCAGCGAGAACGGCGGCGAACCCGACGTCGTGCTCGGCTGCGCCGGTGACGTCCCGACCCAGGAGGTGCTGGCCGCGGCCCAGTTGCTCCGCCGGCACCTTCCCGGACTCGCCGTCCGGGTGGTCAACGTCGTCGACATCGCCCGGCTGATGCCGCGCGAGGAACATCCGCACGGCATGTCGGAGTTCGAGTACGACGGGCTGTTCACCGCGGACAAGCCGGTGATCTTCGCTTACCACGGCTATCCGTGGCTGATCCACCGGCTCGCCTACCGCCGCAACGGGCACCGGAACCTGCACGTACGCGGCTACAAGGAGTCCGGCACCACGACCACCCCGTTCGACATGGTGGTCCGCAACGACCTCGACCGCTACCGGCTGGTCATGGACGTCATCGACCGCGTCCCGGGCCTCGCGGTGCGCGCCGCGGCCGTACGCCAGGAGATGGCCGACGCACGCACCCGCCACCACGCCTGGATCCGCGAACACGGCACGGACATGCCGGAGATCGCGGAGTGGAGCTGGACCGCGTAGCGCTTCGCGGGGGGCCATGACGAATCTGCGGGCCGGTGCCGGCGTGTCCGCGCCCGGCCTGCTGAACCGGCCCCCGAGTCAGGGCCGACCGGCCCACCCGCTACGCCCGGACAGCCCCTGGGGGCGTCGTCCGTTCCGCTGGATCCTCGAAGTGACGAGAAGACGCGAAGGAGATCCGTGATGACGGACGACGCGCTCAGCCGGCCCACGGTCCACGCACTGCTCGCGGACGGCACCACGGTGTGCATCCGCCCGGTGCGGCGGTCCGACCGGGAGCAGGTGCTGGGCCTGTACGAGGAGATGTCCCCCGAGAATCTGCGGCTGCGGTTCTTCGTCGCGAGCCGCCGTTCCGCGGGCCTGGCCGCCGATCGGGCCTGCGGAACGGGCCGCCCCGGCTATCGGGCGCTGATGGCCGAGACGGCGGGGCACCTGATCGGGCTCGCCGAGTACGACTCCGGCGGCTCCGGAACCTCCGCCGACATCTCCATCGCGGTCGCCGACGGACTGCACCACCGCGGCGTCGGCACCCTTCTCATCGAGCACCTGGTCTCGGCGGCCCGCGCCGAGGGCATCACCACCTTCACCGCGGACGCCCTCAGCGAGAACCGGGACGTGCTGCGGCTCTTCGCCGACCTCGGGCTGCGCACCGCGCGCCGCTTCGAGGGCCCCGAGGTGCGCTGCACCATCGCCCTCGACCAGAGCGACAGCTACCTGTCGGCCGTGGAGGAACGCGGCCGGGCCGCCGACGTGGCCAGCCTCCAGCCGCTGCTGCGGCCCCGCACGGTCGCCGTCGTCGGCGCCGGACGCAAGCCGGGCTCCGTCGGCCGGGCGATCCTGCGCCGGCTGCACGCGGGCGGCTTCACCGGCCGCCTGTTCGCGGTGAACCCCGGCGCGCACGCGATCCTCGGCGTTCCGTGCCACTCCTCCGTCAGCGCCCTGCCCCTCACTCCCGACCTCGCGGTCCTCGCGGTGCCCGCCGCCGCGGTCCCGGACACCGCCGAGGAGTGCGGCAAGGCGGGTGTCCGCGCCCTCCTCGTCGTCACCGCCGGTCTCGGCGCGAGCCAGGCCGCGGCCCTGCTCGCGGCGTGCCGCAGCCACGGCATGCGCCTGGTCGGCCCCAACTGCCTCGGCCTCAGCAACACCGACCCCGCCGTGAGCCTCGACGCCACCTTCGCCGCCGGCCATCCGCACCCCGGCACCGCGGGCGTGGCCGTCCAGTCCGGCGGCGTCGGCATCGCCCTGCTCGACGGTCTGTCCCGGCTCGGCATCGGCGTCTCCTCCTTCGCCTCCCTCGGCGACAAGTACGACGTCAGCGGCAACGACCTGCTCCAGTGGTGGGAGAGCGACGACCGCACCGAACTGGCCCTGCTGCACCTGGAGTCCTTCGGCAATCCGCGCGCCTTCTCCCGCACCGCCCGCCGCGTCACCCGCCGCGTGCCGGTGCTCACCGTCGACGCCGGGCGCACCGACGCGGGCCGCCGGGCCGCCGCCTCGCACACCGCGGCCGCCGCCACCCGCACCATGACCCGCGGCGCGCTGTTCACCCAGGCCGGCATCACCGCCACCCACTCCTGCGGCGAACTCCTCGAAGCCGCCGCCCTGATGCACTCCCAGCCGCTGCCCGCCGGACCCCGCGTCGCCATCGTCACCAACGCGGGCGGAGCCGGTGTCCTCGCCGCCGACGCCTGCGCCGAGGCCGGTCTCGTACTCCCCGCACCGACCCCCGAACTCGTCGACGACCTGCTCGCCGTACTCCCCGAGGGCGCCACCGTCGGCAACCCCGTCGACGCGACCGCCGCCGTCTCGGAGGAGCAGCTCACGGCGTGCGTGGACCGGATCGTGCGGTACGGCGGCATCGACGCCGTCCTGGTGGCCCTGGTGCCGACCGCGGTCGCCGTGGCGACCGGCGACGACCTGGTCCGCGCCCTGACCGGCGCCGGGACCCGCCCGAAGCCGGTCGTCGCGGTACGCCTCGAACAGGGCCTGCCCGTCGAGCTGTTGCCCACCGAGGGCGGCGGCACCGTCCCGGCCTACGCCGAACCCCAGGCCGCGGCCCGCGCCCTGGCCCACGCCGCCCACCGCGCGGCCTGGCTGGCCCGGCCCGCCGGAACCATCCCCGACCTGGACGGCATCGACACCGCGCGGGCCCAGGCCGTGGTCGACACCTACCTCGACGCACACGCGGACGGCGGCTGGCTCGAACCCCGCGTGTGCGCCGAACTCCTCGACTGCTACGGCATCCCGCAACTGCCCTGGGCCTGGGCCGAGACCGAGGACGAGGCCGTCCTCGCCGCCGACCGGCTGCGCGGCGCCGACGGCCGGGTCGTCATGAAGGGGCACTGGCCGGGCCTGCTGCACAAGAGCGCCCAGCGCGCCGTCCACCTCGACCTCAGGGGCGACCACCAGGTGCGCGCCGCCTTCCGCGATCTGGAGACCCGGTTCGCCGGACTGCTCACCGGCGTGGTCGTGCAGCCGCTCGCCGCACGCGGCACCGAACTGTTCGCCGGAGTCGTCCAGGACGAGGTCTTCGGACCCCTGGTCCTGTTCGGACTCGGCGGCACCGCCACCGAGGTGCTCGCCGACCACGCGGCCCGGCTGGCCCCGCTCACCGACCACGACGTGCACGACCTGATCACGGCCCCGCGCTGCGCCCCGCTGCTGTTCGGCGCGCAGGGCGGCGGACCCGTCGACCTCGCCGGTCTGGAGCGGCTGCTGCTGCGGCTGTCCCGGATGGCGAGCGATCTGCCGCAGCTCGCCGAGGCCGACTTCAACCCCGTTCTCGCGACGCCGGGCGGAGTGCAGGTGCTCGACGCGCGCGTACGCCTGCTGCCCCGCAGGCACCAGGACCCCCATCTGCGCAGGCTCCGCTAGGGAGGGAAAGCCATGAGGCACAACAAGGTCGGCTCCGTCATGACCACGGAGGTCGTCCGCGCCGAGTACGGCACGCCGTTCAAGGAAGTGGCCCGGCTGCTCGGTGAGCACCGCATCAGCGGACTGCCGGTGGTGGACCAGGACGAACAGGTCATCGGCGTGATCTCCGAGACCGACCTGCTCGTCCGGCAGGCCGAGACGCCCGACCCCTACGAGCCGCGGAAGCGCTCGTGGTTCGCGGGCCTGACCCGGCAGGGCCGGACCCGGACCGCCAAGGCCAGGGCCCGCACCGCCGGCGGGCTGATGACCGAACCGCCGGTCACCGTGCACGCCGACGACACCATCGTCGAGGCCGCCCGGACCATGGCCCAGCACCGCGTGGAGCGGCTGCCCGTCCTCGACGAGGAGAACCGGCTCGTCGGCATCGTCACCCGCCGCGACCTGCTGAAGGTCTTCCTGCGGCCGGACGCGGAGATCCGCGCCGAGGTCATCGACGAGGTGCTGGTGCGGACCCTGTGGCTCACCCCGCGCGCCGTGGACGTCGCGGTCACCGAGGGCGTGGTCACGCTCTCCGGGCAACTGGAACGCAAGAGCGAGACGGAGATCGCCGTCTCGATGACCCGTCAGACGGACGGCGTGGTCGCCGTCGTCGACCGGCTCACCCACCGGCTGGACGACTCCCGGCTCCAGCCCGACGTGCAGGCCCTGCACGGAGTCGCCGACGACTGGCTGCGCAGTCTTTGAGAGGAACCGGGAAGAGAAACCGAGAAGAGGTGCCCGCCATGACCGCCAACGTGCTGGTCGCCTACGGGACGACGAACGGATCGACCGCCGAGATCGCCGAGGCAGTGGCCGCGGTCCTGCGCAAGGAGGGCTGCACCGCCGAGGCCCTGCCCGCCGCGAGCGTGGCCCGGGTGACGGACTACGACGCCGTCGTCGTCGGCGGCGGACTGTACGCGGGACGCTGGCACAAGGACGCCCGCCGCTTCCTGCGCCGCCACCGCACGGCCCTGGCCGACCGCCCGCTGTGGCTGTTCAGCAGCGGACCGCTCGACCCCTCCGCCTCCGAACGGGACATCCCGCCCGTCCCCGGACTCCGGCGCGCCATGACCCGCCTGGACGCCCGCGCGCACGTCACCTTCGGTGGCTGCCTCCAGGAAGGCGCCAAGGGCCGCATCGCGAAGATGATCATCCGCAACGGCAAGGGCGGTGACTTCCGCGACTTCGGCCGGATCGAGGAGTGGGCGGCGGGCGTCGCCCACGAACTGGACAGGGGCTGAACCGGTCAGCAGATGCGCGGCAGTTGCTCGCCGAGCGGCATCTCCACGATGCGGCGGGCGCCGACCAGGGTCCGCAGGGTCACCCGGCCGTGCGGACCCTGCGGCAGCACCTCGCCGATCCGTACGGCGGCCTCGCCCTCAGGACGTGACCGCAGGGCCGTCAGCGCCTCCTCGGCCGCCTCCGGGGCGACGAAGGCCACCAGGCAGCCCTCGTTGGCGACGACCAGCGGGTCCAGGCCGAGCAGGTCGCAGGCGGAGGCGACCGCCTGCGGCACGGGCACGTCGCTCTCCTCGATCTCCACGGCCACCGAGGAGTCGCGGGCGATCTCGTTCAGGGCCGCCGCAAGTCCGCCCCGGGTGGGGTCGCGCAGCACGTGCACGGCGTCGCCGAGCGGGGCCAGTGCCTGCACGAGCCGGTGCAGGGGCCGGGAGTCCGAGGCGATGTCGGCCTCGAAGCCGAGGCCCTCGCGGGTGCTGAGCACGGTGGTGCCGTGCAGCCCGATCGGACCGGACAGCAGCACCGCGTCCCCGGGGCGGGCCGACGCCGCGGAGGGACGCAGCAGTTCGTGCCGCTGCCCGATGCCCGTGGTGTTCACGAACAGCCGGTCGGCCGCGCCCCGCCCCACCACCTTGGTGTCTCCGGTGACCACCGGCACCCCTGCCTCCTGGGCCGCCTTCCCCAACGACTCCATGACGGACCGGAGTTCGGCCAGCGGCAGCCCCTCCTCCACGATCAGGGAGACGGACAGCGCCAGCGGCCAAGCACCGCGCATCGCGAGGTCGTTGACCGTGCCGTGCACGGCCAGCGAACCGATGTCACCGCCCGGGAAGAACAGCGGGCTGACCACGAAACTGTCGGTGCTGATCACCAGATCCGGACGCCCCGGCAGCAGCGCGGCGTCCTCCAGCGGGCCGCCGTCGCCGCCGAGGGCGGGCAGCACCAGCCGGTCGAGCAGCTCCGCGGTCAGCCGCCCGCCGGCGCCGTGGCCGAGCAGGACGACTTCGTCCTCGTGATACGGGGTGGGGCAGTCGGGGGTCATGGCGTGCTCCTCGTCGGGACGCGTCCGGCCGCGTGGAAGGCGGCACAGGTGCCCTCGGACGACACCATCGGCGCGCCGAGGGGATGGCGGGGCGTGCAGCGGGTGCCGTACGCCGGGCAGTCGGTGGGCAGCCGGGCCCCGGTGAGGATCGCGCCCGCGATGCACTCCGGGTCCTCGACGGGGCTGAGCCCGCCCACGTCGAAGCGGCGGGCGGCGTCGAACCTCTCGTACTTCTCGGCGAGTTCGAGGCCGCTGCCGGGCAGCGCCCCGATGCCGCGCCAGGACCGGTCGGTCACCCGGAACACCTCACGGACCGCGTCCTGCGCCTCGGTGTTCCCCGAGCGGCGCACGGCCCGCACGTACTGGTTCGCCACCTCGTGCCGGCCCGACTCCAGCTGCCGTACCGCCATGAGGATGCCCTCCAGCAGGTCCAGCGGCTCGAATCCGGTAACCACGATCGGCACCCGGTAGCGGGCCGCGATCGGCTCGTACTCGCGCCAGCCCATCACCGCGCACACATGCCCGGCCGCGAGGAAGGCCTGCACCTCGCAGTCCGGGTCCTCCAGCAGCGCCGTCATGGCCGGTGGCACCAGGACATGGCTGACCAGCATCGAGAAGTTCGTCAGGCCGAGCCGGGCCGCGTGCAGGACCGCGGTCGCGTTCGCGGGGGCGGTCGTCTCGAAGCCGACGGCGAGGAAGACGACTTCGCGGTCGGGGTGGGCGGCGGCCAGGCGTACGGCGTCCATCGGGGCGTAGACCACCCGGACGTCGGCGCCGCGCGCCCGCAGCGACAGCAGGTCGGTGTGGGTGCCGGGCACGCGCAGCATGTCGCCGAAGCTGGTGAGGATCACGCCGGGGCGGGCGGCGACCGCCATGGCCCGGTCCAGGGTCTCCAGCGGCGTCACGCACACCGGGCAGCCCGGTCCGTGGATCATCCGCATCCCGGCCGGCAGCAGCTCGTCGATGCCCTGCCGGACGAGGGTGTGGGTCTGACCGCCGCACACCTCCATGATCCGCCAGGGGCGCGTGGCGGTCCGCCGCAGCTCGTCCAGCAGCCGCCGGGCGAGCACGGGATCGCGGTACTCGTCGAGGTACTTCATCGGTGCGCCTTCATCGGTACGTCTTCATCGATGGGTCAGATCCAGCCGGATGTCCACGACCCCCTCCACGGCCCGCACCGCCCGCGCCAGCACGGGCACGAGCGCACGGTCGGGCAGGGCGCCGCCCAGGGTGACCACGCCCTCGGTCACCGAGACCGACAGAGGCTCGGTGAACGGGAGCTGACCGAGCACGCTGCCGCGGATCTCCTCGGCGATCTCCTCGTCGGAGCGCAGGAAGACCTTCAGCAGATCGCTGCGGCTGACCACGCCCTGCAACAGGCCGACCCCGTCCACCACCGGCAGTCGCTTGACGTGCCGGCGGGCCATGATGCGGGCAGCCTCGGCGAGGGACGCGTCCGCGTGCACGGTCACCGCGGGGGCGCTCATCAGCTCGCCCGCGGTCACCGCGCCCGCCTTGACGCGGTCCGCCAGGTCGCCCTGCTCGGTGTCCCGGAACTCCTCCTTGAGCAGCAGGTCCGCCTCGGAGACCACGCCGACGACCCGCCCCTCACCGGCCAGCACCGGCAGGGCGCTGACCTTCCACTCGTCGAGCAGCGCGACGATCTCCTTGAAGGACGCCTCGCTGCCGACGGCGACGACGGTGTGCGTCATCACATCGCTGACTCGGTACGGCGATTCAGGCATCTCCGCCTCCTGTGGTGCGGCCCGAGGTCCGGACGACCGTCAGGTCGAGGAAATGGGTCGAGCACGAGATGCACGGATCGTGGTTGCGGATGGCCCGCTCGCACAGGTCCGTCAACTCGGCGTCGTCCGGGTCGTGTTCGCTGATCGCCCGCTGGGCGAGCCGACGCAGGTCGGCCTCGATCGCGCCCTGGTTCTGCGCGGTGGGCGGCACCAGGTCGGCGCTGAGCACCGTCCCGTCCGCGGCGAGTTCGTAGCGGTGGTAGAGCACCCCGCGCGGGGCCTCGGTGGCGCCGTGGCCGACGCCCGCGACCGGCGGGACCTCCGTGTACGGGCGCTCGGGCGGCTCGTACGCCTCGATGATCCGCAGCGCCTCGGTCACCGCGTACAGGGTCTCCACCGCCCGCACCAGGATGGAGCGGAACGGGTTACGGCACACGGCACCGTCCCGCGGGTCGCCGAGCCCGGCCTCCACCGCGGCCTGGCGCGCGACCTCCGAAAGGCGCGCCCCGCCGATCGCGAACCGGGCGAGGGAGCCGGTGAGATGGACCCGCCCGTCGAGCCGGGAGTGCAGTGCGGTGGAGTGCGGCACGTGCGTCTCGGTGACCCGCCGGGTGAAGTCCCGCACGGGGAAGGAGTCCTTGCTCCCGTCGGCGCGGAGCACGGTCGGGGTGCCGCCCTCGATGGCGTACGTGTCCGGCGCGGCCAGCGCCAGCAGGTCGGCGTCGACCCGGGCGTCCGGGAACTCGAAGCCGGACACCCAGCGCACCGTGTCCCACGCGTCGTCCAGCGCCCGCCGCAAGTCCTCGGTGAGGGCGAGCAGTTCGGCACGGGCCGGGGCCCGGTGGAAGCCGCCGAGGCGGACGTTCACCGGATGCACGGCCCGCCCGCCGAGCAGTTCCATCAGCGCGTTGCCCGCCTTCTTCAGCCTGAGCCCCCGCTCCACCTCGGCGCGGTGCGTCCGGGCCAGTTCGATGGCGCTCGCGCGGCCCAGGAAGTCCGGGGCGTGCAGCAGATAGATGTGCAGGGCCTGGCTCTCGATCCACTCCCCGCAGTACAACAGCCTGCGCAGATCCCGGATCACCGGGTCGACGACGACCCCGCACGCGTCCTCGATCGCCGCGCACGCGCTCATCTGGTAGGCCACCGGACAGATCCCGCACACGCGGGCGGTGATGTCGGGCGGCTCGGTGTACGAGCGTCCGCGCAGCAGCGCTTCGAAGAACCGCGGCGGCTCGTAGATGTTCAGCCGCGCCTCGGTGACCGTGCCGTCGTGCACGCCGAGGTACAGCGCTCCCTCGCCCTCGACCCGGGACAGCGAGCCGACGTGCAGCACACGGGATCCACGGTGAGTCACCGCTCCAACTCCTTTGCGAAGGCGGTCGCGTTGAAGGTGTGCAGGAACCGCTCTACGTCCCGCTCGTCCATGCCGTCACGGCGCAGCAGCGGTATCAGCGCGGGGAGGTTCACGGACCCGGACGGGCCGAAGCAGCCGTAGCAGCCGCGGTGGTACGCCGGGCACAGCGCCCCGCAGCCCGCATGGGTCACGGGGCCGAGACAGGGGGTGCCGTGGGCGACGGTGACGCAGACCGTGCCGCGCCGCTTGCACTCGAAGCAGACACTGTGGTTCGGCACGTCGGGCTTGCGGCCGGCCAGGAACGCGGTGATCACCTCGATGAGCTGACGCCGGTCCACGGGGCAGCCGCGCAGCTCGAAGTCGACGTCCACATGGGCGGAGACGGGGGTGGAGGTGGCGAGCGTCGAGACGTACTCGGGGCGGGCGTAGACCACCCGCCGGTACTCGTCCACGTCCGCGTAGTTGCGCAGCGCCTGGATGCCGCCTGCCGTCGCGCAGGCCCCGATCGTCACCAGGTGGCGGGAGGCGGCCCGGATCGCGCGGACGCGTTCGGCGTCCTCGGCGGTGGTGACCGAACCCTCGACCAGCGACAGGTCGTAGGGGCCCGGCCGGACGGCGCTGGACGCCTCCAGGAAGTGGGCGATCTCCACCTCGCCCGCGAGCGCGAGGAGTTCGTCCTCGCAGTCCAGCAGGGTGAGCTGGCAGCCGTCGCAGGAGGCCAGTTTGAACACGGCGAGCGTGGGTGCCATCACAACTCCCTCACCGACAGCAGGGGTTCGGCCCGCTCCCAGTTCACGACCGGGCCGTCCCGGCACAGCAGCAGCGGACCGAGCTGGCAGTGTCCGCAATGGCCGGTCGCGCAGCGCATGTTGCGTTCCAGCGAGACGCGGACGCGGTCACCGGGCAGGCCACGGGCGGCGAGTTCGCGGGCGGTGGCGCGGATCATGGGTTCCGGCCCGCAGACGAACGCCACGGCGTCGGCGGGCGTGAAGTCCGCCCGGTCGAGCAGGTCGGTCACCAGACCGACGTCGCCGCGCCAGCCGTCGTCGGGCCGGTCGACGGTCACACCGGTGTACGCGGTCCGCCAGCCCTCGATCTCCTCGCGGGCGATCAGATCGGCCGGGGTGCGCGCCCCGATCAGCACGTTGACCCTGCCGTACGCCGCCGGTTCGGCCAGCGCGCGCAGGATCAGCGGGCGGAGCGGGGCGAGCCCGATGCCGCCCGCGACCACGACCACGTCCCGTCCACGGGCCCGCTGAAGCTCCCAGCCGGTGCCGTACGGCCCGCGGACGCCGAGCACATCGGCGGAGCGTGCCGCGCACAGCCCCGCCGAGACGGCACCCACCGCCCGGACGGTGTGCGCGAGCCCGCCGGTGGCCTGCACGGAACTCACCGAGACGGGGATCTCGCCGCGCCCGAAGCAGTGCACCATCGCGAACTGCCCCGGCGCGAAGTCGCCGAGCGGCGTGCCGACCGGCTCCAGACGCAGCGTCACCGTGTCGCCGGTCTCCGCCGTGCGGGCGACCACGCGGTACGGGACGGGTACGTCCGTCATGCCGCACCTCCGGTGCCGCCGGGGCCGTACAGATCGAGGAGCCGGGTCCGTGCCGCGCGCAGCCGGTGGGACAGCACCCGGCCGACCCAGTGCTCGACGGCACGCCCGAACTCGGCGTCGTTCAGGCACATCAGCCGGACGGCGACGGCGTCGAACTCGTAGGCGTTCACGGGCGTCACGGTCTCGGCGCCGAACTGCCAGACGTACGGCTCGTACAGCCAGGACCAGCCGACCAGGTCGCCGACGCCGAGGGTCTCGACGACCGGAGCCCGGCGGCCGGGCACATGCAGGTCGAGGGCGAGGGTGCCGTCCCGCACGATCCAGAAGCGGTCGGCCTGCCCGCCCTCGTCGAACAGCCGGGCGCCCTGCGGGAAGCGCATCTCGCGGCCGACGCGGAGCAGCCGGTCGCGGTGCTCGCCGGGCAGGGCGTGGTTCATGCGCAGGGCGATCGAGGGAGGCATCTCAGGTCTCCGTTCCAGGGTCGAGGGACGGGTCGGCTTCGGCCGCGAGCGCGGTGACTTCCTCCGTGATGTCGATGCCGGCCGGGCACCATGCGATGCAGCGCCCGCAGCCGACGCATCCGGAGGTGTCGAATTGGTCGTGCCAGGTGGAGAGTTTGTGGGTGAGCCACTGCCGGTAACGGCTGTGCCCCGAGGCGCGCACCGGGCCGCCGTGCAGATGGGAGAAGTCCAGGTCGAAGCAGGAGTCCCAGCGCTGCCATCGCTCGGTGTGGTCGCCGGTGAGGTCGGTGACCTCCTCCGTGGTGGTGCAGAAGCACGTCGGGCAGACCATCGTGCAGTTTCCGCAGGTCAGGCAGCGGGCGGCGACATCGTCCCAGCGGTCGGCGGCCAGGCTCGCGCCGAGCAGCGCCCGTACGTCGACCGGGGGCAGGGCGCGTCCCATCCGGTTGCGTGCCGCGTCCACGGCGGCACGTGCGGCGTCCTCGGTGTCCGGATCCGCGGCACCGTGGGGCACCTGCGCCAGGAGGGCGGCGCCCTCGTCGCTGCCGACGCGCACCAGGAACCGGCCGGCCACCTCGGTGAGCGCCAGGTCGTAACCGGGGTCCGCTGCCGGGCCGCCGCCCGTCGAGACACAGAAGCAGGTCGCGCCGGGCTCGGTGCACTCGGCGGCGATCAGGAAGGCCCCGCCCCGACGCCGCGTGTACCCGGTGTCCTCGTACCGCCCGCCGCTCAGCACCCGGTCCTGGATCGCGATGGCCCGCAGATCACAGGGCCGGACCCCGAGGAAGGCGTACGACGGGGTCCTGGGCTCCTCCGGGGTGAAGTCGATGCCGCCCGACGGCGTGCGGTCGGCGCTCCACAGCCGTTCCCGCGCGGGGTGCAGGAAGTTCTTCCAGGACTGCGGGCCTGCGCTGTGCGCGAAGGCGGCCCCGTCCTCGCGCCGGACCAGCCGATAGCGTCCGGCGTCCAGCTCGACGCCCCAGCCGAAGGGGAGTTCGTCCGCCGACGCCAGCTCGGCGAGCACGATCGCACCGTCCCGCACGGTCGGCCCGACGACGGTCCGCCCCTGCGCCACCAACGCCGTGACCAGGGCGTTCAGGCCATCGCGGTCGAGCACTGCCGAGCCTTGAGCGACGGTCATGACAGACCTCCTCGGGCGTGGGCGCCTCCACCCTCAGCTTCCGGCTCGGCGGCCCCAGGACGGCAGGGGCTGACCGGCCCTCTTGACGGGCCGACCGGGTCACCTCCCACAGGTCTAGGGCAGTGGTTCCCCCAGCTCGCCCTCGACCGCGTCGGCCATCGCCCGGAGCACCTCCAGCGTCCGGTGCGCCTCCACCTCGTCGACCTCGGTGATCGCGAACCCCACATGCACGATGACGTACGACCCGACCCCCGCGTCCGGCGTGCAGTCGAGGCACACCTCGCGCCGGATGCCGCCGAAATCGACCGTGGCCATCCGCAGGCCCGCGTCGTCGTGGACCTCCAGGACCCGCCCCGGGATACCCAGGCACATCCGCGCTCACCTCTCCCCGGCCAGCCGGGCCGCGGCGACCGCGGCCTGGCCGTAGCTGATACCGCCGTCCCCGACCGGGACCTGGCCGCCCACCAGCACCCGCAGGCCATGGGCGCGCAGCCGGCGCCGCACCTCGGTCAGCAGCCGCCGGTTGACGAAGCAGCCGCCGCCCAGGCACACCGTGCGCGGCGCGCCCTCGGCCACGGCCCGCGCGACCAGCTCCGCCGTGGCGATCGCCAGCGTCAGATGGAAGGCCGCGGCCAGCCGTCCCACCGGCTCCCCGGCCAGCCGTCGCGCCAGCAGATCGGCCAGCGTGGGCGCGGAGTCGTACACCCACAGCCCCCGAGTTCGCACGATGCGATGAGCCAGCGGTACGGCGTGCGTGTCGCCCGCCGCCGCCTCCACCCGGACGGCCGCCTCACCTTCGTAGCTCACCCGGTCGGCGAGGCCGAGCAGCGCGGCCACCGTGTCGAAGAGGCGTCCGGCGCTGGAGGCGCGCGGGCAGTTGACGTTGTGGGCGACCATGGCGCGCACGGCGTCGACCTCGCTGCGGTCGAGCCGGTCGACGAAGGGCTGGACGAGCCACGGGTAGGGGCGCGGGGAGCCCAGCGGCTCGCCGCCCAGCAGGTGGCCGAGGGCGGTGCGGGAGGGATGGCGTACCGCCGCGTCGCCGCCTGGCAGGGGCGCGGTCGCGAACCTGCCCACGCGGCGGTAGCCGGTCAGATCGGCGACGAGGATCTCGCCGCCCCACAGAGTGCCGTCGTCACCGAGCCCCAGACCGTCGTAGGCGACGCCCACGAACGCGCCCCGCACCCCGTGCTCGGCCGCGCAGGCGGCCACGTGCGCGTGGTGGTGCTGCACGGGCATCAGACGCACCGACTGCTCCTTCGCCCACTGTGTGGACAGATAGCCGGGATGCAGATCGTGGGCCAGGGCCACCGGTTCGATCCCGCTGAGCCGCTTCAGGTGCGCGTACGAGGTCAGGAACGCGTCGTGGGCCGACTGGTCGGACAGGTCACCGGTGTGCGGTCCGATCAGGGCCCGCCCGTGGGCGGCCAGCGTGAAGGTGTGCTTGAGCTGCGTCCCGGCCCCGGCGACCGGCTCATCGACGGCGAGCGGCAGCGGTGCCGGTGCCAGACCCCGGGCCCGGCGGACCGTGATCCGGGTGCGGCCGGCGAACTGCACCACGGAGTCGTCGTAGCGGTTGCGGATGGGCCGGTCGTGGGTCAGGAAGCCGTCCGCGATGCCGCCCAGCGAGCGCCGGGCCTCGGTGTCGTCGACGGCGATGGGCTCGTCGCTGAGGTTGCCGCTGGTCACCACGAGCGGCCGGGCCAAGCGGTCGAGGAGCAGCTGGTGCAGTCCCGTGGTGGGCAGGAAGAGGCCGACCCGGGACAGCCCCGGATGCACCTCGGGCGCGAGCGCGGACGTCGCGTGCCGACGGTGGCGGGTGAGCAGGACCACCGGACGCTCGGGGGCGAGCAGGGCCTGGCGCTCGGCGGTGCCGATGACGGCCAGCCGGGTGGCCGCCGCGAGGTCGGGCACCATCACGGCGAAGGGCTTCGCCGGGCGCCGCTTGCGGCGGCGCAGCTCCGCCACGGCCCGTGGATCACCCGCGTCGCACACCAACTGGTAGCCGCCCAGCCCTTTCAGCGCGACGATGCCGCCCTCGGCGACCGCCTGAACCGCCGCCCGCAGCGCCTCCTCGCCGCGCAGGTCCGCCCAGGCGAGCCGGGGCCCGCAGGTCGGGCAGGCGACGGGCTCGGCGTGGAAGCGGCGGTCGGCGGGGTCGGCGTACTCGGCCGCGCACCGCGGGCAGAGCGGGAAGCGGCGCATGGTGGTGCGGCCGCGGTCGTAGGGGAGGTCCTCGATGATCGTGGCGCGCGGTCCGCAGTCGGTGCAGTTGATGAACGGGTAGCGGTAGCGGCGGTCACGAGGGTCGCGCAGTTCGCGCAGACATGCCTCGCACAGGGCGGCGTCGGGCGGGATCTCGCGCGTGGCCCGGTCCGCGGCGCCGGGGGCGCTGGGGCGGACCTCGAAGCCGCTGTCGTACGCCGGATGCGCCGAACCCGCGGTGAGGTGGACGTCCCGCACCCGGGCCAGGGGCGGTGCGTCGGCACGCAGCCGGGCGGCGAACTCCTCGATCCTGGCGGGCGGTCCGGCGACCTCGCCCTCGACATGGCCGTTGACATTGGCCACCCAGCCGTCCAGGCCGAGCGCACGCGCGGTGCGGTGGACGAAGGGCCGGAAGCCGACGCCCTGCACGATGCCGTCGACCCGGAAGTAGCGCGTGCTCATGACCGCTCCCCGGTGGCGATCTCGTGCGCGACGGCCCCCACCAGCTCGGGCACGGCCGCGGCGACGGCGGGCGTCAGGCCGGTGCCGAACTCGCTGTCGGCGCCTTCTACGGCGTAGACGACCAGCCGTTCGGGCAGCAGGCCGAGGACCCGGGCGAGCTCGACCGCCTCGCCGAGTCCAAGACCGTGGGAACTGGTCGCCGAGGGCCGTGGCAGTTGTCCGGCGTCGAGGGCCAGGCGATGCACCCGGCCAGGCGTCCCGGGGTGCGCGTGGGCCGCGTCCACGACCACGGCCAGCCGGGCGCCCTCCCACAGGCCGATCAGCCGGCCGGGGTCGCCGTCGCAGGTGGCCAGTACGGTGTCCGGCGCGAGCGGCCGCTCCCGCAGCCGGGCGATCACCGCCCAGCCCACACCGTCGTCGCGCCGGTAGTCGTTCCCGACGCCGATCACGGCGATCCGCGCACCTCCGCTCATACCCTCCACCCTGACCCGGGGCCGCCCGGTCCCACAGGGCCGAACGGACCCGCTCCCAGGGCCGGTACGGCCCTTTACGACGGCACCACCACGACCGGGCAGTGCGCCTGCCGCACCAGCGCGAGCAGGGTGTCCTCGGAGCTCCGGCCGAGCACCACCAGTGCCGCGTGCGCGGACGCGTGGGCGAGTGCGTCGGCCGTGGGGAGCAGGACGACGTCCGCCAGCACCTCGACGCCGGGGTACTTCTCCCGCCAGGGCCGCAGCGCGTCCGACAGAAGCTGGACCTCGTGGTCCTCCCAGGTCGCGCGGGTCTCCTCCGGCACCGGCCAGGGCAGACAGCCGCTGCTCTCCGGAAGCCGCCAGGTGTGCACGGCGTGCAGGAGGGCGCCGTTCTGCCGGGCCGCGGAGAAGGCGAATTCGAGCGCCTCGCCCGCGGGATCGCGCGCGTCGACTCCGACGACGACCCGGTCGGCACCGGTGATGATCTCTCGCTCCATGGTCTGCCGCCTTCCGGCCGGGGAACCCGGGGGTTCCAGCACGCCAAGACTCGTCGCGCGGCCCGCCCCGGGGCAGGGGCCGAACGGTCCCGGGCCTGTGCCCTGCGGCCCATGCGGGGCGGCGAGGGCCGGGGCGAAGCTGGAGACGAGGAGCAGCCCGACCACAGGAGGTGCGTGCCATGCTGGTGCCCGTCGTCGCCGGAGTCGACGGTTCCGCCGAGAGTCTTTCCGCCGCCGAGTGGGCCGCCCGTGAGGCGGTACGCCGGGGGCGTCCCCTGCGTCTTGTGCACGCCCGGAGTTGGCATCCCGGCCAGGAGGACGGCCATCTGGCCACCGCCGCCCAGCGTCACCTCGCCCGGCGCACCCTGCGCCAGGCCGAGGAACGCATCAGCCGCACCACCCCCGCCGTCACCCTCCACGACGAACAGGTCGACGGCCCCGCGACCGCGGCCCTGCTGAGCGCCGCCAACCAGGCCGACCTGCTCGTCCTCGGCTCCCGGGGCCTGAGCGGCTTCACGGGTTTCCTGCTCGGCTCGGTGGCCCTCGGCGTGGTGGGCCGCGCCACCCGGCCCGTCGTCCTGGTCCGGGCGGGCGAGGAGCCCGCGGACGAGCACCTGCCGGCGCCGGACGGCAGCGGCTCCGTCCGCACCGGCTACCGCGACGTCGTCCTGGGACTCGACCTCGGCGACCCCTGCGACGACGTGCTCGCCTTCGGCTTCGAGGCGGCCCAACTGCGCGGCGCCCGCCTGCACGTCGTCCACGCCTGGCAGCCCGCCTCCCCGCTCGGCCTCGGCCCCGGCGAGATCGGCCTGGCCGAAGGTCCCGGGCAGGCCGAGGAGTGGCTGGGGTTCATGACGGCCGTGCTCCAGGTGTGGCGCGAGAAGTTCCCGGAGGTCGAGGTCGTCGAGACCGTCACCGCCGGGCGCGCACGGTCCGCGCTGGTGCGGGCCGCGTCCGGAGCGAGCCTGCTCGTCGTGGGCCGCCGCGTCACGGAACGCCCGGTGGGACCGCGCACGGGTCCCGTCACCCACGCCGCCATCCAACACGTCGGCTGCCCCGTGGCCGTCGTACCCCACCTCTGAAAGGCCGACCGACGATGACCGCGCCGATCAAGTTCGTGTACGAATTCGCCGAAGGCAGCCGGGACATGGCCGGTCTGCTCGGGGGCAAGGGAGCCGGTCTCGCCGAGATGACGAGGATCGGCCTGCCGGTCCCGCCCGGCTTCACGGTCACCACCGAGGCGTGCAAGGTCTATCTGGCCACCGGTGAGGAGCCCGCCGAACTCGGCGTCGAGGCCGCCCGCGCCCTGGCCGGCCTGGAACGCGCCATGGGCCGCGAACTCGGCGCCGTCGAGGACCCGTTGCTGGTCTCCGTGCGCTCCGGCGCCCGCTTCTCCATGCCCGGCATGATGGAGACCATCCTCGACATCGGCCTCAACGACCGGTCCGTCACCGGCCTCGCCAAGGCCTCCGGACAGGAGCGGTTCGCCTGGGACTCCTACCGCAGGCTCATCCAGATGTTCGGTCACACGGTGATGGGCGTGGACGGCGACCTGTTCGAGCACGCCATCGCCGAGCACAAGCGGCAGCGCGCGGTCGCCGCCGACCACGAGCTGGACACCGGTGAACTCATCAAGATCACCGACGAGTTCAAGGCCATCATCCGCAAGGAGACCGGCGAGGACTTCCCGCAGGACCCCGCCGACCAGCTCGCCCGCGCCATCCGCGCCGTCTTCGACTCCTGGAACGGCGAACGCGCCCGCGTCTACCGCCGCCGCGAACACATCCCCGAGGACCTCGGCACCGCCGTCAACGTCCAGGCCATGGTCTTCGGCAACCTCGGCCACGACTCCGGCACCGGAGTCGCCTTCACCCGCGACCCCGCCACCGGCGAACGCGGCGTCTACGGCGACTACCTGCCCGACGCCCAGGGCGAGGACGTCGTCTCCGGAGTCCGCGACGCGCTGCCGCTGACCGAGCTGAAGGCGATCGACCCGCGCGCGTACGTCCAACTCGGCGATCACCTGCGCACGTTGGAGAACCACTACCGCGACCTGTGCGACGTCGAGTTCACCGTGGAGCGCGGCCGGCTGTGGATCCTCCAGACCCGCGTCGGCAAGCGCACCGCCGAAGCCGCCTTTCGCATCGCCCACGATCTCGGCGAGGAAGGCACGATCAGCGCCGACGAGGCCCTGATCCGCGTCGACGGCGCCGAACTGACCCGGCTGATGTTCCCGCGCTTCGGCACCACCGACGACAACGTGCCGTTGGCCCACGGCGTGCCCGCCTCACCCGGCGCGGCCGTCGGCGTCGCGGTGTTCGACTCCGCGGAGGCGGTACGGCGGGCCGCCGCCGGTGAGCACACCGTCCTGGTCCGCCGCGAGACCACCCCCGACGACCTGCCCGGCATGATCGCCGCCGAGGCCGTGCTCACCAGCCGCGGTGGCAAGACCAGCCACGCCGCCGTGGTCGCCCGCGGCATGGGCAAGGTGTGCGTGTGCGGCGCCGAGGCGCTCGCCGTCGACCCGGCCGCCCGCCGCTTCACCACCCCGGACGGGACCGTCGTCAACGAGGGCGACACCGTCTCCGTCGACGGCACCGCGGGCACCGTCCACCTCGGTGAACTCCCGCTCACCGCCTCCGACGTGGGCCGCGCGCTCGAGTCGGGCACGTCCACCGGCCCGCTCACCGACGCGGTCCTCGGCGCCCTCACCCACGCCGACTCCGTACGCCGTCTTGAGGTGCGCGCCAACGCCGACACCCCCGAGGACGCCGCACGCGCGCGTGCGCTCGGCGCCCAGGGCATCGGCCTGTGCCGTACCGAGCACATGTTCCTCGGGGAGCGCCGGGCGCTGGTGGAGGCGATGATCCTGGCCCGCGACGACACCGCGCGCGAGGAGGCGCTGGCCGCGCTGCTGCCGCTCCAGCGGGCGGACTTCACCCGGATCCTGGCGGCGATGGACGGGCTACCGGTGACGATCCGGCTGCTCGACCCGCCCCTGCACGAGTTCCTGCCCGACCGCACCGACCTCGCCGTCCGCCTCGCCTCCACCGCCCACCCCGACCCGCACGACCGGGAACTGCTCGCGGCCGTCGAGCGGATGGACGAGCAGAACCCGATGCTCGGCCTGCGCGGCGTCCGTCTCGGCCTGGCCGTGCCCGGCCTGACCGCCATGCAGGTGCGGGCCGTCGCCGAAGCGGTGACCGAACGGCTGCGGGCCGGCGCAGATCCGCGCGCGGAGATCATGATCCCGCTCGTCGGCACGGTCGAGGAACTCCGCCTGGCTCGCGCCGAGGCGGAGGAGGTCCTCGCCCGGGTCGCCGCCGAGACAGGCACGAGCTTCGACTGCCCGATCGGCACGATGATCGAGCTGCCGCGCGCCGCGCTCACCGCCGGACGCATCGCCGAGGCCGCCGACTTCTTCTCCTTCGGCACCAACGACCTCACCCAGACCACGTGGGGCCTGTCCCGCGACGACGCCGAGGCATCGTTCTTCCCGCTCTACCTGGAGAAGGGAGTCTTCGGAGTGTCGCCGTTCGAGACGATCGACCAGGAGGGCGTGGGACGGCTGGTGGAGCTGGGTGTCGAGGCCGGACGTGCCGTCAACCCCCGTCTGGAGACCGGGGTCTGCGGCGAGCACGGCGGCGATCCGGAGTCGATCCACTTCTTCCACGGGGTCGGCCTTGACTACGTCTCCTGCTCCCCGTTCCGGATCCCGGCGGCCCGTCTGGAGGCGGGCCGGGCGGCGCTCACCGAACCGGGTTTGGCACCCGGAGCCGCGGCTACCCGCTCCCTGTGACCTCGACTACGACACAGCAACAGCTCTTCCAGTACCTGGAGGACCGCTTCTCGTGCGCGCAGGCGTGTACGGCATGTGCCCGCGCCTGCGCGCTGCGCGCGAGCCTGGCGGCGTCGGACGGGACGGCGGAGGAGGAACTCGTCCGGCGCAAGGGCATCCTGTGCGCGGAGGTGTGCGACGCCACCTGCCGGGTGCTGTCCGAGCAGGGGCCGGCCGACGAGGCCGGTGTCCGCGTCCGGTTGGAGTGGTGCCGCACGGTGTGCCTGGAGTGCGCCCACGCCTTCGACGGGCAGCCCGGCGCGGAGGACGGCGCGAAGGCCTGCCGCGAATGTGCGCAGTCCTGCACGGACTTGCTCGCGTCACTGGCGTGAGACCTGCTTCCCTCCGACGTGCGGCATCCGGCATCCCTGGGCATTCCCAATTTCTGGAACACGTTCTACGGTGTGCGCCGTCAGGACCGGCCGAGGGAGACCTGGAGGCGCCGTGCATCTGGACCACACGCCCGAACAGCAGCGGCTGCGCACCGAACTGCGCGCCTACTTCGCCGAGCTGGTGCCGGACGACGCCCACGCCCGCCACACCGAACCCGCCGCCCAGAAGCGCTTCTACCGCGAGACGATCCGGCGCCTCGGCGCGGACCGCTGGCTCGGCATGGGCTGGCCCAAGGAGTACGGCGGACGCGGCCTGACCGCGATGGAACAGTTCATCTTCTTCGACGAGGCCGCCCAGGCGGGCGTACCGCTGCCGCTGATGGCGCTGAACACCGTCGGCCCGACGATCATGCAGTTCGGCACCGACGAGCAGAAGGCGTTCTTCCTGCCGCGGATCCTCTCCGGCGAGATCGACTTCGCGATCGGCTACAGCGAGCCCGACGCGGGCACCGACCTCGCCTCCCTGCGCACCCGCGCGGTGCGCGACGGCGACGAGTACGTCGTGAACGGGCAGAAGATCTGGACCACCAACGGCGACACGGCCGACTGGGTCTGGCTCGCCGTGCGCACCGACCCGGCCGCCCCCGCCCACAAGGGCATCACCATGCTCCTCGTGCCGACCAGTGACCCCGGCTACTCCTGCACCCTGATCAACACCCTCGCCGGGCACGACACCACCGCCAGCTACTACGAGAACGTCCGCGTCCCCGTCTCGCGCCGCGTCGGCGCCGAGAACCAGGGCTGGCGGCTGATCACCAACCAGCTCAACCACGAGCGCGTCACCCTCGCCGCCCACGGCACCATGGCCATCCGCGCCCTGCACGACGTGCAACGCTGGGCGACCGGGACCAAGCTCGCCGACGGCCGCCGCGTCATCGACCTGCCCTGGGTCCGCCGCCTCCTCGCCCGCACCCACGTCCGCCTCGACGCCCTGAAACTCCTCAACTGGCAGATGGTGCAGGCCGTCCAGGACGGCACCCTCACCCCGCAGGACGCCTCGGCGGTGAAGGTCTACGGCTCCGAGGCCCGCCGTGACGCCTACGCCTGGCTCATGGAGATCGTGGCCGCGCCGGGTGCGCTGAAGGAGGGATCCGCGGGCGCGATCCTCCGGGGCGAGCTGGAACGCGGCTACCGCTCCGCCGTGATCTTCACCTTCGGCGGCGGCAACAACGAGATCCAGCGCGAGATCATCTCCTGGATCGGTCTGGGGATGCCGCGGGTCCGGCGTTAGCCTGCGGACATGGGCGATCCCGGGCTGTTCACACCGAACTCCGTCACCTGGCAGATGCACGGCGATCCCATGATGTGGATCGCCGGTGTCCGCGCACTGTACTTCCAGGCCCTGCACCCACGGGCGGTGCGCGGAGTGATCCAGAACTCCGACTTCCGGCACGACGCCTGGGGCCGCCTGCTGCGCACCGCCAACTTCGTCGGCACCATCACCTACGGCACCACCGAGTCCGCCGAGCGGGCCGGGGCCCGGGTCCGGAAGATCCACTCCAAGCTGACGGCCACCGATCCCGACACCGGCGAGGAGTACCCGGTCGACGAACCCGAACTGCTTCTGTGGGTCCACTGCGCGGAGATCGACTCCTATCTGAGCGTCATGCGCCGCTCGGGCTTCCGGCTCACCGACGCCGAGGCCGACCGGTACATCCGCGAACACCTCGTCAGCGCCCGCCTGGTGGGCCTCGACCCCGACGCCGTACCCGCCGACCGGGCCGAGCTGGCGGCGTACTTCGAGAAGGTGCGCCCCGAACTCGCCGCCGGAGCCGAGGCACGCGAGGTGGACGACTTCCTGCTCCGCCCGCCGACGCACCCGCTCCTGGTCCCTGCGCGTGACCTGGTATGGCGGCGCGTGGCGCACCTGGCGTACGCCGCGCTGCCCCCGTACGCCCATGAGCTGTACGGCAGGACAGCGCCCGAACCCGCCGTGGTGGACCGCCGGTTGCGTACCGCGGGGCATGTGCTGCGGGCCATTCCGGAACGGGTGCGCTGGCAACTGCCGCCCAAACACATCCTGCGCGCGATGGCGAGACTCGGCCCCGGCGCGCGCCCGGCACCGTACAAACTCGGACGATAGCTCGCCATACTGGACGAGCCAGGGGAGGGCGGGGCACCACAGCGACGGGGGCGAGCGCGGGTGGGGGAGAGCAGGCTGATCCAGGGCCGGTACCGGCTGCTGGACCTGATCGGGCGCGGCGGCATGGGCGAGGTGTGGCGGGCGCGCGACGAATCGCTCGGCCGGCAGGTCGCCGTGAAGTGCCTCAAGCCGCTCGGCCCGCATCACGACCAGTCCTTCACCCGGGTCCTCAGAGAGCGGTTCCGGCGCGAGGCCAGGGTCGCCGCCGCGCTCCAGCATCGCGGCGTCACGGTCGTCCATGACTTCGGCGAGTCGGACGGCGTCCTGTATCTCGTCATGGAGCTGCTGGAGGGCCGCAACCTCAGCCAGCTGCTGGAGGACAACAAGCACCATCCGCTGCCCGTGCCCGCCGTCGTCGAGATCGCCGACCAGGTCACCGCCGCCCTCGCCTACACCCACCAGCAGGGCATCGTGCACCGGGACCTGAAGCCCGCGAACATCGTGCGGCTGACCGACGGCACCGTGAAGATCTGCGACTTCGGCATCGCCCGCCTCGGCGCCGACATCGGCTTCACCTCCCGGCTGACGGGCACCGGCATCGCCATGGGCACCCCGCACTACATGTCCCCGGAACAGATCGGCGGATCCGAGGTCGACCAGCGCAGCGACCTGTACTCGCTGGGCTGTGTGCTCTACGAGATCGCCACCGGCGTACCGCCCTTCGACCTCGACGACGCCTGGGCCGTCCTCGTCGGACACCGGGACACCCCGCCGCGTCCGCCCCGCGAACACCGCACGGAACTCCCCGAGTTCCTGGAGAAGGTCATCCTGGACCTGCTCGCCAAGCGCCCCGAGGACCGGCCGCACGACGCCCGCGAGGTGGGCCGCCGGATCGGCCTCGGCCGCGGCACCCCGACCTATGTCCCGACCGTCCTCACCCCGCGCCCGGAACCACGCCCGCCCGAGCCGGCCGGCCGCGAGGCCCGGCTGCCGTCCTGGACCCAGGGCATGACCACCGGCCACAAGGCCACCGGCGCCGGGCTGCGCCCCACGCCCCCGGATGCCGGGGCCGCGCTCACCGGCGAATGGATTCCCCGCCCCGCCGCCGGCCGACCCGCGGAACCGGTGACCCAGGACCCGCCCGCCCCCGACCCGGCGGCGCTCACCGCGCTGGCCGGCCGGCACAACGCCGGACTCAGCCTCGGACGGCTCGGCCGCTGGGCGGAGGCCGGGGAGGTCCACCGCGCGGTCGCCGCCGAACGCGAGCATCTGCTCGGACCCGAGCACCCCGACACCCTCGCCAGCCGCTACGAGGTCGCCTTCACCCTCAGCCGCACCGGCCGCGCGGCCGATGCCCTGCGCGAGTACAAGCACGTCGCCCGCGCCAGAAGCCTCGCCCTCGGCCCCGACCACCCGGAAACCCTCGCCGCCCGCCAGGAAATGGCCTACGTGCTGGGCCAGTTGGGCCGCCACTTCGACGCCCACCAGGTGTACCTCTCGGTACTCGCGGCCCGCGAGCGGGCCATGGGCGCCGAGCACCCCGACACCCTGCGCTGCCGGCACAACCTGGCCTTCAACCTCAGCAGGCTCGGGCGCCTGGAGGACTCGTACCGCATGGCCTGCGAGGTCGCCGCCGCGCGCGCCCGGGTGCTCGGCCCCGACCACCCGGAAACCCTCGTCACCCGCTACGAAGTCGCCTACGCGCTCGGTCAGTTGGGCCGCTGGGCGGAGGCCCTGCACACCTACCACGAGGTCGCCGGGGCCCGCGCCCAGGCGCTCGGCCCCGACCACGCCGACACCCTCGCCGCCCGCTACGAGGTCGGCATCAGCCTGGGGCGCCTCGGTCGCAGCGCGGAGGCGCTCCAGCTGTACCGCGAGCTGATCGAGGACCGCACCCGGGTGCACGGCCCCACCCACCCCGAGACCCTGCGCGCCCGCCACGGCCTGGGCGTCAACCTGGGCCGCCTCGGCCGCTGGGAGGAGGCCCTCGCCGAGTCCCGCGACGTCTGCGCGATCCGTGAGCGGGTGCTCGGACCCGAGCATCCGGACACCCTCGTCAGCCGCCGCGAGGTCGCCGTCGGCCTGGGCTGGCTGGGCCGCTGGCCCGACGCGCTCGCCGAGTACCGCAGGGTGGCCGCCGCCCGCGAACGCGTCCTCGGCCCCGCCCACCCCGACACCCTGGCCAGCCGCAACGACGAGGCCCACTGCCTCGAACAACTCGGCCGCGCGGCAGAGGCGGTGGAGCTGTACCGGAGGGTTGCGGCGCTACGGCAGCAGGGGACGTCGGGCGGGCGGTGACGGGGGCGGCGGAGTCCGGCCCTCCCGGTCGCGCCCTCAGACGGTGCCCGGAGGGTCGGTCGGCCCCTGCCCCGGCCCGAGGGCGCCCGGGTCGGTGGGCGTCGTGCCGCCGCCCTGGCCGAGGATCCGCTGGTACAGGTCCGCGAGCTGCATCAGCGTCGACCCCTTCGTGGCCTCCTTGGTCAGCTCGAAACTGACCTTGCCCTTGGAGGTCTTGCGCTCCATCTTCACGCTGACCTTGGTCTGGAGGAAGGCGACCAGCGCGACCAGCACCACCACCCCGGCCGACACCTCGACGACGGCCAGCTGATCGTCCACGGGCGGCTCGGCCAGCAGCGGCTCCGCCAGCGAACGGGTCCCCGGGTCCTCGGCCAGCGCGTCCAGGAGCCGCCGACCGGTGTCGAGAGCCAGCCCCTCGTCGTCCAGCAGCCACGCCGCTGACCCCGGGGCGTCGGCGTGCGTGAGCAGCGCTTCGACGATCTGCAACGCCTCGTCGTCGTTCTCCGCCGCCAGACCGTGCTGGGCGGCGAGATCCTCGGTGATCTCCTGAAGCGCCAGCACCACGGAACGGCGGGCCATCGGCGGGGACATGGTCATACGGACTCCTTGTGACGTCGTACTGCGAGGCGGCCGGGGATCAGCGCCAGTCCCCGGTGAGGGTGAAGGCGCCCCAGTGGAAGACATGGCCGAGCCAGGGACGGTCCGGGTCCTGGGCGAGTTCGCGCTGCGCCTCCCACAGGGCCCGCCAGGCGGGTGTGCCGCGCCCCAGTCGCCGGTAGAAGGCGGCGAGCAGCTCGCGTGAACTCTCCTGGTTCACATCCCAGCGCGGGGCGATCACACTGCGGCTGCCCGAGCGCAGGAACGCCCAGGTCAGCCCGGTGAGATCGGCGCCCGGATGGTCGGCCTCGCCCCAGCCCGCCGAGCAGGCGCGCAGGACCAGCCGCCGCGGCGCGGCGTCCGCGGCCGTCACGTCCCGCACCCGCAGCAGATAGCGGGCCTGGGCGGGGACGTTGTGCGGCTCCCAGTTCCGGCTGGGGCGTGAGCGGCCGTCGGAGAACAGCAGCGCCGCCTCCAACGGGTCGTCGGTGTCGGTGAAGCCATGGCATGTCACATGGGCGAGATCGGCCTCGCCGAGGGCGGTGCGTACCGCGCCCGGGGTCGCGGCGAGCCCGGCCACCCGGGA
This sequence comes from Streptomyces davaonensis JCM 4913, assembly GCF_000349325.1. Taxonomy (GTDB): domain Bacteria; phylum Actinomycetota; class Actinomycetes; order Streptomycetales; family Streptomycetaceae; genus Streptomyces; species Streptomyces davaonensis. Next base: position 9,109,039 of record NC_020504.1, read on the forward strand.
CACGGCACTCCAGGGACCCTCGCTCAGCAGCGCGTCGTCCTCCTCGAACAGCGCGGTGTCGTCCTCTCGGCCCGCGCAGCCCACGGCGACCGCTGTGCGGGGCGGGGCGGCGGGATGCGCCAGGAGATAGCGCAGACTGCTCACGCCGGGGACGCTGACCACGGCGTTCGACTCCCCGAGCCGACCGCCCGACGGGAGGGGGAGCGCGGCGAACGGCACCCCGGTCAGGGGCCCGTGCCCCGAGACGGCCACCAGGCGCCGCTCGGTGAGGAGATCGGCGAAGGGCTCCAGCAGGGGAGTCAGCTCGGCGAGGAACGAGGTGTCGCGCTTGTCGGGCCGCCGAGCGGGCAGCGGGCGGAGCAGGACACCGGAGTCCGGGTCCCGGCCGCCGTTGAAGACGGTGCGCAGCCGACGGACGAGGGCCTTGATCCGGTCCCGCCCGAGCGGGACGCGGCGCACACGCAGCGGCTCGCCGTCGGACGTCAGCACGAAGCAATAGGTGTGGCGGTTCCCGCAGAAGTAGGAGGCGAGGACCATGCCCTCGGGCGGGGCGTGCCGGGTGAGCAGGGCGCGGACCTCTTCCAGCCGCGCCGGGGCTCCCGCGCGCAGCCGCGCGTACTGCGGGGCGTGGTCGCCGATCGCGGTGTGCACCGCGGACAACTGGGACGTGAGCCGTTCGGCCTCGTCCTCGGACGCCGGGCCCAGCGAGCCAAGTGCCGACCGGGTCATCTCGTGCCGCAGCGCCGTCAGCAGCTGGCGCTCCGCGGAGACCAACTGCTCGGGCACCGCCGGGGGTTCGGGCAGCGGACCGAGAGCCAGGTCGGCCAGCAGATCCCGGGCCTTCACCTCCTCATGGAGGTCGAAGCACCGCTCCGCCACGGACCGCTCGTCGGGCGAGGGCAGTTCGTCGCCGTGGTCGTGCAGCAGGGTCAGCAACGGCTCGTACTCGTGCAGCGCCTGTCCACCGGCCTCGGCGCGCAGAACGGGCCACGGGGCCCGCTCGATCCGGCCCAGTGCCGCGTCCCGGCACCACTGGAGGAGCGTGAGGCATTCACCCCGCAGTTCGGGCCGCTCGCCCAGCTTGTCGACGAAGGCCATGCGCTCCTTGACGCTGTCGGCGTCCACGCCGTCGACACTGCCTTCGGCGAGCGTGGCGGCGCGCTCGTCGGCCTCGCCGATCAGCCGCCGGGACAGCTCCGCGGCCTCCGTCCAGCGGTCCAGCCGGACCAGGCAGGTCATCAGGGCCCGTCCGGTCACGAACTCGCCCACGGAGGTGCCCCGTTCGCGGGCCTCGGCGTGGAGTTCGGTGAGCCGGGGGAGCAGTTCCCGCGCCGTCGCGGGGCGCTCGTCGCGTTCGATGCGGCGATTGAGCGCGTTGGCCAGGATCACGGCGCCGTCGATCGTACGGCGGAACTCCAGGGACGTCCGATTGCTCTCCTCGTACCAGGCCAGGGCCCGGTCGTCGTCGCCGCGCTCCTCGGCGATCTCCCCGAGCCCGGCCAGACACGCGACCTCGTTCACACTCCGGGTGCTCGCGTCCTGACGCATCTCCGCCAGCGCCGCGCGGTACTCCTCCTCCGCCTCGTCCAGATACCCCATGCGGCACAGGTGCTGCGCCAGCGCGCCGCGGAACGTGTGGGACATCAGGATCCCGCCGCGCAGCGCCGTGGCCAGGTTCTCCTGGAAGACGCGCAGCGCCTCCCTGCTGCGGCCCCTGCTCTGGAGCGAGTTCGCCCACAGCGCCCGCGCCCGCAGCACCATCGGGATGTCGTGCACCGCCTCGGCGGTCTCGACGGCCTGCCGGAAGTCCGCCGACGCGGCTTCCAGGGTGCCGTGATGCAGATGGGTCTTCCCGCGTTCGACCAGCAGATCGAGGTACAGCGGATGGGGGCGGTCGAGAGCGAGGTCACCGGAGATGTCGCGGGCGCTCTCCAGGGCCCGGTCGAAGTGGTGCAGAGCGCCGCGGTGCAGGCCCTGCGCGGACATCTCGATCGCCACGATCCGGTCGAACTCCAGCCAGCGCTGCCGGTCGTCGTCCAGATGCCGCAACTCGCGCTGACAGTCCAGCAGGACCTTCAGACCCTGCCGGAGGTCGCCCAGACTGCGGTGTGCCTGCGCCAGCATCGAGTACGCCCAGTAGGTGACCTCCGGGTTCTCCGCGATACGTCCGCTGCCGTGCAGCGCGACGACGGCCCGGCCGGCGTGGAAGCGCGCGTGCCGCCGGTCACGCATCCGGTCCAGGTCGGCCATTCCGGCCCGCTCCGCACGGCGGGCGCGCTCCATCAGGCCGTACGCCCACCAGGTGCGGGCCCGCACCACGGCCAGCGGCGAGTCCGGGGCGGCCATGGCGACCGCCGCCAGCACGGCCGAGCGCTGGTAGTCGTGCAGGCCCTTGTAGTGGCCGAGGAGGTGCTGGGCGACCGGCACCGGATCGTCGGGCAGCGCGCCCGGCTGGGCACGGAAGACGAGGAAGGCCTCCATCAGGTTGAGCCGGGCCGCGCGGTCCAGCAGCGCCGCGAAATCGGGGTGGCCCCGGTCGTTCACCTTGAGCTGCCAGCGCTCGCGGGCCTGTCCGGCCAGGAACTCCAGCAGCTCGGCCTCGGCCGCCCGTCCCGCGCCGACCGCTGCGGCGGCCTGCGTCCGCAGCGAGGTCAGCACGAGCGGCCGTACGGACTCGGACAGCCGGTCCAGGTTGCCGACCATGGTGTCGTAGTCCGTCGAGCGGATCACGAGGAAGTCCACCAGCGACTCCCCGGCGCCGGGGCTGGTCATCCCGCCTCCTTGCGCGCGCGTGCGGAGGGGGCGACCGTCAGCCCCAGGGCGGCGAGTCCCGCGCAGTCGCGGTCGCCGAGCGGGCCGTCCGTGAAGTCCAGTGCCTGTTGGGCCTTTGTGTGCTCGCCCTTGCCCAGATGGATCAGGGCCGCGGCCACGGCGCAGTGCGGCTGATCGGGGTGGGCGCGCGCCATGAGGAACAGCCGGTCGAGGAAGGGCCGGGCCTGGTCCGGGTCCTTGGCCGCCTCGGCCAGGAACCCGAGGATGCCCGCGGTGTGCTGCGTTTCCAGATTGCGCAGCACTCGGCTGCCGTCGTCGGCGTCCGCGCCCTCGCGCAGCACCGCCGAGTGCGGGCGGACCCGGTGGAGTTTGCGGCGCGACCGCTCCCGCAGCTCCCGGTCGCGGGTACCCGCCCGCAGATGCATGCCGACCAGCAGCTCCAGAGCGACGTCGCCGACCTCCTCGTCCTCACCGAGAGGCACCAGCACGTCCTCTGCCGCGTCGAAGTCGGCGATCGAGTGGTCCAGGTCCCCGAGTGCGAGCAAGGACTTGGCGTGCTCCAGCCGGTGCAGGGAGCCCGCCTCGCCCCGCTCGGACAGTTCCGCGAAGTAGGCGGACCGTAATCGGTGCAGCGAGCGCTCCGGGTTCCGCTTGTTGAGGGCGGTGGTCAGCTCCTCGCCCCGCTGCATCAGCTCCACCCACTCCCCGTCCGGGCCCTGGAGGCACTTGGACGCCTCCAGAAGCTGGTTCACGGCGAGGTCCCCCAGGCCGCAGCGGGCGGAGGCGGTGGCGAGGTCGGCCCGCAGCGCGCGCACCGTCGGGTCGTCGTCGGCGCCCTCCGGCAACAGGCCCTGGCTCTTGCCGCCCGCCGCCTCGGACGCCGCGTACTCAGCCTCTCTGAGCTCCTTCCACGCCGCGAACGGCAACCCCGCGGCGAGCAGTGCCACGCCGTACAGATGCCGTTGCTCGGGTCCGGCCTCGGCCCGCCGCTCGGCCCCGCGCACCGCACGCCACGCCTCGTGCCGGTTCCGGGTGATCCACTGCGCCACGGCCGCGCTCTCCGGAAACGCCCGCGCGGAGAACGGCACACGCCACGCCGACGACGGATCCTGCATGCGCGCCCCCTTGCGCCCGGTGACCGAGTGGCCTCAGAAGCAAGAACGGCATCCGAAGGGCCGTCGGTTCCCGGTTCCGGCAGACGACTGGATCTGATCGACAGCAGTCGGACCTGATCAATTCGCAGCCGAACCTGATCGCTCCGCAGCCCTGGCCGACCTAGATCATCCCGTGTTACGAAGAACCATGCCTGCACACGAGGGACACCCGGGACATCGCGCCTACGACGCCGTCATCGTCGGCGGCGGCCACAACGGCCTGGTCGCCGCCGCCTATCTGGCCCGGGCCGGCCGCTCCGTACTGGTGCTGGAGCGCCTGGACCACACCGGCGGCGCCGCCGTCTCCACCCGCCCCTTCGCGGGCATCGACGCCCGGCTGTCCCGCTACTCCTACCTGGTCAGCCTGCTGCCCAAGAAGATCGTGCGGGACCTGGGCCTCACCTTCCGCGTCCGCGCCCGCACCGTCTCCTCGTACACCCCCGTGGAGCGGGCCGGACAGGCCACCGGACTGCTGGTGGGCGGCGGCGAGCGGCGCACCCGGGAGGCGTTCGCGAGACTCACCGGCGGCGAACGCGAGTACGCGGCCTGGCAGCGGTTCTACGGCCTGACCGGCGAGGTCGCGAAGCGGGTCTTCCCCACGCTCACCGAACCGCTGCCCAGCCGCGAGGAACTGCGCCGCCGTATCGACGACGAGGAGGCCTGGCGGCTGCTGTTCGAGGAGCCGATCGGCGTCGCCGTCGAGGACCGCTTCGCGGACGACCTGGTGCGCGGCGTCGTCCTCACCGACGCCCTCATCGGCACCTTCGCCGACGCCCACGACGCCTCCCTGAAGCAGAACCGCTGCTTCCTCTACCACGTCATCGGCGGCGGCACCGGAGACTGGGACGTGCCCGTCGGCGGCATGGGCGCCCTCACCGACGCCCTCGCGGCGGCGGCCCGCACGGCCGGGGCCGACATCGCCACCGGCCACGAGGCCGTACGCATCCAAACCGACGGCACGACCGCCGAGGTCACCTACCGCACCGCCGACGGCGAGGGCGTCGCCGCCGCCCGCCACGTCCTGGTCAACGCCTCCCCGCAGGAACTGGCCGCACTGACCGGCGGCACCGCGCCGGAGCCCGCCGAGGGCGCCCAGCTCAAGGTGAACATGCTGCTCAAGCGGCTGCCGAGGCTCAAGGACGCCTCGGTCGACCCCCGTGAGGCGTTCTCCGGGACCTTCCACATCGCCGAGGGCTACCAACAGCTCGCCACGGCCCACGCCCAGGCCGCCGCCGGTGAACTGCCTGCCGCCCCGCCCTCGGAGATCTACTGTCACTCCCTCACCGACCCGACGATCCTCGGCCCGGACCTCGTCGAGCGTGGCTACCAGACCCTCACCCTCTTCGGGCTGCACACCCCCGCCCGGCTCTTCGAACGGGACAACGACGCCGTACGCGAGGAACTCCTGAAGTCGACGCTCGCGCAGCTCGACGCCCACCTGGCCGAACCGCTCGCCGACGTTCTCGCGACCGACGCCGAGGGACGGCCCTGCATCGAGGCGAAGTCCCCACTGGACCTGGAGCGCGACCTGCGGCTGCCCGGCGGCAACATCTTCCACCGCGAGCTGTCCTGGCCCCATGCCCAGACCGGCACCGGCCGCTGGGGCGTGGAGACGGAACACCCGAACGTCCTGCTGTGCGGCGCGGGCGCGGTGCGCGGCGGGGGAGTGAGCGGCGTGCCCGGACACAACGCGGCGATGGCCGTGCTGGAACGGGGCGACAGCTGAGCGGTCAGGCCAGCATGCCGCCGTCGACCCGCAGAACCGTGCCGGTGACGTAGGAGGCGCGGTCGCTCAGCAGCCAGGCGGCCGCCTCGGCGACCTCCTCCGGGGCGGCGGCACGGCGGAGCGGCGTCCGGGCGTTGAACTGGTCGATGGTTCCGGGAGCCGTCTCGTCCCACTCGTACATCATCTCGGTGAGCGTGGTGCCCGGCGCGATGGCGTTGACCCGGATGCCCTCCGGGCCGTAGGTGGCGGCGGCGGACGCGGTGAGGCTGTCGACCGCCCGCTTCATGGCGCCGTACGCGGGCAGCCAGGGGTTGGCCATCAGGCTGCCGACGCTGGAGGTGTTCACGATCGCCCCCTGCCCCGCGGTGGCCCGGATGGCGGTGATCTCGGCCTTCATGGCGAGCCAGACGCCCTTGAGGTTGACGGTGTAGACGTGATCGAAGTCGGACTCGGGCAACTGGTCCATGGGGCCCGGCTGTTGGGCGGTCGCGGCGTTGTTGAAGGCGATGTCGAGCCGGCCGTACAGCTCCACGGCCCGGTCCACGGCGGCGCGGAGACTGTCCGGGTCCGCGAGGTCGCAGCGGATGTGGTCGGCCGTGCCCCCGGCGGCCCGGATCTCCTCGGTGACCGCCTTGAGCTGGTCCTCGGTGCGGGCGGCGAGCAGGACGCGGGCGCCCTCGCGGGCGAACAGCCGGGCGGCCGCGGCGCCGATGCCCCGTCCGGCACCGGTGACGAAGGCGACCTTGTCGGCGAGCAGGGATGTGCGGGCGGTGGTGGTGTCTGTCATGCCGTCGAGCCTGCGACCGGGCCCGCCGCGCATCCAGGCACCGCCAGTACCTGGCTGCCGTCACCCGCGCCCGCGCACACTGGGAGCGTGGACCGACGAGAACTGGCCGACTTCCTGCGCAGCCGGCGCGAGCGCATCACCCCCGCCGACGTGGGCCTGCCCGCCGGGCCGCGCCGCCGCACCCCGGGGCTCCGGCGCGAGGAGGTGGCCCAGCTGGCGTACATCTCCACCGAGTACTACACCCGTCTGGAACAGGCGCGCGGCCCGCACCCCTCCCGCGAGGTCCTCGGTCAGCTTGCCCGCGCGCTGCGCCTGTCCGACCCCGAGCGGGACCACCTCCACCACCTCGCCGGGACCCCGCCCGGCCCGCCGCCCGGACCCTCCCGGGAGGTACGGCAGAGCATCGTCGACCTGCTGGCCCGGCTGCCGCGGGCCGCGGCGATCGTGATCTCGGCGACGTACGAGGTCATCGCCTGGAACCAGTCGGCCGCCGCGCTCATGGAGGACTTCTCCGCGCTCTCCCGCCGCGACCGCAACCTGATTCGTCGCTGCTTCCTCGGCCCTTACCGCGAGGGACGACCCCTGTACGGCATCTCCGACGCGGGCGACTTCGCCGCCGCGGCCACCAACGACCTGCGCGCCGCGGCGGCCCGCTACCCGAACGACCCCGACGTGACCGCTCTGGTCGCCGAACTCGTCGCGGGCAGCGAGGAGTTCGCCCGTCTCTGGGACCAGCACTGCGTGATCCCCCGACCCACCCTGCGCAAGACCTTCGAGCACCCGCTGGTCGGAACGGTCGAGGTCAACTGCGATGTCCTGGACATCACCGACCGCGACCAGCGCGTCGTCATCTACACCGCCGACCCGGGTTCACGCTCCGAGGAGGCCCTGAGCCTGCTCTCGGTCATCGGCACCCAGCGCATGGACGTACCCGGCTGACCTTCCTGCCCTGACACCGCCGCGGCTTCACGCGGCGTGCAGCTGCCGATCGTGTCCGGTGACCGCGCGGACCTCGGCGATCAGGCGCGAGATCAGATGCTGCGGAGCGCGGTCGTGCCACACCACCGCGAGGTCGTGGGGCTCCGCGTCCGTGACCGGGATCCAGCGCACGTTGCCGGCGGGCAGCAGGGCGTGCAGCGGTTGCGGGGCGAACCAGACGCCGCGGCCGCGGCCGACTTCCAGCAGGCAGTCCTCCACACCGGGTACGAGCGGGCCGCGTGGTGCCGGCCGGCCGTCGGGCCGGGGGTCCGCGAGCCAGAACCGCTCGGCCACCGGCGAGGTGAGGACGTCGGGACGGATCACCGGATCGTCGGCGAGATCGGCGAGGGCCAGGGTGGGACGGTCGGCCAGGGGATGGCGGGTGGACAGCACCACGGCACGGGGATCGGCGCGGACGACCGCGGTGTGCAGCCCGACCTCGCCGACCGGCAGCCACATGAAGGCCGCGTCCGCGTGTCCCCCGTTGAGGAGTTCGAGCTCCTGCCTCGGGGTCTGGGCCCCCTTCAAGGACACCCGCAGACCGGGGACCGCCGCCTCCAGGGCGTCGGCCACATCGACGGCGAACACCGTGGTGGCGGCGGGGCAGCAGGCCAGCCGAAGGGTGCCTGTCCGGGCGTTCGCCACCGCGCGCACCCGTGCCGACAGTCGGGCGACATCGTCGACGACGGTCGCGCCCCCGGCGGCCAGCTCCTCTCCGGCGGCCGTGAGCAGCACTCCGCGTGAGGTGCGCACCAACAGGTCGACGCCCAGGGAGCGTTCCAGCTGCCGTACATGTGTCGACACCGCCTGCTGGGTCAGATGGAGCGTCGCCCCGGCGGCGGTGATGGACCGGTGACGGGCCACGACCAGAAACGAGCGCAGGTGCCGCAGGTCGATGTCACTCACGTCGAACACCCTAACCGCCACAGCGATTTGAGGTGCCTGGCACAAGATTTCACTGTTTCCTCCGACACCGCCGCCACCTCCAGAATCTTCCTGTCCCGAAAGCGGTCGACGTGAGTGGGAGGCGCTGAAGGCCGCCCTGCCGGCCGCCCTGTTCCTCGCCTCCGCCTGAGCGTTGAACGACTCCGGCGCCGCCATCACCCACGCCGATCTCACCTACGCCGACTCACCATCCTGAGAGGACTGTTCGTGACGACCCAGCAGAAAGTCACCTTCCCCGGCGCCGAAGCCACCCTGGCCGGCAACCTGTTCCTGCCCGACGGCGGGAGTCCAGCGCCGGGGGTCGTGGTGGCCGGGACCTGGACCAGCGTCAAGGAGCTGATGGCCGACCGGTACGCCGCAGCACTGGCCGACCGCGGATATGCCGCCCTGTCCTTCGACTTCACCGGCTTCGGCGAGTCAGGCGGCACACCACGGGATGTGGAGGACCCGGCGCGCAAGGTCCGCGACATCCATGACGCGGTGACGTTCCTGACCTCCCACCCGTCGGTCGACGCCGAGCCGCTGGGTGCCCTGGGCATCTGTGCGGCCGCGATGTACATGGCCGACGACGCGGCCCACGACCCTCGCATCGGCTCCCTCGCCCTGGTCGCCCCCTGGTTGCACGACGCCGCCGTCTGCGCGGACGCCTACGGCGGCGCCGACGAGGTGGCCCGGAAGATCACGCTCGCCCGCGAGGCCCGCGCACGGTTCGCGCGGACCGGCGAGATCGACTACGTGCCCGTGGTCAGTGGCACCGACGAACGCGCTGCCATGCCCTACGACATCGACTTCTACCTCAACCCCGAACGCGGCGCCGTCCCGGCCTGGCCCAACCGCTTCGCCGTGATGGCCTGGGAGGACTGGCTCACCTACGACTCCATCGCCCTGGCACCCCGGATCACCCAGCCCACCCAGCTCGTCCACAGCGTGGACGCCGCCATCCCCGACGGCGCCCGCCGCTTCCACGCAGGGCTGGCCGGCCCCAAGGCGATCCTCTGGACGGAGGGCACCCAGTTCGACTTCTACGACCAGGATCCGCAGGTCACCCTCGCCGCCGACACGGTGGCCGCGCACTTCGGCAGGAGCCTGCGATGATCCTTGTCACCGGAGCCACCGGCCAGGTCGGCGGCGAAGTCGTCCAGGCCCTCGTCCGGGCCGGGCACCCTGCCCGCGCACTGGTCCGCAGGACCGTCGAACTGCCGGTCGCGCAGGCCGTCGGTGATCTGAACGATCCGGATTCGCTCGCTCCGGCTCTCGACGGCGTCCGAGGGGTGTTCCTGCTGCCCGGCTACCACGACATGCCGGGCCTGCTCGCCAGGATGCGGCGGGCCGGGGTGGAACGAGTGGTGCTGCTGTCGAGCCTGGCCGCGGTCGCCACCGACACCCGCAACGCCGTCTCGGAGTACATGATCCGCTCTGAGACGGCGGTCCGCGAGTCCGGACTGCCCTGGACGTTCCTGCGTCCCAACGCCTTCATGTCCAACGCCCTGCGCTGGCTGCCCCAACTGCGCGAGGGCGACGTCGTCAAGGACGCCTTCGGCGACGTTCCCATCGCCTCCGTCGACCCGTTCGACATCGCCGCTGTCGCCGTCCGCTCGCTGCTCGACCCCGGTCACGAGGAGCGTGTCCACGAGCTGAGCGGGCCGGAACGGCTGCTCCCCGCCCAGCGCCTGGCCGTTCTGGCCGAGGTGCTCGACCGCGATCTGCGCTTCCACGCCCTCACCGACGAGGAGGCCCGCGAGGACATGGCCGGGCGCATCCCGCAGGAGTACATCGACGCGTTCTTCAGCTTCTACGCCGACGGGACCATCGACGAGTCCCGGATCCATCCCACCGTGCAGGAGGTGACCGGCAGTCCGCCCCGCTCGTTCCGGCGCTGGGCCCTCGCGCACCGCGACGCCTTCACCGCTCCCTCGCACCCTCGACGCGACGAGGGCTCCCGATGAACCGAGGACTGCGGCGCCTGACGGCGGCGGGCTCCGCCCTCGTGTGCGCCCTCGCATCGACGGTGGCGTGTTCGAACGACGACACCTCCGAAGCCCCGGGCGCCGGGGCGGTGCGGCCGGGACGGTTCGCCTCGGCCGACCCGGGCTCCGTCAACACTTACTGGATCAAGGCGCCGGAAGGTCTGGTTCTCGTCGACACCCTGCGCACACCGGCCGACGCCCGGAAGGCCGTGGCGCGGATCAGGAAGACCGGCGAACCGGTCGTCGCCATTCTGCTGACCCACTCCCATCCCGATCACGTGGGCGGCGCGGGCGCCTTCCACCAGGCGTTCCCGCACGCCCCCATCCACGCCTCCCGCGCGACCGACAAGGTGATGCGCGAGGACAGACGGGGCTTCTATCCCCTGGCCCGCTCGGCGCACCCCGGGTTTCCCGCCGAGCTCGTCCACGCCGACCGGATCTTCGAGGACGGCGCGCCGCTGCGGGTGGGCGGCCTGCGTGTGGAGACCGCCCAGTTCGCCGCGGGCGAGTCCGACACGGCGACCGTCTACTACCGTCCCGCCACCGCGGACCTGTTCTCCGGTGACCTGGCGGGCCGCGAGGTCACCCCGGCGCTGATCGAGGGGAACACCTGCGGCTGGCTCCGGATCCTCACGCGGCTGGAGAGCCGCTTCCCCGATGCGAGGACGATGTACCCGGGGCACGGAGTCCCGGGTCCGGCCGCCGCACTCATCGACGAACAGCGCCGGTACCTCCAGCGGTTCCGCGGCCTGGTCCGTCCGGCCGTCGGCCCGGACTCGCCCGAGGGTGCCACGGTCACTCCCGGTGAGCAGAAGTCGATCACCGCGGAGCTGGAGCGCGCCTACCCCGACCACCCCCCGGTCGCGGACCTTCCGAACCTCGTGCGGGAGAACATCAGGGCCGTCGGTCGGGAGCTGACCGCCGAGGGTGCCGCCCGCCACGACAGATGCTGAGCGTCGGCCCATGCGACTGGAGCACCCCGTCGTGCGCGCCGCCCGCCCGACCGGCACGCTGGCCTCATGGTCACCGATCAGCCAGTCGCGGTCCTGCCGCCCGCCGCGGACGGTGGTCGACGCGTCCGTATCGGCGGCCGGTACGTCGGCATCGCCTACGGTCTGCTCGACGTCGCGGCGTTCGTCCAGGAGGCCGGGTTGCAGGACTGGGACGAGATGGACGTCGTGCAGTCCTCGCTGATCGACTGGCAGGGCGGCGGGCCCGAGGCGTGGGGCACCTGAAAGGGGCCATCAGCTCCGGCCGAGCCGTCATTCGGTCGATGCCGTCCAGCCGGATGCCGAGATCCGCGCCGCGTCCGCCGGGCGCGCCTCGTCGAACAGGATGCCGTCGGCGTCCTCGACGCGCAGTCCGTCGACGTATGCTCCCCGGCCCACGTACAGCCGGTCCGTGGCGTACCGCCAGCGCACCGCGAGTTGGTGGGCGGGTGGGAGTGGCGCGGTCAGCCGGTGCCAGGCGCGGCCCGACCAGCCGGTGACCGAACCCGACGGACGCTCCTCGGACTCTCCGCCCGGGCGCACGGTGGTGAACGGCACCGGCTGCCAGCTCGTCCCGCCGTCCGTGGACGCCTCCAGGACCAGGACGTCCGCCTGCGGTTCGGTGTCCCACCACAGCGCGCAGCGCAGCCGCGCCCCGCCCGCCGAGGTGTCCAGCGCGGGGAGGGCGAGCGTGGCCGTGGCGGCGCTCGCCATGCCGGAGAACCAGGCGGTACGGCCATGGCGTGGGCGGACCGGAACGGCTCGGGCCAGGTTGTTGGCCGCGGCCACCCGGGGTGCGGAGCCGGAGCGCCAACTCCGCACCGGATGGACCGAGTTGCCGAGCACCACCAGGAAGGAGTCCGTCGTCGGGTCGAGGACCAGCGAGGTGCCGGTGAACCCGGTGTGGCCCGCGGTGCGCGGAGTGGCCATGGCGCCCATGTACCAGTGCTGGTAGAGCTCGAAGCCGAGACCGTGCTCGTCGCCGGGGAAGTCGGTGTTGAAGTCGGTGAACATCAGCTCCACCGACTCCGGTTCCAGGATGCGGGTCCTGCCGTACGCACCGCCGTTGAGCAGCGTCCGGCCGAGCACCGCCAGGTCCCAGGCGCAGGAGAACACGCCCGCGTGGCCGGCGACGCCGCCGAGGCTGAAGGCGTTCTCGTCGTGCACCTCGCCCCACACCAGTCCCCGGTCGAGGCCCGACCAGGGCTTGCGGGCGTCCTCGGTGGCCGCGATCCGGGGTTTCCAGGCGGCAGGCGGGTTGTAGCGGGTGCGGTCCATGCCCAGCGGCCCGGTGATCTCCTCGTGGAGCAGGGTGTCCAGCGGGCGGCCGGTGATCCTCTCCAGTACCAACTGGAGCGAGATCAGGTTCAGGTCGGAGTAGAGATAACGGGTGCCCGGCGGGTTGAGCGGGGCCTCGTTCCAGATCAGCCGGAGTTTGTCCTCGTGGGTGGGAGCGTTGTACAGCGGGATCCAGGCCCGGAACCCCGAGGTGTGGGTGAGCAGTTGGCGGACCGTCATGTCCTGCTTGCCCGCCGCCCCGAACTCCGGCAGATAGGCGGCGACCTTCGCCTCCAGTTCCAGCGTGCCCCGCTCGATCTGTTGCACGGCCAGCAGGGAGGTGAACAGCTTGGAGACCGAGGCGAGGTCGAAGACGGTGTCCTTCGCCATCGGGATCCGCTCGTCGGCGGGGAGTTCGACGCCGGTGTCGGTCTTCTCGTCGTACGCCGAGTAGCGCACCGCCATGCCGATCGGCTCGTGCAGCGCCACGGTGCCGCCCCGCCCGGCGAGCAGGACGGCGCCCGCGTACCAGGGGTGCTTGGGGGAAGGGCCGAGGAACGCCTCGGCGTCGGTGACGAGTTGCCGCAGATGCGCCGGGAGCAGTCCGGCCCGCTCCGGGGAGCCGTACCGCAGGGTGCTGCGGCCGGAGGCGGCGGCCGCCGGGCCCGCCGGGAAGGGGGCGATGGCCACGGCACCGCCCAGGGCCAGGGCACTTCGGGTCAGTTGACGCCGGGTCAGGCCGCGTCTGCTGTCGGTCATCGAGGTTCCTCCCGCGAGTCCGCCTGAAAGTATCTTTCCGGGATCACCTTGCGCGCTGAAACTTTCCTGTCAGACGGGGGCCGTGTCAACCAGGCATTCGGAAGACGAATCTGACGGACCATCAGAGAACCCCTTCCGTCCTCCGGAGGACTCCGGCATCCTGCGCCCATGCAGACGGAGCTGAGCAAGCAACTGGGAGTCGAGCACGCCGTCTTCGGTTTCACCCCGTTCCCCGCCGTCGCCGCGGCCATCAGCCGGGCCGGGGGTTTCGGGGTGCTCGGCGCGGTCCGCTACACCGCCCCGGACGACCTCAAACGCGACCTCGACTGGGTGGAGGCCCATGTCGACGGCAAGCCCTACGGGCTGGACGTCGTCATGCCCGCGAAGAAGGTGGAGGGCGTCACCGAGGCCGACGTCGAGGCGATGATCCCCGAGCAGCACCGGGCCTTCGTCCAGGACACCCTCGCCAAGTACGGCGTGCCCGAACTCGCCGAGGGCGAGGCGTCCGGCTGGCGGATCACCGGCTGGATGGAGCAGGTCGCCCGCACCCAGCTCGACGTCGCCTTCGACTATCCGATCCGACTGCTCGCCAACGCCCTCGGCTCACCGCCCGCCGACGTCGTGGACCGCGCCCACGGCCAGGACGTCCTGGTCGCCGCCCTCGCGGGCAGCGCCCGCCACGCCCGTAAGCACCAGGAGGCGGGCATCGACATCGTCGTCGCCCAGGGCTACGAGGCGGGCGGCCACACCGGCGAGATCGCCTCCATGGTGCTCACCCCCGAGGTCGTCGACGCCGTCGACCCGCTCCCCGTGCTGGCCGCGGGCGGCATCGGCAGCGGACGACAGGTGGCGGCGGCACTCGCCCTCGGCGCCCAAGGAGTGTGGCTGGGCTCGATCTGGCTGACCACCACCGAGGCCGATCTCCACTCACCGGCCCTCACCCGCAAGCTCCTCGCCGCGGGATCCGGCGACACGGTCCGCTCCCGCGCCCTGACCGGAAAGCCGGCCCGCCAGTTGCGCACCGAGTGGACCGACGCCTGGGACGACCCGGCCGGACCCGGCACCCTCCCGATGCCCCTCCAAGGACTCCTGGTCGCCGAGGCCGTCTCCCGCATCCAGCGCTACGAGGTCGAGCCGCTGCTCGGCACACCCGTCGGCCAGATCGTCGGCCGGATGAACAGCGAACGCAGTGTCCAGGCCGTCTTCGACGACCTCACCCGGGGTTTCGAGCGGGCGGTGGACCGCGTCAACCGCATCGCCGGAAGGAGCGGCCAGTGACCAGCGCACCCCCCATCGGCTTCTGGGCCCAGGCGGCCCGCGAACCCCACCGCACGGTCCTCGTCGCCCCGGACGGCGAGGAGTGGACCGCCGGCCGACTGCACTCGGCCGCCAACCGTCTCGTCCACGGCCTGCGCGCGGCGGGACTCGAACGCGGGGACGCCTTCGCCGTCGTCCTCCCGAACGGGGTCGAGTTCCTCACCGCCTATCTCGCCGCCAGCCAGGCCGGGTTCTACCTCGTGCCCGTCAACCACCACTTCGTCGCCCCCGAGATCGCCTGGATCGTCGCCGACTCCGGCGCCAAGGTGCTCATCGCCCACGAGCGGTTCGCCGAACCCGCCCGCCAAGCCGCCGACGAGGCCGGGCTCCCCGCCACCCACCGCTATGCCGTCGGCACGGTCGAGGGATTCCGGCCGTACGCCGAACTCCTCGACGGACAACCGGACTCGGCGCCCGCCGACCGCACCCTCGGCTGGGTCATGAACTACACCTCGGGCACCACCGGCCGCCCCCGCGGCATCCGCCGCCCGCTGCCCGGAAAACTCCCCGAGGAGGCCTATCTCGGCGGCTTCCTCGGCATCTTCGGCATCAAGCCGTACGACGACAACGTGCACCTCGTCTGCTCGCCGCTCTACCACACGGCCGTGCTCCAATTCGCGGGCGCCTCCCTGCACATCGGGCACCGGTTGGTGCTGATGGACAAGTGGGCGCCCGAGGAGATGCTCCGCCTGATCGACACCCACCGGTGCACCCACACCCACATGGTCCCGACCCAGTTCCACCGGCTGCTGGCCCTCCCACAAGAGGTACGGCACCGCTACGACGTCTCCGCCATGCGGCACGCCATCCACGGTGCCGCGCCCTGCCCCGACCATGTGAAGCGGGCGATGATCGACTGGTGGGGCAACTGCGTGGAGGAGTACTACGCGGCCAGCGAGGGCGGCGGGGCCTTCGCGACCGCCGAGGACTGGCTGAAGAAGCCGGGCACGGTCGGCAAGGCGTGGCCCATCAGCGAACTTGCGGTCTTCGACGACGACGGCAACCGGCTGCCGCCCGGCGAACTCGGCACCGTCTACATGAAGATGAGCACCGGCGGCTTCGCCTACCACAAGGACGAGACCAAGACCCGCAAGAACCGCATCGGTGACTACTTCACCGTCGGCGACCTCGGCCTGCTCGACGAGGACGGCTATCTGTTCCTGCGCGACCGCAAGATCGACATGATCATCTCGGGCGGGGTGAACATCTACCCCGCCGAGATCGAGTCCGTGCTGCTCGCCCACCCGGCCGTCGCCGACGCCGCCGCCTTCGGCATCCCGCACGACGACTGGGGCGAGGAGGTCAAGGCCGTCGTGGAACCCGCCCCCGGCCGCACCCCGGGCCCCGACCTCGCCGCCGACCTCCTCGCCCACTGCGCCGCACGGCTCGCCGGGTTCAAGTGCCCGAAGAGCGTCGACTTCGTCGCGGAGATGCCCCGCGACCCCAACGGCAAGCTCTACAAGCGACGGCTGCGCGACCCGTACTGGGAGGGACGCACCCGAACGATGTGACGACCAGCAATTGGTCGTAGGCGTCGGCCCGGACGTCATCCTTTCGTCGGCCCGCGGTCGACCTTCGGCCGATCCCCGGCGCCGACCGGCCTTCCTAGCGTGGACGCATGACGACCACGTTGACGGACGGCCGGCTGCGGCGCGGCGGCGTACAGCCCGGGGAACGGGCGCTCGCCCCCGATCTCGCCCGCGGCATCATGCTGCTGGGCATCGTCATGTCCAACACCGCCTTCCACCTCTGGGCCGCCCGGCACGGACCGTCCGGATGGCAGCCCGTCTCCGGCTCCTGGCTCGACCACACGGTGCAGTTCACCATGATCACCGTGCTCGACCTGCGGATCTACCCGCTCTTCGCGTTCCTCTTCGGCTACGGCATGATGCAGCTCTACCTCCGCCAGACCACCGCCGGGACCGCGGGACGCGACGCGGTGCGGATCCTCCGCCGCCGCAGCCTCTGGCTCGTCGTCATCGGTCTGGCCCACTCCACCCTCCTCATGGCGGGCGACATCATCGGCTTCTACGGCGTGCTGAGCCTCATCCTGGGCCTTGCCTTCCTGCGGCGCAGTGAACGCGCCCTGAAGTGGTGGATCGGCGTAGCGGTCGCCCTGCTCCTGTTGACCTCAGCCGAACCAGTCATATCGGCGCTGCTGCGGGGCGAGTTGGGTACGCTGGGCGACGCTGGCGCGGAGCCCGGCTTCAAGGCGTTCGCGTCGGGCGAGGAGAGCTGGCTCGGCGCCGCGGGCATCCGGGCGCAGACCGGCCTGTTCATCACCTTCGTCGCCGCGCCGCTGTTCCTCGTCGGCGGCGGGTTCGTGGTGTTCCTGCTCGGCTTCCTCGCCGCCCGGCACCGCGTCCTGGAGGAGCCCGGCCGCCACCGCACCCTGCTGCGCCGGACCGCCGTCATCGGCATCGCGGTCGGCTGGCTCGGCGCCCTGCCCGCGGCCCTCGCCCACGTCGGTGCCCTGGACGTGCCCGCAGACGCCCAGAGCGAGACCGGCGCGCTGACCATCCTGCGGGACGCCACCGGCTACGCCGCCGGACTCGGCTACGTCGCGGCCGTCGCCCTCTTCGCCCACTGGTGGACCACCCGCGAACACCGCCGGGGCGCCACCGCCGTGGCCGCGGTGACCTCCGTCGGCAAACGCTCCCTGTCCTGCTACCTCGGCCACTCCCTGCTCTTCGCCCCTCTGCTGGCCGCCTGGGGGCTCGGCCTCGGCGCCCACCTCGGCAGCGCTGGGATGGCCCTGTTCGCCGCCGCGGTCTGGCTGGTCACCGTGGCGGGCGCGTACGCCCTGGAACGCACGGGCCGCCGCGGCCCCGCCGAAGCGGTGCTGCGACGGCTCATGTACGGCCGTACCCGCTGAGCGGCCTCAGCCGTGCTCACGCACCATGACCACCCGCAGCGCGGGCGACTTGCGGATGTCCTTCTCGCAGAACCGGGACGTCACCCACTTCTCGCCGGAGAACAGCCGCGTCTGGTCGCTGTAGTGGGCCGAGTTGGGGTTCGAGGACTGGGAGTACGACAGCAGCGTGCGCGCCACCGGGCAGCGGCTGCCGTCCCAGCCGACGGCCTGGATGTAGCTGGAGCCGGTCGTCACCTCGGTGTAGCCGCCCTTGGCCGCGTCCCACACCGGCTCGACCTTGTTCCACACGCCCAGGCTCTCGGTGCCGCCCGGCACGGGGATGCGCTGACCGTTGCGGACGACGAACTGGTGCTGCCCGAGCGGGGAGTCCAGCGCGATGCCCGCCGCCCGCAGCTCGGTGACCGCGTCCGCGAGCGCCGTGGTGAAGCCCGGCGCGCCCGTGTTGAGGGTGTTGGGGGTGCCCACCGGGTCCGCCGCCGAGAACGGCACCTTCCACAGCTGGGCCGCCGGAACCGAGGCCGTCAGCTTCCGCCAGAACCGGTCGAAGAGCAGCGCGCCCCGGCTCCCGGTGTCCGTCGTACGGTCCCACGCGGCCAGCACCGCACAGGCGCCCGAGACGTCGACGGCCCTGCCGTCGCTGCCCGTTGCCGTGCCGCCCGGCAGCGCGGCACAGGCCGCCGCCGCGTCCTGCGCGGCCAGGTCGCCCGCGGGCACCCGGTTGGCGAACTGCTGCGCCTGGAGGTCCCGCACGGTCAGCTCACCGCGCTCCGCCAGCGCCGCCACGTCCTCGATCGCCCCGCGCGTCCGCATCGAACGCTGCGTCCCGATCGTGCCGAAGACCCGCTCGTACCCGGTCAGCGGACGGTCCGCGTTGGACAGCCAGGCACTGTCGTTGGAGTTCTCCGCGTATGGCGCGTCCTTGAGCGTCGGCAGCTTCGCGGGCCCGAAGATGCCCGGCTGCACGGCGTCGGGATCGGAGCCCAGGGCGCAGGCGCCGCGCGAGCCGTCGAGGATCGCGAGCCCCGAGGAGGGGTAGGTGACCCGGCCGAGCGGAGTGGAGCAGGACTGGGCCAGCTCGTCGGTGATCCGAGGGAGCACCTGGGACTGGGTGAACAGGGTGTGGCCGGAGGAGTCCGCGGCGATCGTGTTCACCCACGGCAGGCCCTGGGTGCGCCGGAGGGAGCCCAGCACCTCCGCGGTGCTGCGGGCCTTGCTGAAGCCGAGCGCGGTGTCGGAGGCGCGCAGGTTCAGGGAGTTGGGGTCGTTCACCGCGTACGCCGTCGTGGCCGTCCACGGCAGCGGCAGTGAGGCACCGAGCGAGGTGACCACCGGCCCGTACCGGGTCCACCACTGCATCCGCGACACCGGTGCGCCGTCCCGCACGTCCACGGTGACCGTGCGCTTCGTCATCCGCTCCGGCTTGCCGTCGACGAGATACACGGTCGGATCCGCCGGGTCCAGCGTCAGCTGGTGCAGGTTGAGGGTGATGCCCGTCGCGACCGTGTGGCTCCAGGCGACCTGAGCGTTGTGGCCTATGGACACCGTGGCGCTGCCGAGCAGCGAACCGCCCGCGACGTTCAGCTCACCGGGGATGGTCTGCTGCGACTGCCAGAAGCGGCGGCCGCCCTGCCACGGGTAGTGCGGATTGCCCAGCAGCAGCCCGCGGCCGTCGGCCGTGGTGGTCCCGCCGAAGGCCACGGCGTTGGAGCCCATGTCGGCGGTGTCCGCGGCGAGCAACTCCCGCGCCGCGCGGGCGGAGTCCTGAGCGTCGGGCGCCGCGGCAGCCGTGGCCGTCGTCGGCGGCTGCGCGGCCGTGATGCCGTCCACCGCGCGGCCCTCGCCGCCCAGTACCGCGAGCGCGTAGGCGCGGGTGGCGACGTCGAGCGTGCTGACCGGGCGCACCCAGGCGGCTCCCTTGCACGCCGGGTCGGTGATCCGGTTCTGCTTCAGCCAGGCGTTGTACCCGGCCGTGAAGCCGCGGATCAGTTCCTTCGACTGGCGGCTCGGCCCGCGCGGCGCCGGTTCGGCGAGCAGCTTCTCCACCGTGCCCGCCTCCCGTACGCCGCGGAAGTACAGGTCGCTGGAGAGGTTGCGGCTCGCCGAGGACAGCGAGAAGTCGGTGGCCGCGTCGGGCCCGAAGAACCGGGAGCGGTCGCCGCTCACGGTCAGGAAACCGTCGGCGAGCGTGCACACCTGATCGGCGGCCTGCGCCCAACCGGTGCCGAAGCCCAGGTTCGCGTAGTCCTTGGCGACGATGTGCGGAATGCCGTACTCGGTGTAGCGGATCACGGCCGACAGGCCGCCGTGCGAGGGATGTTCGTCGCGGTCATGGCGCTCGGCCGCGGCCGCCGGCAGCGTGGCGGTGGCGGTGAGCAGGGCGACGGCCGCGACGACGAGCCGTCTTGGGCGGATGCGCATCAAGCCTCCCAACGTCATTGGGGGAAGGGGCGGTTGAGCGTACCAACGGGTATGTGCCCGTGGAACATGTCGATCGCCGATGCTTGACCTCCCTTCGGCGGGGGCCGAGGATCAACTGTCATGACGCCCGGACACGGCAGCACGGTTGACGGGGTGCTGCGGCGCAGCGCCCGGCGCACCCCGGCACGCGTCGCGGTCGAGTACCGCGACCGGACCTGGACGTACGAGGAGTTCGACGAGGCCGTCTCCCGCGCGGCGAGCGTCCTGCTCGGCCAGGGGCTGGCCCCCGGCGACCGGGTCGGCTCCTACGGCCACAACTCCGACGCCTATCTGATCGGCTTCCTCGCCTGCGCCCGCGCCGGCCTGGTGCACGTGCCGGTCAACCAGAACCTCACCGGCGACGATCTGGCCTACCTGGTCGGCCAGTCCGGCAGCTCGCTCGTCCTCGCCGACCCCGACCTGGCGGACCGGCTCCCCGGCGGCGTACGGACGTTGCCCCTGCGCGACGCCGACGGCTCACTGCTGGAACTGCTCGCCTCGGCACCCGCGTACGACGGTCCCGAGCCGCGCGGCGAGGACCTCGTGCAACTGCTCTACACCTCGGGCACGACGGCCCTGCCGAAGGGCGCGATGATGACGCACCGCGCGCTGGTGCACGAGTACCTGAGCGCGATCACGGCCCTCGACCTGAGCGCGGGCGACCGGCCCGTGCACTCGCTGCCGCTGTACCACTCCGCGCAGATGCACGTCTTCCTGCTGCCGTATCTCGCGGTCGGCGCGACCAACATCATCCTCGACGCCCCCGACGGCGACCGGCTCTTCGAGCTGATCGAAGAGGGCCGCGTGGACAGCCTGTTCGCACCGCCCACGGTGTGGATCGGCCTGGCCAACCGCCCCGACTTCGCCACCCGCGACCTCGGCGCGCTGCGCAAGGCGTACTACGGCGCCTCGATCATGCCGGTGCCCGTGCTGGAGCGGCTCCGCGAACGGCTGCCGGAGCTGGGCTTCTACAACTGCTTCGGACAGAGCGAGATCGGCCCGCTCGCCACCGTCCTCGCCCCCGACGAGCACAAGGGCCGCATGGACTCCTGCGGCCGCCCGGTGCTGTTCGTCGACGCACGCGTGGTCGACGAGGACGGCAAGGACGTGCCCGACGGCACACCCGGCGAAATCGTCTACCGCTCCCCGCAGTTGTGCGAGGGCTACTGGGACAAGCCCGAGGAAACGGCCGAGGCCTTCCGTGACGGCTGGTTCCGCTCCGGCGACCTCGCGGTGCGGGACGCCCACGGCTACTTCACGATCGTGGACCGGGTCAAGGATGTCATCAACTCCGGTGGTGTGCTGGTCGCCTCGCGCCAGGTCGAGGACGCCCTGTACACCCACGACGGCGTCGCCGAGGTCGCGGTGGTCGGGCTGCCCGACGAACGCTGGATCGAGGCCGTCACCGCCGTCGTCGTCCCGCGCGGCGAGATCACCGAGGCCGAACTGATCGACCACACACGGGAGAAGCTCGCCCACTTCAAGGCGCCCAAGCGGATCGTCTTCGTCGACGCGCTGCCCCGCAACGCCAGTGGCAAGATCCTGAAAAGGGAGCTGCGGGACCGGTTCGCCGACTCCTAGGATCACGGTCGTGCCGACCTTCACAGCAGCCGACGGAACCCGACTCGCCTACCACCAGCACGGGGAGGGCGAGCCCCTGCTCGTCGTGCCCGGCGGGCCGATGCGTGCCTCCTCCTACCTCGGGAACCTGGGCGGACTGGACGCCGGGCGCCGGGTGATCCGGCTCGATCTGCGCGGCACGGGCGATTCGTCGGTGCCGGCGGATCCGGGGACGTACCGCTGCGACCGGCTCGTGGCCGATGTGGAGGCGCTCCGGGCCCACCTGGGCCTGGACCGGATCGACCTGCTGGCCCACTCCGCGGGCGGCAGCCTCGCCCTGCTCTACGCCGCCCGGTACCCGGAACGCATCCGGCGCCTGGTCCTGGTCACCGCCAACCCGTGGGCGCTGGGCATCCCCGCGGCCCCCGAGGACCGCCTGGCCGCCGCCCGGCTCCGCAAGGACCAGCCCTGGTTCGAGGAGGCGTTCCCGGCGCTGGAGTCCTGGCTCGCGGGCACCGGCGAGGCCGGCCCGGAGATCTCCCCGTTCTTCTACGGCCGCTGGGACACCGCGGCCCAACGGCACGACGCCCTCGCGGACCAGGAGTTCAACGACGAGGCCGCGGGCGTGTTCGGCTCCGAGGGTGCCTACGACCCACCCGCGACCAGCGCCGCCCTGGCCCTGCTGACCGCCCCCGTCCTGGTCCTCGCGGGCGAGGCCGACGGCGCCCCGAACCCCGAACTGGCCCGCCGCATCACGGAGTTCCTCCCGAACGCCGAACTCGCGGTCCAGCCCGGAGCCGGGCACTTCCCCTGGCTGGACGACCCGGAGTGGTTCGTGCGCCGGGTGGCCGGGTTCCTCGACGCCGGCCTCAGCCGCCGTCCGGGCCGTACGCCGTCATGAACCGGTCCCGGAACTTGTCCATCGGCCACTGAGGCGCGTCCTTCGCCGGTTTCAGGCCGTCCGTCCAGCCCCAGTCCTCGACCCGCTCCAGGACCTTCGGGTCGCGGGCGACGATGGTGACGGGGACGTCCTTGCTCCGGCTGCCCGCGGTGACCGTCGGCACCGGCTGGTGGTCGCCGAGGAAGACCAGGACCGTGTCGTCGTCGCCGTAGCGCTCGACGTACTCGACGAGGCTGCGCAGCGAGTACTCGATGGCGTTGGCGTACTCGGCGCGGACGTCGTCCGGGTTCTTCCAGACCTCCTTGGGGTCCTTGCCCTCCTCCTTGATCCCGTGGAAGACCGAGCCGTCGCCGAGGTCCTCCCAGTCGATCATGCGGGCGACCGGCGCCCAGGGGTTGTGGCTGGAGGCCAGGATGATCTCGGCCATGATCGGCTCGCGGTCCTTCTTGCCGTGCTCAAGGCGCTCGAAGGCCTCCAGGCTGAACTGGTCCGGCACCGGGGTCCAGCTGAAGTAGGGGCCGTGGTAGCCGAGATGCTCGGAGTCGTAGATGCGGTCCAGGGCGAAGAACTCGCCCTCCGGCCAGGCCCGGCGGACCCCGGGCACGACGCCGACCGTGCGCCAGGCGCCGGTCTTGCGGAAGTAGCTGTTCAGCGTGGCGCGGTCGCTGGTGGTCAGACTCCGGTACCGCTGCTGGTTCTTGATCCACAGGCCGGACAGGAACGTGGAGTGGGCGAGCCAGCTGCCCGCGCCGGTCACCGGCGACTTGAGCCAGCCGCTGCGCGAGGCGAACCCGGCCGCCTTCAGCCTGCCGGTGCCCTCGTCGAGCACCGAGTCGATCTGCCGGGACATCGCCGGATCGTCGATCGCGACCCGGCCGTAGCTCTCGATGAAGGTGAACAGCACGTCCTTGCCGCGCAGTCCGGTGAGCAGCTGGTCGGGCGGGGTGTCGGCGAAGGCGTCGACCGCGGCCTGCTTCCGGAAGACCTCCGCGTCCCGCAGCCCGGCCCGCACCTGCTCGACGCGGTTGTCGACGTAATCGGCGTTGATCTTCGAGGCGAGCGGCACCTCGGTGACCTGCACGCCCAGCGTGACGCAGGTGATCCACGCGGTGCCGAGGATCAGCGTGGTCCGGGTGGCCACCGGCCGGTGCCGGACCATGAGTTCGGTCAGCCGCACGGTCGCCAGCGTCGTCGCGACGAGGACGACCACCAGCAGCACCAGCACCCCCGCCACGGCGAGGACCTGCCCGGTCCGCCCGAACGACTCCCGCACGAACTCCGCCGCGTCGTCCAGCAGGATCCAGTCCAGGACCAGGTCGAAGGGGCGGGCCAGCACCTGGTAGAAGCCCATGTCCAGGAACTTCAGGACGGAGAGCAGACCGAGCAGGACTCCGGTCGCCACCGCGACGATCCGCCGTGGCCGAGGGGGCAGCGAGAGGAGCAGTCCCGCGAGGAGGACACCCTCGGCGGGGATCCGGAAGAACGCGCCGAACGACAGCCGTTCGACGCGGTTCGGCAGCAGCAGCGCGCACAGCACCAGGGCACCGGCGAGCACGGTCGTCGCCACGGTGACGCCCCGGGCCGCCCGGGGATGGCGTAGCCGCCATCCGAACAGTCCGGGGCGCTGAGGCGCGTCCTCCGCCCGGCTCTCCTCCTTCGTCCCCTCCGTCTCCTCCGTCTCGGTGTCCGGCAGTTGGCCCGTGACTTGCGACACCCGTGGTCCCTTTCCCTACGTCCCGTCATCATGCGTACGGTCGGCCGTCGACTTGCGTTCATGTGCCGGGCCGGTCGAACGCACACGGTACGCGCGCACGGGGCAGGTCACCGCGGGACACCGCGGTCGTGTCGGCTCAGTCGACGGGACTGGGGCCGCGCCGCACGCACAGGGCCCAGATGATCAGCGCCGATATCGCGATCAGCACCACCGACCACACCGGGTAGTACGGCAGGGACAGGAAGTTGGCGATGATCACGAGGGCGGCGATCGCCACCCCGGACACCCGCGCCCAGGTCTGCTCGCTGAACAGGCCGAGGGAGACCAGTACGGCGACCGCGCCCAGGATCAGATGGATCCAGCCCCAACTGGTCAGATCGAACTCGAAGACGTAGTTGGGGGTGCTGACGAAGACATCGTCCTCGGCGATCGCCATGATGCCGCGCGTGATGTCGAGTATGCCGGCGATCATCAGCATCACGGCGGCGAAGACCGTCAGGCCCTCGGCCCAGCCCTGCTTCGCGGTTTGGGGTGGTGCGCTGTGTGTCGCAGTCATGCTGCCGCCTCCTTACGGGCGCCCGCGGGGCCGTAGTCGGTGAAGATCAGGGCCTTGGCCCGCTGGAACTCTTCCTCCGTGATGTGGCCGCTCTCCTTGAGCCGCGACAGCTTGGTCAGCTCGTCGGCGCTGCTGGGCCGGCCGCCGGCGGTCTCACGCACGTAGGAGTCGAAGGCCTCCTGCTGCTCGCGGGCCTGCGCGATCTCCCGGCGTCCCATGTTCTTGCCCCGTGCGATGACGTAGACGAACACGCCCAGGAAGGGCAGCACGACGACGAAGACGAGCCAGCCGGCCTTGGCCCAGCCGCTCAGCGCGTCGTCGCGGAAGATGTCCACGATGATCCGGAACAGCAGGATGAACCACAGGATCCACAGGAAGAACCAGAGCATCGCCCAGAAGGTGCTCAGCAGCGGGAAGTCGTACGCGAGGTACATCGCTGTGCTCATGTTGTCGCCTCCGTCCGGGCCCAGGCCCGACTGTCGTTGTCCGTTTTGAGCGTGCCCACGGCAAGGTGGGGGCGGCCTCACCCTCCGGGGGTGATCTGGCGGCTCAGGCGGTGATCCGCCGGATCGCCGCACGCCAGGCGAAGGCCACCGCGAGTTCCATCAGGCCGAGCAGCACCAGCCACAGGCCGAGCAGCCGGGTCAGGGCCACCGCCGACTCGCTCGGCAGGGCCAGCACCACGATCCCCGCGACGATGCCGAGGAGCGCCGCGCCGAAGAGGACGCCCCGGTGCGGCAGATCCTTCGCGGCGAGCGCCGCGTAGGCGGTCAGCAGCCCGGAGACCAGCCACACCACACCGACGATCACCGACAGGGCGGCGATGGTCTGAAGCGGGTTCCGCATGCACAGCACCCCGGCCAGCACGTACAGCACCGCGGTCAGCAGCCCCGGCACCCGCTCACCCCGGTCCTGGCCGAAGACCGCCACGAACCGGAACGCGCCCGTGACCAGCAGATACAGTCCGAAGAGCACGGCGACCACCTGGAGGGTGGCGTCCGGCCAGACCAGCAGCAGGATGCCCGGCAGCAGGGTGGCGAGCGCCGATCCCAGCATCCAGGTCCAGGAGCCGCCGAGCCGGCCGAGGACGTCCTCGGGGTCCTCGCGGGCCGTCCCGCCGGGGGGCTGCCCGGGCGCGGCCCCCGGCCGTGCCGAGGCATGCGATTCGGTCATGGCTCCTCCTCGCCCCGACGGGACACGCCGCCGCCGGGACCGGCGGGGGCGGTGTGTGGAGTTCCCACCGGGCCAGCGTCGCCCGCCCCGAACCGCACCGGATCACCCGTCACGGGTGATCCTCGGCGCCGGGGCGGCGGCGAGGGTGGACTGGGAAGTGCCCCGGCACACGCAGCCGACGAGGAGGCCTGCCATGACCCAACGGAGCGCGTACTCCGTACACCTGACGCCGGGCGAACGGGTGACCTTCGGCAGGCAGGCGCGCAGCCGCGTGCCCCGCTCGGCCCAGGGACGGTTCGACCCCGGCTCCGGCCGCTTCGATCCGGTCGAGGTGATCGAGACCCAGTCGGCGACCCGGCTGCCGGAACTGGTCCCCCTCCGCTACGGCCGCATGCTGGAGTCGCCGTTCCGCTTCTACCGCGGCGCGGCGGCGATCATGGCGGCGGATCTGGGCGCGACCCCGGACACCGGGCTCACGGTCCAGCTCTGCGGCGACGCCCATCTGCTGAACTTCCGGCTGCTGGCCTCGCCGGAGCGGCATCTCGTCTTCGACATCAACGACTTCGACGAGACCCTTGCCGGGCCGTTCGAGTGGGACGTCAAGCGACTGGCCGCCAGCTTCGCCATCTCCGCCCGGGCGAGCGGCTTCACGACCGCGGAACAGGACGAGGCCGTGCGGGAGTGCGTACGGGCCTACCGGCTGCGGATGCGGGAGCTCGCCGGAATGCGCGCACTGGACATCTGGTACGCCCAGGACGACGCCGACTCCATGCAGGCACTGATGGCCTCGTCCATGGACAAGAAGGCCAGACGGCGCACCGCACAGGCCACGGCCAAGGCCCGCACCCGCACCCACATGCAGGCCTTCGCCAAGCTCACCGCGGACACCCCCGAGGGACGGCGCATCGCCCCCGACCCACCGCTGATCACCCCGCTCGCCGACCTGACCGACACCAGTGCCGCCGAGACGGAGAAGGAACTCGCCACCGTCCTGGACCAGTACACGCACACCCTGTCCGCCGAGCGCCAGCACCTGCTGCGCCACTACCGGCTCGTCGACGTGGCCCGCAAGGTCGTGGGCGTCGGCAGCGTCGGCACCCGCTGCTGGATCCTGCTCCTGCTCGGCCGGGACGACGACGATCCCCTCCTGCTCCAGGCCAAGGAGGCCCAGCGCTCGGTGCTCGCCGCGCACACGGGCGGCGACGACTACGACAACCAGGGCCGCCGCGTGGTCGACGGGCAGCGGCTCATCCAGACCACCAGCGACATCCTCCTGGGCTGGACCCATGTCACGGGCCTCGACGGCCGCGAGCGCGACTTCTACGTACGGCAGCTGCGGGACTGGAAGGGCATCGCCCGCCCCGAGACCATGGACCCGCCCTTGCTGAACCTCTTCGCCCGGCTGTGCGGCGCCTCCCTGGCCCGCGCGCACGCCCGGTCAGGCGATCCCGTCGCCATCGACGCCTATCTCGGCGGCAGCGACCGCTTCGACCGAGCGCTGACGGGGTTCGCGCAGCTGTATGCCGATCGGAACGAGCGGGACTTCGAGGCGCTTGGTGCGGCCGTCCGCTCCGGGAGGGTCACCGCTCGCACCGCTTGAGACGCCGGTACCGCTTGAGAGGCAGTGTCACGACCGTCCGGCCCGGGGCTCACTCGGGCCGGCGGCGCATCTCCACGATGCGCAGCCCCAGGGACTGGCAGCGGGCCACGAGACCGTAGATGTGGGCCTCGTCGAGCACGCGACCGAACAGGATGGTCTGGCCGGCCATCACCACGTGGCTCAGTTCCGGGAAGGACTTGGCGAGTGTCTCCGACATCTGCCCGTCGACACGGATCTCATAACGCATGGGCGTTCTCCCGCGGAAGGTGGTGCGCGGGCGGAGGTGAAAGATGCGCGGGGACGGCACCCCGCCCTTCGATACTCCAGGGCGCACCGTCCGGCGGCCTCACCCGGCAGAGGTGATAGTGCGCATCAGTGCTTCACGAACAGCTTGACGCCGACGATCAGCAGACCGAGCAGCAGATTGATGGAGGCGCTGACGACCACCAGCCGCCAGGAGGCGCCCACCCGCTGCGCCGCCCGCACCGACCAGCCCACCTGCCCCACCACGGCGACACACAGCGCCAGCCAGACGGCGCCCTGCACATCCAGGCCCAGCAGCGGGCTCACGGCGATGGCGAGCGCCGGAGGCAGGGCGGCGCGCAGGATCGGCCACTCCTCGCGGCACACCAGCAGCACCGTGCGCCGGTCCAGGGCGCGGCGCGCCAGCCGCTCACCGAACAGCTTGGCGTGCACATGCGCGAGCCAGAAGACGACGCCGGTCAGCACCAGCAGCACGACCAGTTCCACCCGGGGAAAGTTGCCGAGCGAACCGGCGCCGAGCACCACGGAGGCGGCGAGCAGCGATCCGTAGACGCCCCCGGTGTAGTCGGCGTGGGCCCGCCGCTCGGCGCGGCGCGCGGCACGGGCCGCTTTGGCTTCCGCGGACTTCACGGCGCCGTTCCGGGACCGCGGTCACCTGCGGGCGGAGTGGTGTCCGGGCGCGTGGGCAGCCGGGTGGTGACCAGGAAGGTCGCCAGGGTGACACCGCCGGCCGCGAGGATGGCCGCCTTGAGGCCCTTCAGCTGGGCCGAGGCGTAGTCGTCCACGAGGGCGTCGACCTCGGCCGGCGGCAGCCCGGCCTCCTCCGCCGCCGTGCGCACCTGGTCGGTGGGGACGAAGGAGATCCCGGCCTCCAGGGCGACGCTCGTCCGCTCCTGGGCCTCCTGCGACAGCCGCGGGTCGTCCTCGACATGCGTGGTGAGGGACTGGGCGAGCGCGCCGATGAGCAGGGAGCCGATCAGCGCGGTACCGAGGGCCGAGCCCAGGTTCTGGGCGGTGTACTGAAGCCCGCCGACCTCGCTGCGCTCCTCCTCGGTGGCGCTGGACTGCACGACGTTGCCCAGTTGCGAGACGAGCAGGCCCATGCCGAGGCCCAGCAGGGCCATGGCCCCGGCGAACTGGCTGTCGTCGATCTCCGGGTCGATGGTGGCCAGCAGCCACACGACGGCCGCCGCCAGGGT
Organism: Streptomyces davaonensis JCM 4913; assembly: GCF_000349325.1. GTDB lineage: Bacteria > Actinomycetota > Actinomycetes > Streptomycetales > Streptomycetaceae > Streptomyces > Streptomyces davaonensis. The sequence continues at coordinate 9,138,010 of NC_020504.1, forward strand.
CACCAGCGAGAGCCTGACCAGCCTGCGCGGCGGCACATTGCGCGCGAACCGGGAGGCGCCCAGAGAGGCGACGAGCATCGTGGCCGAGACCGGCAGCAGCCGCAGCCCGGTCTCGAAGGCGTCGAAGCCCTGGACGACCTGGAGGTAGAGCGGGATGGCGAAGAACAGGCCCAGGAGGATGAGGTTCTGGCTGACCATCGTCAGCAGCCCGGCCCGCAGAGCGGGGCGCTCCAGCAGCGTCAGATGCACCAGCGGATCCGTGCGCCGGGCGACCCGTCGGCGCTCCCAGGAGACGAAGGCGTACAGCACGAGCGCCGAGGCGCCGATCACAAACAGGGTCGGGGCGAAGCCGAACACCGTGAACGGCGGGTTCCGCGGCTGGACCCAGCCCCAGGTCCCGCTCTGGAGCACACCGAGGACCCCGAGGCCGAGACCGGTCGCGGACAGGGTCGCTCCGACGCCGTCCATCCGGGGCCGGGGACCCGTACGGGGAACCTCCTTGATCGCCCGGTGGCCCACCAGCATGGCCGCGACGACCACGACCTCCCCGGCGAAGACCAGCCGCCAGGTGAGATACGTCGTCACCCAGCCGCCGAGCAGCGGCCCGACCGCGATGCCCGCGCCGGCCAGTCCGCCGATGACGCCGTAGGCCACGGCCCGGTCGCGTCCCCGGTAGGACTCGGCGACCAGCGCGGCCATGGCCGGCAGCACCAGGGCCGCGCCGAGCCCCTCGATGACCGACCAGCCGATCGCCAGCACCCACACCGTCGGAGCGACCGAGGTGAGCGCCGAGCCGGTGGCGTAGACGACCAGTCCGAGCAGGAACAGCCGGCGGCGGCCGAGGATGTCGCCGAGCTTGGCGCCGACGGCCATGAACGCGGCCATCATCAGCGCGTACAGCGTGATGACCGCCTGGATGGCGGTGACCTCGGTGTCGAAGTCCTCGACCAGCTGGCTGATCGACACGTTCATCACGGAGGTGTCCAGCACCATCAGGAACTGGGCCGCCCCGAGCACGATCAGAGCCCGCCAGTGCGCCACGGTCACCTCACCGGATCGGCCCGGGACGCTCGCGGGGGAGGCCGGGCGGCGACCTCGTGCACACGGCCGCCACCACCCATGTCACCCCGTGCGACCGCCGGGCGCCTCACCCACCGCGGGGGAGGCTCCGCCGTCCGCGACCGGCCCGGTTCACAGCAGGCCCAGCTCCCGCGCCCGCCGAACCGCGTCCGTGCGCCGGTTCACGCCCAGCTTGCGGAAGACGCCCTTGAGATGGGTCTTGACCGTGTTCACGGAGACATAGAGATCGGCCGCGATCTCCTCCGTGGACATCATCTGTGCGAGCCGCACCAGCACATCGCGCTCCCGGGCGCTCAGCTCCTCCACCACCAGCGGCCCCATCGCGCCGGGCTCGGCGCCCCGCAGCAGCCAGTCCTCGGCGAGCGGCTCCCGGGCCCCGGTGCCCAGCATCCGCAGGATCCAGGGCCGGGCCTCCAGGACGGGCCTGCGCAGCCGTTCCCGGCGGGCCTCCAGGAGCGCCCGGTTGAGGACCCGCCGGGCCGCCGCCGGGTCCCCGGCCTCGCCGTGCGCCTGCGCGCGCACCAGCAGGGCGGGCACGGTGACCGCGGGACCGGCCTCGCCGTCGGACGGCACGGCGTCGAGCAGTTCGAGGGCCGCGTCGGGATGTCCTACGGCGATCAGGGCCCGCGCGGCCTCCACGGCACAGGCGGTCTGGTCGTCGGGGGCCGCGAGCAGGGCCCGTGCTGCCGTCTCGGGTCGGCCCTCGGCGAGATGCGCGGCGCAGGCGAGGGCGGCGGCCCGGCCCCGCTCCCAGGGGCAGACCACGTCGGCGGTGACGGGGGACTCGGTCGCGGCGAGCGCGGCGGCGGTGTCCCCCTGGGCCAGCCGCAGCCGGGCCGTGGCGAGCGCCCGGCTCGCCGCGGTCACCGGGTCGTCCTGTCCCGCGGGACCGAACGCGGCCGCCTCGTCGAGCAGGCGCTGGGCCTCGTCGAGTTCATCGCGCTCCACGGCCACGGCGGCCCGGACCAGATGCCCCACGCTCGACCCCGAGGACGGCGGCAGTCCGTATCGCTCGGTCTCGGTCAGCGCGGCGAGCGCCTTGTGCTCGGCCCGGTCCAGCCAGCCGTCGAGGTAGTCCATCAGCGCGAGATGGCTGAGGCTCTCCTGCCGGGGCAGCGCCGTCTCGGCACCGGCGGGGGAGGCGACCACGGCGCCGAGGGCGTCCCGCGCCTCCTCGAACCGCCCGGCCCACAGGTGGGTCGTGCCCAGATCGGTCAGCAGCAGGGCGTTGAGCTCCGGATGCCGCTTCAGCAGCCCGGCGGGCACGTCGTCCTGGAGGTGCCGAGCCGACCGGGCCGCCTTCTCCGCCCGCCCCGGGGCGCCGGTGAGGCGGGCGGCACGGGCCTCCAGCAGCGCGCAGCTGAGCTGGGCCGCCGTGGGATCGGACGCCTCGGTGGCCAGGGTCTGCTCGGCGTGGTGCAGATGGGCCAGGCCCCGGCCGACGTCGCGGTGGTGGAGCGCGCGGGCCGCACGGATCAGCTCCGCGGCGGGGCTGGTGGTCTCGGGAGTCATCCGGGAGAACAGCCCGGCCAGGCCTTCGGCGCGCAGTCCGGTGAAGAGCTGCCCGATGGCCAGGTCGTCGACCAGGGCGGCGGCGGTGAACTCCCAGTCGCCTGCCGCGGCGCCGTGCGCGAGGGCATCCGGGAGGTACCCGCAGTGGTGCAGCCAGTGGGCCGCCCGGCGGTGCAGCCGGGGGCGCAGCCCTGGCCGGGTCACCTCCAGGTGGGACCGGAGGATCTCCCCGAGCAGGGGGTGCAGCCGGTACCGGGAGTGCCCGAGCGACTCCACGAAGGCGTTGCGGCGACGCAGCCCCTCCAGAATCGGCCCGGCGTCGCGGCGGCCGGTGAGGGTGTTCGCCAGGCCCGGGGAGAACCGGTCCAGGACGCTGACCCGCAGCAGCAGGTCCTGGGTCTCGGAGGACTGCCGGGTGAGCACCTCGCCCAGCAGATAGTCGGCGACCGTGCTCTGCCCGGCCTCGAACTCCTTGAGGTAGACCTCGGCGTCGTCGGCGTCCTGCGCGGCCAGGGCGCACAGCCTGAGGCCCGCGGCCCAGCCCTCGGTCCGCTCCATCAGCGCCCGGGAGGCGTCCAGGGACAGCTCCAGACCGTGCAGGGCGAGCAGGCCCCTGGTCTCCTTCGGGGTGAAAGCCAGCTCGGCGTTGCGGATCTCCGTGAGCGTGCCGGCCGCGCGGTAGAGGTGCAGCGGGAGCAGGGGCTCGGTGCGGGTGACGAGGACCAGGCGCAGTCCGGGCCCGGCGTTCTGGAGGACGAACTCCACCTGCTCGGTGATGGCGGGGTCGGTCACCCGGTGGTACCCGTCCAGGACGACCACCACGGGCCGCTCACGGGCGGCGAGCCCGACCGCCAGCCGGGCCAGCAGCTTGTCGTCCACCTGCTGCGCGTCCGCCGGGGAGCCGACCTCAGCGGGTGTGAGCACACCCTGGCACCGCAGGGCTTGCAGCAGATAGGCCCAGAACAGCCCAGGGGTGAGCTCAGAGTCGACCGTGAGCCAGGCAACCGGGTCGTCGAGGCTGTCGGCCCAATCGGCGACCAGCAGCGTCTTGCCCGCCCCCGCGGCCCCGTTCACCATGGTCAGCGGCGTGGTCAGGCCCAGATCGAGATGATCGTGCAGCCGCTTGCGGCGCAGAAAAGTGGGGGGCCTCGCCGGGACGGTGAACCGCCCCGGCAGATACGGAGCGCCCAGCGGATCGACCTCCGAGGCCGCCGCGCCGGGTCCACCCGGTTCGATCGCGACCACACCGACCACCACCGTCGTCCGCCAGGTTCTGGTGACTGTTCAATCTCCAGAATCCCAGCTTCGGCACCACGCGGCCCGTCGAGACCTAGGCGTCCGCCGCCGCGGCCACCTCCCGTGCCCACCGGTAGTCCGCCTTTCCGCTGGGTGAGCGGCGGACGGCTTCCGTGAGCACCAGCTGGCGGGGGATCTTGTACCCCGCGAGGTGCGTGCGGCAGTGCGCCTGGATGTCGTCCAGGGAGGGGGGCGCCGCGCCGTCGCGGAGTTGCACCACGGCCGCCACATGGTGGCCCCACTTCGCGTCCGGCACCCCGGCGACCAGGGCGTCGTACACATCGGGGTGGGACTTCAGGGCCTGCTCGACCTCCTCCGGGTACACCTTCTCGCCGCCGGTGTTGATGCACTGCGAACCGCGGCCGAGGACGGTCACCACACCCGCCTTGTCGACGGTCGCCATGTCACCGAGCAGCACCCAGCGCCGGCCGTCCTTCTCGAAGAAGGTCTCGGCGGTTTTGGCCGGGTCGTTGTAGTAGCCGAGCGGCACGTGCCCGCACTGCGCGACCCGGCCGACCTCGCCGACCCCGACCGGCTCATGGGTGGCCGGATCGACCACCTGCGTACGGGAGTTGACCCGGATCCGGAAGCCCCGCCGCGGGCCGGAGTCATCGGTGGCCGTGCCGTTGAAGCCGGACTCGGAGGAGCCGAAGTTGTTGAGCAGCATGACGTGCGGCATGAGGTCCAGGAACTGCCGCCGCACGGTCTCCGACATGATCGCCCCGGACGACGACACGGAGAACACCGACGAGCAGTCCGTGCCCTTCATCGGCCCGCCGAGCGCGTCGATGAGCGGCCTCAGCATCGCGTCGCCGACCAGCGAGATACTGGAGACCTTCTCCTTCTCGATCGTCCGCAGCACTTCCTCGGGCACGAACTTGCGGTGCAGCACCACGCGTTGGCCGAAGTTGAAGCCGATGAACGCGGTCAGGGTGGAGGTGCCGTGCATCAGCGGGGGAGCGGGGAAGAAGGTGATCCCGGACCCGCCCGCCGCGACCCGCTCGGCCAGCTCCTCGGGCTTCTTCACCGGCTCACCGGTCGGTGCCCCGCCCCCGAGCCCCGCGAAGAACAGGTCCTCCTGGCGCCACATGACCCCCTTGGGCATCCCGGTCGTGCCGCCGGTGTAGATGATGAACTGGTCGTCGCCCGAGCGCGCCGGGAACCCCCGCTCCGGCGAACCGGCCGCCTCGGCCTGCGCGAACGGCAGACCGGGCGGCCCGTCCGCCCCCACCCGGACCAGATGCCTCAGCCGCTCGGCCCGTGGCCGCGCCGCCGCCACCCGGTCCGCGAACTCGGCGTCGAAGACCACCGCCACCAGATCGGCGTCCCGGTAGAGGTAGACCAACTCCTCTTCCACATACCGGTAGTTGACGTTCACCGGCACGATCCGCGCCTTCAGGCAGCCCAGCACGGTCTGGAGGTACTCGACGCCGTTGTACAGATGCAGCCCGAGGTGCTCGCCGGGACGGATCCCGCTGTCCAGCAGATGGTGGCCGATCCGGTTGGCCGCCGCGTCCAGCTCGGCGTACGTCAGCCTGCGCTCCGCGCCCGTGCCGGGGTGGTCGAGATAGACCAGCGCCTCACGGTCCGGCACCGCGTCCACGACCGACTCGAACAGGTCGGCAAGGTTGTACTCCACCGCTCCTCCTGACCTCGCCCCTCGGTTGCCGGTCATCAGAGCAAAGGGCGGCTCGGCTGTGAAGACTCCGCGCACAACAAATCTGACTGTCTGTCAGAAAACTCTTGAAGTGCTCGGGCGGCTCCTGCAACCTGTTCTCGTTCTCACGGGGGCTCATGAGGGCTCACGAGCGCTCCAGAGGGGAGACGGGCGATGGGTGGAACCGAACACCTCACCGTGCGGCGCGAGGGCGCCACACTCGTGCTCACACTCAACCGGCCCGAGGCCAAGAACGCGCTCTCGCTGTCCATGCTGGTCGGCCTGTACGACGGCTGGACCGAGGCCGACGAGGACGACTCGGTCCGCTCGATCGTGCTGACCGGCGCGGGCGGCGCGTTCTGCGCGGGCATGGACCTCAAGGCCCTGGCGGGCCGGGGCATGGCGGGTGAGCAGTACCGCGACCGGCTCACCGCCGACCCGGACCTGCACTGGAAGGCCATGCTGCGCCATCACCGCCCCCGCAAACCGGTGATCGCCGCCGTCGAGGGCTACTGCGTGGCCGGCGGTACCGAGATCCTCCAGGGCACCGACATCCGCGTCGCCGGTCAGAGCGCGACCTTCGGCCTCTTCGAGGTCCGGCGCGGACTGTTCCCCATCGGCGGCTCCACGGTCCGGCTGCAACGCCAGATCCCGCGCACCCACGCCCTGGAAATGCTCCTCACCGGCCGCCCCTACAGCGCCCGCGAGGCCGCCGACATCGGCCTCATCGGCCATGTCGTGCCCGACGGCACCGCCCTCGCCAAGGCCCTGGAGATCGCCGAGCAGATCAACGCCTGCGGCCCGCTCGCCGTTGAGGCCGTCAAGGCATCCGTGTACGAGACCGCCGAGCTGACCGAGACCGAGGGCCTCGCGGCCGAACTCAAGCGCGGCTGGCCGATCTTCGACACCGCCGACGCCAAGGAAGGCGCCCGCGCCTTCGCCGAGAAGCGCCCGCCCGACTACCGGCGCCACTGAAGGAGACCGGCATGCCCGAAGTCCTCAAAGCCCCGCTCGTCGTCGAGTTCCCCTTCACCCGCTCCCTCGGGCCCGTCCAGAGCGCCTTCCTCACCGGACTGCGCGAACAAGTCCTCCTCGGCGTGCGCACCACCGACGGCCGCACCCTCGTCCCGCCCGTCGAGTACGACCCGGTCACCGCCGAGGAGATCCGCGACCTCGTCGAGGTGGCCCCCACCGGCACCGTCACCACCTGGGCCTGGAACCACCAGCCCCGCCGCGGCCAGCCCCTGGACACCCCCTTCGCCTGGGTCCTGGTCCGCCTCGACGGCGCCGACACCGCCCTCCTGCACGCCCTCGACGTCCCCGGCCCCGACGCCGTGCACACCGGCCTGCGCGTCCGCGTCCGCTGGGCCGAGGAACGCACCGGCGCCATCACCGACATCGCCTGCTTCGAGCCGTACGACGGTCCGGAGGCCCAACCCGGCGGCCACACCGGCGAGTTCGAGGACCCGGTCACCGGCATCGTCGCCCCCGCCCGCCTCGACTACGCCTATACACCCGGCCGCGCCCAGACCGCCTACCTCAACGCCCTCGCCGAACAGCGCAACGTCGGCGAACGCTGCCCGTCCTGCCGAAAGGTGTACGTCCCACCCCGGGGCGCCTGCCCCACCTGCGGCGTCGCCACCTCCGAGCAGGTCGAGGTCGGCCCGCACGGCACGGTCACCACCTTCTGCATCGTCAACATCAAGGCGAGGAACCTCGACATCGAAGTCCCCTACGTCTACGCCCACATCGCCCTCGACGGCGCCGGTCTCGCCCTGCACGGCCGGATCGCGGGCATCCCCTACGACCAGGTCCGCATGGGCCTCAGGGTGGAACCGGTGTGGACCGAGGGCGCCCGCTACCCCGACCACTACCGGCCCACCGGTGAACCGGACGCGGACTACGACACCTACCGGGAGCTGCTGTGACCCGCGACATCGCCGTCGTCGCCTTCGCCCAGACCGACCACCGGCGCACCACCGAGCACCTCTCCGAGGTCGAGATGCTGATGCCGGTCCTGCACGAGGTCCTCGACCGCGCAGGCCTGAAGACCGCCGACATCGGCTTCACCTGCTCCGGCTCCAGCGACTACCTGGCGGGCCGCGCCTTCTCCTTCACCCTCGCCCTCGACGGCGTCGGCGCCTGGCCCCCGATCTCCGAGTCGCACGTCGAGATGGACGGCGCCTGGGCCCTGTACGAGGCCTGGACCAAGCTCCTCACCGGCGACGCCGACACCGCCCTCGTCTACGCCTACGGCAAGTCCTCACCGGGATCGCTGCGCGACGTGCTCACCCGCCAGCTGGACCCGTACTACGTGGCACCCCTGTGGCCCGACTCCGTCGCCCTGGCCGCCCTCCAGGCGCAGGCACTCATCGACGCGCGCGAGACGGACGAACGAGAGTTGGCGACGATCGCCGCCCGCAGCCGCTCGACCGACAAACCGCACGCCCAGCTACGAGGCCCGGTACCGCACGGCGACTATCTCGTACGCCCCCTGCGCACCGGCGACTGCCCGCCGATCGGCGACGGCGCCGCCGCCGTGATCCTCGCCGCCGGTGACCGCGCCCGGGACCTGTGCGCCCGCCCCGCCTGGATCCGCGGCATCGACCACCGCATCGAGGCCCACTCCCTCGGCGTCCGCGACCTGACCGACTCGCCCTCGGCCCGACTCGCCGCCGAGAAGGCGGGCGCCTTCGACCGCCCCGTCGACACCGCCGAACTGCACGCACCCTTCACCGCCCAGGAGGTCGTCCTGCGCAAGTCGCTCCGCCTCGACGACCGCGTGCGGGTGAACCCCTCCGGCGGCGCCCTCGCCGCCAACCCCGTCATGGCCGCCGGACTGATCCGCATCGGCGAGGCCGCAGCCCGCATCCACCGCGGCGACTCCGACCGAGCCCTCGGCCACGCCACCTCCGGCCCCTGTCTTCAGCAGAACCTGGTCGCCGTACTGGAAGGGGACCCGCGATGAGCAAGGAACCCGTGGCCGTCGTCGGGATCGGCCAGACCAAGCACGTGGCGGCGCGCCGGGACGTGTCCCTCGCCGGGCTCGTGCGGGAGGCGTCCCGGCGGGCCCTCGACGACGCCGGGCTGACCTGGGCCGACATCGACGCCGTCGTCATCGGCAAGGCGCCCGACTTCTTCGAGGGCGTCATGATGCCCGAGCTCTACCTGGCCGACGCTCTCGGCGCGGTCGGCAAACCCATGCTGCGGGTCCACACCGCGGGCTCGGTAGGCGGCTCCACCGCGCTCGTCGCCGCCGGGCTCATCGCCTCCCGCGTCCACGGCACCGTACTGACCTGCGCCTTCGAGAAGCAGTCCGAGTCCAACGCGATGTGGGGCCTGTCCCTGCCGATCCCCTTCCAGCAGCCCCTGCTCGCCGGAGCGGGCGGCTTCTTCGCCCCGCACGTCCGCGCCTACATGCGGCGCAGCGGCGCCCCCGACACCGTCGGCTCCCTCGTCGCCTACAAGGACCGGCGCAACGCCCTGAAGAACCCCTACGCCCATCTCCACGAACACGACATCACCCTGGAGAAGGTCCAGTCCTCGCCCATGCTGTGGGACCCCATCCGCTACTCCGAGACCTGCCCCTCCTCCGACGGCGCCTGCGCCATGGTCCTCACCGACCGCGCCGGAGCCGCGCGCGCCCCCCGCCCGCCCGCCTGGATGCACGGCGGCGCGATGCGCAGCGAGCCGACCCTCTTCGCGGGGAAGGACGCGGTCTCCCCGCAGGCCGGCAAGGACTGCGCCGCCGACGTCTACCGGCAGGCCGGCATCGCCGACCCGCGGCGGGACATCGACGCCGTCGAGATGTACGTGCCGTTCTCCTGGTACGAGCCCATGTGGCTGGAGAACCTGGGCTTCGCCGCCGAGGGCGAGGGCTGGAAGCTCACCGAGTCCGGGGTGACCGAACTGGACGGGGACCTGCCGGTCAACATGTCGGGCGGGGTCCTGTCGTCCAACCCCATCGGCGCCTCCGGCATGATCCGGTTCGCCGAGGCCGCCCTCCAGGTGCGCGGACAGGCCGGGGAACACCAGGTGGCGGGCGCCCGCCGGGCCCTCGGACACGCCTACGGCGGCGGATCGCAGTTCTTCTCCATGTGGCTCGTCGGCGCCGAGCCCCCCGACTCCTGAGAGCGCTCGGCAAAGGTCCCCCTCACGTGGCCTGTCGGCGCCCCGGACCGAAAGCTAGGCTGGCCGCGGACGACGAACCGGGAGGAGCACGGACGTGGCCGAGAGCACCATCCAGCAGCAGCCGCTCATGGGTTGGGACAAGCCGGAGCTGGACCTCAGCAGCGCCGAGTGGCACTCAAGCAGCCGCGGTCTGGGGGACGTCCAGATCGCCTTTGTCGAGGGCTTCATCGCGATGCGCAACAGCGGCCGCCCCGAGAGCCCTTCCCTGATCTTCACACCCGCCGAATGGGGCGCCTTCGTCTCCGGCGCCCGCGAGGGGGAGTTCGACCTGACCTGAACCGCGCCCGCCGGAGCCGGTCCGGCGGGCCGAACCGGGGGTGTTCCGACCGTATTTCCGGACACGCGACCTCCAGCACCCTCCCGGAACCGGGGCCTGAGCCAGGCTGACCCGGGGAGGGCGACGGTCGTCTTCGGGAAGCGAGGAACCCATGAGCACCCTGCCGGTGATCGCGGCGGTCGACGGTTCGGACGACAGTCTGCGGGCCCTGGACTGGGCCCTCGCCACCGCCCGCGGACGCGAGGCGCCCCTGCGGGTGGTCCATGTGCGACAGTACGCGGCCTGGATGCAGCCCGATGTGCTGGTGGCGGGCCCGCCCGAAGGGGCCGACGACGCGGTGCTCGACCAGGCCCGCGCCCACCTCGACAAGGTGCCGGACGGGCCCGAGACCGAGTACGTCCCGCTGGACGGCTCCCCGAGCGCCGTACTCCCCGAACTGGGCACCACAGCCCAGCTGTTGGTGCTCGGCTCGCGCGGCCGGGGCGGCTTCGCCAGCCTCCTGCTGGGCTCCAACAGCCTGGCCGCCGCACGCGACGCCGAGTGCCCCGTCGTGGTGGTACCCCGGCCCGGACGCGAGGTCCACGACGCACCGCCGACCGCACCCGGTCCCAGAGTCGTGGTCGGCCTCCAGGTCGACAGCCCCGACGACGCCACCCTCGACTTCGCCTTCGCCGAGGCCGCCCGCCGCGGCGCCCGCCTCCAGGTCGTGGCCGCCTACGCCTGGCCGGTCCACGTATGGGCGGCCGCCCCCGCCCCGATCCTGCCCCCACCCATCGAACAGGAGCCCATCGAGAACGAAACCCGAGCCCTGGCCGAGGGCTTCCTGGCCCCCCACGAGTCCCGCTACCCGAACGTGAACACCGAACCGTACGTGGCCCCCGGCGACGCGGCAGGCCACTTGGTCGCCGCCTCCAAGAACGCCGACCTGCTGGTCGTAGGCCGCTACCGCCGCCGCCTCCTGGCACCGACCCGCATGCTGGGCTCGGTGAGCCACGCGGTACTGCTGCACGCGGCAAGCCCGATCGCGGTGGTACCACCGACGTCAGGTGACGAGTAAGGGGGACTTCTCCCACCTAGGGGCGCGGGGCTGTGTCGATGTGCGGTTCCGCCGCGTGGGCGCGACAAGCCACGACGTACCCGCACCCGCCAGACGGCACAGGGCGGCACCCCCGTTACGCGCACGGCCAAGTAGCATGGCGGCATGTCGTTCCTCCGCCGCCGCAGCGCCACCCCCGCCGGGCCCGACTTCGACGTCCTGGCCATGGATCCGGGCGACTGGCCCGGCAATCTCGGCGCCGGCCTGCTCCCCGCCCCCGACGGCAGTTGCCAGGGAGTCTTCCTCCGCTACGACCTCTTCGGCGGCCGCGGCCCCGCGATGATCATCGGCAACCTGCCCGAGGGCTCCCCGGCCCGCGACGTCGCCGAGGGCGAGATCCCCTTCGAGGTGGCCCAGCTGCTGCTGGCCCTGGAGAACGATGAGGAGATCACCGTCGTCGGCACCGAGGACGTGCCGGTGATGCAGGGCGACAACCTCCTGATCGTGCGCCGCCTGAAGCTCTCCGAGGGCCGCATCTCCTGCGTGCAGTTCGACCGCAGTGACAACGTCCTGGTGACCATCGCCGCCTGGGACCGTCCCATCACGGACGACCTGTACGCCCTGCTGAAGCCGCTCCCCGCGGAGCTGTTCCAGCAGGGCTGAGGCGGCGGCTACCCGGCCGCGGGCACGACCGTCACGTCCGCGGCCCGGACGAAGCCCACCCGGTGGCCGTACTGGATCTCGTAGTACAGGTCCTTTCCGGTCACCACCCGGTGCGAGGCCGTATCGAAGGTCACCGCGTAGTAGTACTGCCCGGGCACCTTGTCCCCGACCACGTACTTCTGCCCCTGCGGCAGCCGGTACGGCAGCGGCGACACCGGCTGTGCGGGCACCCCCGCCGGATAGGCGGATGCCTCCGGGTAGGCCCGCCCGTACACCGGGACACTCTCCAGGCCGTCCTTCGCCGTCACCACCAGCCCGGTCGCGTTCACGGCCGTCGGCTTCTTCGCCGGGTTGTGGAACCAGGCCTTCTGCCCCAGGTACCAGATCGCCGTCCAGTCCCCGTCCCGCCCCGCGACCGCGTACTGCTGCCCGGTGGACACCCGGGACGACAGGTCGTTCACGCCGATGGACGGGGTCGTCCCGAGGCCGATGTCCTTGATCAGCGGGTACGACGTCCCGGGCCCGGAGTACAGCCGTACCGCGCTCGAACCATGGGCCGGGCAGGGGCTGCCCGCGGTCGCGCAGCCCGTGTACTCGGGCTGGTGCTCGGCGTAGTCCGGGCGGATCGTCACGACGCCGCCCTTCTTGCCGGCGGTCGGCTCGAACGGGCGGTCCAGCAGGTCGAAGTAGTGCGCCCAGTCCCAGTACGGGCCCGGGTCGGTGTGCATCGTCCGGACCGTCGCGGTGGTCGGGCCCGGCACCGTGTCATGGCCGAGGATGTGCTGCCGGTCCAGCGGGATGCCGTAGGTGCGCGCCAGGTACTTCACCAGCCGGGCCGAGGAGCGGTACATGGCCTCCGTGTACCAGGCGTCCGGGTTCGCCAGGAACCCCTCGTGCTCCAGGCCGATCGACTTGGCGTTGACGTACCAGTTGCCCGCGTGCCAGCCCACGTCCTTCGCCTTCAGGTGCTGGGCGATGTGGCCGTCCGTGGAGCGCAGGGAGTAGTTCCAGGACACGTACGTCGGGTCCTGCACGAGGTCGAGGACACCCTCCCAGGCGCCCTCGGTGTCGTGGACGACGATGTACTCGATGCTCTGGGACTCCGGCCGGTTCCCCAGATCGTGGTTGCCGTAGTCACCGTCCCCGAACTCCTCGTACGGCGCCGGGATCCACTCGCAGGACACCGACGCGGGGCACTCCGTCTCCCCGGCGGCGGCAGCACGCAGCCTCGCGCCCGCCAGGGTGCCGGTGTCGGCCGCCAGCTCCGGCTGCGCCGCCAGGACGACCCGCTGCCCGGCGTCGGTGAACCGCTCGCCGCCGGTCCGCATGACCTCGTAGACGTCGTTGGCGTACGCCGCCGCGGTCGCCCGGTCGTCGGCGCCCGAGAACAGCGCCACCGCGCCGTACCAGTCCGCGGGGTCCGCGCTCATCGGCTCGCCCAGTTCCCGCTGCGCGGCCGCGAGCAGCGCGGCACCGCCCGCCACATTGGCCGCCGGGTCGGTACGCAGCCGCTGCGGGCTCTGCCCGGTCAGTTCCGCGGCCCTCGGCAGCGTTCGCAGCCGCGCCGGAAGATCCTTGGTGTCCGGGATCCGCTCCTCGGGGACCAGCGCCGCGCGGGCCTGGTCACCGCGGGCGTCCTCCGCGCCCTCGCTGTGATGGGCCGCCCCGGCGAGCGCGGTGCGGGCGTCGGTCAGATGCATCGGGCCGTAGCCGCCGGTCACACTCGGCGCTCCGGCGTGCGCGTCCCAGCGGGACTGGAGATAGGAGACGCCCAGCAGCACACTGCGCGGCACGCCGTACTCGGCGGCGGCCGAGGAGAAGGCAGACTGGAGGGCCTGTGCGGACGACTGGGTCGGGGAAGAAGGGGCCGCGCCGAGCAGTGGGAGTGTCAGGGCGGCGGAGGCCACCGGACCGGCGGCTCTCTTCGCTGCTCTCTTCAGGGCGGTGACGGATCGTCGCAAAGCAGCCTCCTGGGACGGTCGGGCGCGATGAGCCGTGCGGGGCCGGGCATTGCGTCCGTGGTACCGGCCTGCCGACGATCCGTCAATCATGCCCAGGGACTGGTGAATTCCCTTGTCAACCGGGGTTCCCGGGAGTTTCGCGATGACGCCTTCCGGGCCTGCGGGGCGTCAGAGGCGTATACCTGTCGAAGTCGAACGGGACGGGATGCAACCGGACATGTGCGGGGCCGCGCATACGAAGATCCGCGGTGCGCCGCTGTTCAGGGCGCACCGCGGACCACCGTCCCCGTCAGCGAGTACCGACCGCGGCGCGCACGGCCCGGCGGGCCAGCTGGCAGTCGTCGTGCAGCCGCCTGAGCAGCAGGCGCTGTTCCTCGCCGGACGGCGCAGCACCCGGGTGGGCCGTGCCCGGTGCCGCCGGGGCCGTGTCGTGCATGGAACGCTGCACGGCCGTCTCGTAGGTACGGATATCCCGGGTCAGGACGAGCATCAGGTTCACCAGGAACGCGTCCCGTGCGGCCGGGCCCGACGACTGGGCGATCTGGCTGATCTGTCGACGCGCGGCCGGTGCGTCCCCCAGGATCGACCACAGGGTGGCCAGGTCGTATCCCGGCAGGTACCAGCCTGCGTGCTCCCAGTCCACCAGCACTGGACCGGCCGGTGAGAGAAGGATGTTCGACAGCAGTGCCTCGCCGTGGCAGAACTGGCCCATGCCCTGCCGGCCCGCCGAGTGCGCGATGCCGTGCAGCAGCTTCTGGAGGTCGCCCATGTCCCGGTCGGTGAGCAGCCCCAGCTCGTGATAGCGGGAGATGCGCGCCGGATAGTCCAGCGGCGCGTCGAAGGTGCCCGCGGGCGGCCGCCAGGCGTTCAGCCGGCAGATCGCCGCCAGCGCCGCCCTGACGTCCGCGCGGGGCGGGGCCTCGGTCGGGTGCCGGTGAAGTGCCGCGACCCGTCCCGGCATCCGCTCGATCACCAGCGTGCAGTTGTCCGGATCCGCCGCGATCAGCCGGGGCGCCCGCACCGGAGGGCGGTGCCGGACGAACGAGCGGTACGCAGCTATTTCGTGCCGGATCCGCTCCGCCCAGACGGGGGAGTGGTCCAGTAAACACTTGGCGACCGCCGTGCTGCGTCCGGTCGTCCCCACGAGGAGCACGGACCGCCCGCTGCGCCGCAGCACCTGGACCGGGGCGAACTCCGGGCAGATCCGGTGCACCGACGCGATGGCCGTACGCAGCTGGGCGCCCTGAGGGCCGGACAAGTCGAGTCTCCCGCTGAGCGGTTGGGTGCCGATCCCCGCGGCACGCCGCGGCCGGCCCGCTCCGAGGGCGGGGGCCGCCGAGCGGGCGGGGTCGAGGTAGGGGCCGCTGCCCGCCGGGCGGGGGTGCAGGGTCCGGGGCGGGGCGGACACGGAGGACGATGCTGCGTACATGGGCGAAACAGATCCCTTCGTGTGCCTGCAATGCCTGCTCAAGCGCAAACGCCTACCCGGCCCGGTCGCCCGGTGCACCCTGGGGAATGCCCCGTTGTGGAGAGCGGCGACCGGGTCGGGGTGGCGCGTTCCTACCTGACACCCGTTGCCCAGTGGCACACCATCTGGCGCACCCTGGCGAACCCTGGCGAATAGTCGCCCGGCAACTCTCACCGGGCTACTGTCAACTCAGCCGAGAACCTGGGGGCTTGACGTGAACGGACAACCCAACACCCGCCTCGCGGACCTGTTCGGCCTGGCCGGCTGGTCCAAGGGCGAACTCGCGCGGCTGGTCAACCGGCAGGCGGCGGCCATGGGCCACCCCCAGCTGTCGACCGACACCTCGCGGGTGCGGCGTTGGATCGACATGGGAGAGATCCCGCGCGATCCGGTGCCGCGGGTGCTGGCGGCTCTGTTCACCGAGCGACTCGGCCGTGTCGTGACCATCGAGGACCTCGGTCTGGTCCGGCACGGGCGTGCGGGGAAACGGCAGGGCGACGGGAACGTGGAACATCCCGACGGCATGCCGTGGGCGCCCGAACGGACAGCTGCGGTCCTCACCGAATTCACGGGAATGGACCTCATGCTCAACCGACGCGGCTTGGTGGGCGCGGGTGCCGCGCTCGCCGCGGGATCCGCACTCAGCAGCGCCATGCACGACTGGCTGCACACCGATCCGACTCTGAAGGCCGACGCTCCCCGACTCGACGATCCCCTGCACGCCGACCCCGCTGGGTTCGACCGCTACGAGGCCGCCCCCATCGGGTCGCAGGAGATCGAGGAACTGGAGCGCTCGGTGGAGGTGTTCCGCGCCTGGGACGCGGCCCGCGGTGGCGGGCTGCAACGCAAGGCGGTGGTGGGACAGCTCAACGAAGTGGGCGGCATGCTCGCCTACCGGCACCCCGAACACCTCCAGCGGCGCCTGTGGGGCGTCGCCGCCAATCTCGCCGTACTCGCGGGCTGGATGTCGCACGACGTCGGCCTGGAGCCCACGGCCCAGAAGTACTTCGTCATCGCCGCCCACGCGGCCCGTGAGGGCGGCGACCGGCCCCGCGCCGGGGAGGCGCTCTCCCGAGCGGCTCGCCAGATGGTGCACCTCGGCCGGCCCGACGACGCACTGGACCTGATGAAGCTCGCCCAGTCCGGCTCCGGCGTCGAAGTGCTGCCGCGGACCCGGGCGATGCTCTACACCATCGAGGCCTGGGCGCAGGCTTCCATGGGCAAGGGCCAGGCGATGCGCCGCACCCTCGGACAGGCGGAGGACCTGTTCGTCTCCGACAAGGGCGACGTACCGCCCCCGAGCTGGATGCAGACCTTCAAGGAGGAGGACCTGTACGGCATGCAGGCCCTGGCCTACCGCACGCTGGCGGAGTTCGAGCCCACCGCGGCCGCGCACGCCCAGCACTACGCGGAGAAGGCCCTGGCGCTGCGGGTCGACGGGCGGCAGCGGTCGAAGATCTTCGACTTCCTGTCCATGGCCTCCGCCTGCTTCATCGCCGACGACCCGGAACAGGCCGACCGCTACGCGCGACTGGCACTGGTGTCGATGGGATCCAACTCCTCCCACCGCACCTGGGACCGGCTGCGCCAGATGTACCGGCTGACCGCCGAGTTCTCCAGCTACCCGAAGATCCATGAACTGCGGGAGGAGATCAAGCTGGCCCTGCCGAAGACCGCAAAGGGCGGGAGCACCGCACGGGCATAGGGGGCCCGTGCGCTGGATCCCGCACAAGGATCAGGACGTCACCCTGGCGATCAGCACGCAGGCGTCGTGCTCGCGCTCGGTCGCGCCGAACTCCTCCACGACCATCCGTACGCAGTCCTGTGCGGTGTGCGCCGCGTCGAAGCGCGGGGCCAGGTCGAGGAGACGGTTCACCGGATCGGTGTCGCTGTGCCCGGACACCAGTGCGTCGGTGTGCAGGAGGAGCAGATCTCCGGTCTCCAGGGTCACTTCGGCCTGATCGTAGGCGGCACCGGCCGTCGCGCCCAGCAGGACGCCGTTCGGTGACCGCAAACGGCACCCCGTCCCGTTGCGGAACAGCAGCGGGGCGGGGTGTCCTGCCTGTGCCCAGACCAGGGCGCGAGTATCGGGCCGGTAGCGGCAGCAGACCGCGCTGCCGAGGGCGGGTTGCACGGTGGCGTCGAGCAGCTGGTTGAGCCAGGACATCAGCTGCCCCGGTTCGGTGCCGGCCATCGCCATTCCGCGTACGGCACCCAGCAGGGTCGCCATGCCCGAGGCCACGGCGACGCCCTGTCCGGTGAGGTCGCCGACGCTGAGCAGCGTCTCGCCGCCGGGGAGTTCGAGGGCGTCGTACCAGTCGCCGCCGATCTGGGAGCCGATCGCGGAGGGCAGGTGGTGGGCGGCCAGGTCCAGAGTCCGCGGGCCCTGGTGCGGGAGCCGCAGGGCGCCGCGCCACGGCGGCAGCACGGCCTCGTGCAGCTCGACCGCCAGCCGGTGCTCGGTGTGCGCCCGGTGCCGCTGGCGCTGGAGCGAGTCACGGGTCTCGCTCACCGCACGCTGGCTGCGGCGCAGTTCGCTGACGTCCCGCAGCACGGCCCACATGGCGGCGGTGCTGCCGTCGGTACCGAGCACGGGCTCGCCCATCATGTGGACGGTGCGCACCTCGCCGCCGGGGCGGACGACGCGGAACTCCCCGTCGATCGGCTTGGCGTCGACGAGGCAGTCGGTGACCATCGCCGTCAGCCTCGGACGGTCCTCGTCGAGTACCAGGGAGGGCAGTTCGTCGAGGGTGAGCGGGGGAGCGGCGGGGTCCCGGCCCAGGATCTGGTAGAGCTCGCCGGACCAACTCGCCTCGTCCGTGAGGAGGTTCCACTCCGCGCTGCCGACCCGGCTGAGCAGTGAGCCGCCCGGGGCGGGCGGTACGGACTCGGCGGCGGGCGTCGCCGGTGCGGTGGGCACCGGCGGCGGTCCCTCCCGCAGCTGGGCCAAGTGGGCATCGAGGTCGTCGAGTTGGGTCAGCGCGAGATCGCACAGCGCGCGCTGCCAGCGCTCCTGCGGGTCCGAACCGTCACTCGGCGTGTCCCGCCGTACGGCGTCCATCTCGCCCTTGAGCCGGCGCGCCTGCGATATCAGGGCGTCGACCGAGCCGCGTCCGGGCGGCTGGGCGGCTGGGCGGTCCGCGGAGAGATGGGACGGCATGACGCACTCCGGTGAAGGGAACGGTACGACGAAGATGACGGAGGGACCGTTACGACTGTTGCACAGGCCGCGACGCGCTGTAAGGGATTTGGCAACACACGATACGGTGGTGCTTCTGGTATATGCCACAGTCTTCACGGGCGGGTCGTGCGGGGCGAATGGTGTACGTCGCCGGGCGGTCAAGTCGTAGGCCGCGTACGTGATTTGAGGCTGCGGCCGGGCGACGATCGGGGGCCCACGCCTGTGTTCGACGACAGTGCGTTCGGATACTCTCTCGCTCCCCGAGGAGACTTCGGGTGGGTTCGCTCAAGTCGGAGGCGAAATACCCCTTCTGTTCGTGACGCAGGTCACGTGAGAAATTCCGGCTCCGGTGTAATGCGAGCGGAGTCTGAGAGGTCCTTAAAGACGTGCCGGCCACTCCTGGCCGACCGCAGTATCGACCACGGGGGAGACAGCTATGGACATCACCTTGGAGCAGCCAGCCCGTGCTCGTCTGATCACCGCCGATGAGCAGGAACTGCCCGCGTCCGCCACGCTCCGCTACAGCTCGGCCGATCCGCTGGCCGTGCACATCGAGTTTCCGGCCGAGGTCTCCCTGGACGGGGAGTGCGTCACCTGGACCTTCGCCCGGTCGCTGCTGGCGGAGGGGCTGCGCGGACCGGCCGGGGACGGGGACGTGCACATCTGGCCGTGCGGCCGGGCCCGCACGGTGCTGGAGTTCCACTCGCCGTACGGGCTGGCCCTGTTGCGGTTCGACAGCTCCGCCCTGCGCCGTTTCCTGATGCGCAGCCATGCCGTCGTCGCGGTCGGCCAGGAGGATGTCGGGTCGGCCGTCGACGAGGGGCTGAGCGCGCTCTTCGGAAGCGTCTGACGGGCGCGGCTCAGTACCGCAGGATGCCCGCGATACCGGTCGCGTCGCCCAGTGTGCCGTCCGGTACGAAGCGGACGTCGGCGCCGGTCTCCAGGCACTGCTCGACGATCTCGTCCACGATGTCCTCGCGGGCGTCGAGATCACCGCTCGTCGCCGGGATCAGATGGTCGCCGGCGTTGTCGCGGACGGTCGCGCGGTAGTTCTCCTCGACCGCCAGCAGCCGCACCCGGCCGTCGCGGGCGTTCTGCCAGACCTCGTCGAGACCGGCTGCGTACGACCTGCGGCCCCGGGCCGTCTCCAGCTCCCGGGCGACCGTGTCGACGGTCTTGCGGCCGTCCGCCTCGACCATCGGCCGCACCGCCTGCCACACCGCCTCCGGGCTGGCGTCCGACAGACCGCCGTGGCGGACGTGGACGGCGTCGTTCGTGACGCTGCCGACCTCGTCCAGCAGCGACAGGGCCGCCGTCTCGCCGGTGACGTAGAGCGGGCGCGGATCCTCGCGCAGCAGTTTCCCGATCGCGGTGTCGGCCTCCCGCAGGAAGTGCCGGGTGGCCTCGTCGCGGAAGGTGCTCGGCCGGTCGCCGATCCGCTCCTGGTGCTCGGCGTCGAAGTTGTCCAGGGTCCGGGTCAGCGGGAAGCCGCCGATCTGTTCCTCGGCGACCCGGTCGCCGCCGCCGTTCCACAGCGTGACGCGGTCGGCGGAGACCGACAGCACCCAGAACGGACGCTCGGCGGCCTGCGCCGAGACCAGGTTGCGGGTGAGGAAGGTGTCGGAGAGGACCACGCGTTCGGGGACCGTGCGGGCCAGTGACCACACCTGGTGCTCACCCGGTGCGGCGAAGATCACCAGGCCGTCCTCGGCGTGCGCCAGATCCACCTCGGTGAGCGCTTCCTCCAGCTGCCGGACGACATCGATCCGGCGCTCCCGGCTGACCGCGGGATCCGCCTCCAGTTGCTTCTTGGCGTCGGCCACGACATTGCGCAGCCGGACCGGGTCCTGGGTCTTCTCGGGCTCCCTGCGGTGTGTCGGGGTCAGGACGGACACCGCGGGATACGGGCGCGGGCGGCGCAGCTCGGCGAGCGTGGCGGGACTCAGTGCATGCTCCATGACAGCACGATAGGACTGTTTCGCCGATCGGGCATCGGGGGCGAATCGGGCGGGCATTGAAGACATTTCGTTGATAATCTCGCACGGGTCGCCGGATGGCGTCTCCGCGTCGCCGACCTGCGGCGGTGCCTGACCCGCCGAGGACGTCCATGCCCGAGGTCGAGACCAAGGCCCAGGAGTCCCGCACCGCCAAGCTCAGCCTGCCGACACTCGCCATGATGGTGGTCGGCTCTATGGTCGGCGCCGGTGTCTTCTCCCTGCCCCGCCGGTTCGCGCAGGAGACCGGTGTCGTCGGCGCCCTGATCGCCTGGGCGGTGGCCGGTACCGGCATGCTGATGCTCGCGTTCGTCTTCCAGACGCTCGCGGTGCGCCGCCCCGAACTCGACGCCGGTGTCTACGCCTACGCCAAGGCCGGTTTCGGCGAGTACCTGGGCTTCTTCTCGGCGTTCGGCTACTGGGCCAGCGCCTGCGTGGGCAATGTGACGTACTGGGTGCTGATCATGTCCACCATCGGGGCGATCGCACCCGCGCTCGGCGACGGCGACACCGTGCTCGCCGTGGTGCTCTCCTCCGTCGGGCTGTGGCTGTTCTTCTGGCTGATCAGCCGCGGGGTGAAGGAGGCCGCGGCCATCAACCGGATCGTCACCATCGCCAAGGTGGTGCCGATCATCGTCTTCGTGGTGATCGCGCTCTTCTACTTCGAGCCGAGCGTCTTCGCCGACAACTTCGCCGGCGCCGACTATGCGGGCTCCCTGTTCCAGCAGGTCAAGGGCACGATGCTGGCCACGGTCTTCGTCTTCCTCGGAGTCGAGGGCGCCAGCGTCTACTCCCGGCACGCACGGCGCCGCAAGGACGTCGGCGTGGCGACCGTGCTGGGATTCCTGAGCGTCTTCGCGATCTTCGCCTCGGTGACCATCGTGTCCTACGGCCTGATGCCGATGAGCGAGATCGCCGAGCTGCGCCAGCCCTCCATGGCGGAGGTGCTGGAGCACGCCGTGGGCACCTGGGGCCAGGTCTTCGTCAGCGTCGGTCTGATCGTCTCCGTCCTCGGCGCGTATCTCGCCTGGACGCTGATGGCGGCCGAGGTGCTGTTCGTGGCCGCCAAGGACGACGACATGCCCCGCTTCCTCAAGCGGTCCACGCCCGCCGACGTCCCCATGAACGCGCTGGTGATGAGCACGGCGCTGACTCAGATCGTCCTGGTCGTCACGCTCTTCTCCGACGATGCCTTCGACTTCGCCCTCAATCTGACCAGCGCGCTCACCCTCATCCCGTTCCTGCTCGCCGCCGCCTTCGCCCTGAAGATCGCGGCGGCCGGGGACCGGGAGCGGTCCAGGGAACTGGGCGTCGCCGCGCTCGCCACCGTCTACACCGCGTTCCTCATCTACGCCGCGGGCCTGAAGTACCTCCTCGTCTCCTTGATCGTCTACGCGCCCGCCACGGTGCTGTTCGTGATGGCCCGCCGAGAGCAGGGAAGACAGCTGTTCGCCCCGCGTGAACGCGTCGTCCTGAGCGTGTCGGTGGCCGGAGCGGTGCTCGGCGTCGTGGCCCTGGCGCTGGGCTGGATCAGCCTGTGAACCCCCGGAAAGGTGCACCGTGACCAGTCAGCAAACCCCTCCCGTGTACGGCGTCCACTCCGAGGTCGGGCGGCTGCGCAAGGTGCTGGTCTGCGCACCGGGTCTGGCTCATCGCCGGCTCACCCCGACCAACTCCGACGACCTGCTCTTCGACGATGTGATGTGGGTCGAGAACGCCCAGCGCGACCACGCCGACTTCGTCGACAAGCTGCGCGAGCGGGGTGTCGACGTGGTGGAGCTGCACGACCTGCTGGCGCGGACGATGGCGGTCCCGGGCGCCCGGGACTGGCTCCTGGACCGCAAGATCGTGCCCAACGAGGTCGGCCTCGGCCTCGTCGACGGCACCCGCGCCTATCTGGAGTCCCTGGAACCGGCCGAGCTGGCCCGGTACTTGATCGGCGGCCTGGCCACCGGCGACCTGCCCGAGGACTACCGCTCCGGCTACCTCGCGCTGGCCCGCGAGTCGACGGGCGTACGCGAGTACCTGATGCCGCCGCTGCCCAACACCCTCTACACCCGCGACACCACCTGCTGGCTCTACGGCGGCCTCACCCTCAACCCGCTGTACTGGCCCGCCCGGCACGACGAGACCCTCCTGATGAAGGCCGTGTACACCTTCCACCCCGACTACGCGGGCTCCACCGTGTGGTGGGGCGACCCCGAACTCGACTGGGGACAGGCCACGTTCGAGGGCGGCGACATCATGCCGGTGGGCAAGGGCGTCGTCCTGATGGGAATGAGCGAGCGCACCTCGCGGCAGGCCATCACCCAGGTCGCGAAGGCCCTGTTCGAGGCCGGTACCGCCGAGCACGTCGTCGTCGCCGGAATGCCACGGCTGCGCTCGGCCATGCACCTGGACACCGTGTTCACCTTCGCCGACCGGGATCTGGTCACCCTGTACCCGGCCATCATGGACGGCGTCCACACCTTCTCCCTGCGGCCCAGCGACAGATCCCCCGGCCTCGAACTCGTCGACGAGGCCCCGGCGTCCTTCGTCGAGGTCGTCGCCAAGGCGCTCGGCCTGCCGAAGCTGCGGGTCGTGGAGACCGGCGGCGATGTCTACGCCTCCGAACGCCAGCAGTGGGACAGCGGCAACAACGCGGTCGCCCTGGAACCCGGGGTGGTGTTCACCTACGACCGCAACACCCAGACCAACACCCTGCTGCGCAGGGCCGGGGTCGAGGTCATCACGATCGTCGGCGCCGAACTGGGCCGCGGGCGGGGCGGCGGGCACTGCATGACCTGCCCGATCGTCCGGGACCCGGTCGACTTCTGAGGGGCGGTCGGCTCAGGCCGCCTGCTGGACCGCGATGCTGCCCTGGGCCACCGCGCACAGGGTCGCGTCGCCGTCGCCCGTGACGGTGGTCAGGTCGCAGCGGACGACGACCCGGGTACGGCCCGCACGGACGACCTGAGCATGTGCCCGCAGGACGTCGCCCTTGGCCGGGCGCAGATAGTCGATGGTGAAACCGGCCGTGATCAGCTGCGCGCCGGCCACGGTGCCCGCGGCGAAGGTCAGCGCGTTGTCCGCCGCGTAGCCGAGGACACCGCCGTGCACGGTGCCGTGCTGCTGGAGCAGCTCCTCGCGGATGTCCAGTTCGAGGACGGCCTCGCCGTCGCCGAAGGCGGTCAGCCGGGTGCCGAGCAGCGCGCTGAAGGGCTGCGCCGCCAGGACCTGCCGGGCCTGGTCCAGATCCGGGGTCTTGTTCACGTCGAACCTCACTTCACTAGTGAACTGAGAGTGGCGCGAGTCGGCCGCCTCTGTCAAGATCGGCCCATGTCCGAGCCGGATCAGCGCCTGTACTTCCTGCTTCAGCGGGCGGCGCACCAGTTGCGCACCGCCGCCGACCGGCGCTGTGTGACGGCCGCCGGGATCACCACCGTCCAGCTCGGCGCGCTGTTCGCCGTCGAGGACCGGCCGGGCATCACCCAGCAGCAGCTCGCCCGCACCCTCGGTCTGCGCGAGTCGGCCGTCACCGGCCTGGTCACCCGGCTGACCACGGCAGGACTGCTGGCCAAGGGCGCGCACCCGAGCGAACACCGGGCCGTGGTCCTGGAGTTGACGGACGCCGGAGCCGTCGCATTGGACGCGGCGCGTCCCGAGATCGACCGCTTCAACACCGAACTGCGCGAGCTCCTCGGCGACGACGGATTCAGCCGGACGGCTGCCGCCCTGCACCGGATCGTGCACGGCGAGGAGTGAGGCCCGCGCTCACTCGCGGAGTGAACCCGCCAGGCGCAGCGCTCCGTCGGTGTCCAGGCCGAGGCGGGCGGCCCAGGCGAGGGCGTCGTCGAGCGTGACCTCCTCGCCGGCCAGGCGGGCGGCCGCCAGGGCGGGAGGCGCTCCGGCCTTGTCCAGCAGGGCGCTCCACTGATCCAGGGTGAGGGCGAGGTAGCGAAGGGACGGCAGCTCGGCGAGGACGGCCACGTCCGCTCTCTCGGCCCCGGAGAGGTCGAGGCCGCGCAGCTGGGGCGCCGTGCGCAGGGGCGCGAGGTCGACCGGGGCGGTGGTGGTGAGGCCGAGCGAGGCCAGGTGGGCATGGCCGGCGAGCGGGCTCAGATCGCCGCCGTCGAGGCCGACCCGCAACGACTCGACGGGCAACTCTCGAACCGGCGTGATGTCGGCGGTGGTGGCACGGTTGAGGTGCAGTTTGCGCAGCCGTGGAGCGGCTGTGAGCGGGGCGAGGTCGACCGGTCCGGTGACGTCGTTGACGTGCAGGGCCTGGAGGGTCGGCGGCACCTCCTCGGGCACATTGCCGCCGATGATCTCCTGGGTCTCGTGTTCGGCGCCGGGCTCCTCCAGATACAGGTGCTCGCCGTGCACCGAGTACGCGCCCTGCTCCAGCAGTTCCAGACAGCGGCCGAGCAGTGAGGTGACCGAGTCGGTGACGTACACGGGACCCTCGTCGTAGTCACGGCCGGTCCGGATGACCTGACCGGGGCGGCCGGCGCGGGCCGGAGCCATGTCGACGGCCAGGAAGTTGCCGTCCTCGCCGCTGCCGAACCGCAGCCACCCGGGGTGGCCGCCGCAGCGCCGTACGGTGTCGGCCGGAACGGTGTCCAGGACGACCGCGTTCCACTCCAGGTCCCAGCCGTACCAGGGCCGTTGGGCCGCGCCCCACTCCAGATGCTCACCCGCCATGCTTGCTACTGACAGCCAGGCGTTGCCCGGGAAGAGATAGTGATCACGGTCCCCGTCCGCGAGCAGGTAGAGCGCGCGCAGATCGGCGGGGATGCGGTGGCCGAGCTGCTGTTCGGCCGCCTGGATCGCGGCTTCGGTGGCGGGTGGGGGCAGTTGCTCGGGCCGCCCCAGAATCTCGGCGCGCCGCTCCAGGTACCTGCGGAAGCGGGCCACGGCCAACTCGGGATCGCCCGCCGCGGCGGCGGTGCCGGGCTCCTGGCGCAGTCCGGGCTGCGGAAGCTCGTACTCGGGATCGAGGACCACCTGGAAGCCGCCGTCCCCGGTCACTTGGGTGATGGCGTCATGGAAGGCGACGAGCCGGTACTCGCCGGTGGGCCGGCACCGGATCTCCAGGGACGCGGGCTCCCAGCCGTGCTCCTCGCGCAGCATCTCCCCGAGCGCCATGAGGTGCTCGTGCGGGCTCGGCAGCCCCGCATGCCGGCCGCTCCGGCGCGGGCTGTAGCCGCCGGTCACCGAGCTTCCGTGACGCCCCGCCCGGGCGTACATCACCGCCTCGGTCCAACCGCTCGGGATATGCGACAACATCGCCTCGACGATCGGCCGTACCGCCTGCTCCACCATGACCCGCTCCCCGCTCTCGACGATCCCCGGGAATCATGGCAGCGACCACTGACAACGCCGACCGTGCTGAACCCGGCCGTGACGCCTCAGTCGCTCTCGTCCGGCCCGCACGAACTGCCGTTCGCGGGCAGGGAGCCGTACAGCAGGAACGCGTCCACCTTGCCGTGCACGCACCGCGAGGAGGCGTATCCGGTGTGGCCGCTGTCGCGGTTGTCGAGAACCACCGCCGAGGAGCCGAGCCGCCGCGCCGTCTCCACGGTCCAGCGGTACGGCGTCGCCGGGTCGCCGCGGGTGCCGACCAGGAGCATCTTCGACGTGTCCAGGTCCTTGACCTGCTCGCGGATGAAGTCCGTGCCCTTGGGGCGGCCGTAGCACATGAGGACCTCGGTGAGCCGGTACTGGCCGAAGACCGGGGAGGCGCGCTCGTACTCGGCGCGCAGTCGGTCGAGGTCACGGGTGATGCGCTTCGCGGTCGGCCGGTCCGGGTCGTCCGCGCAGTTGATCGCCATCAGCGCCGCGGGAAGGTTGTCCAGCGGGACGTCCTCCGCGTCGACGAGTCCGCCGTCCCCGTCACCGTTGCGCACGGGCGCGGCGAGACCGCCGTAGGCGAGGCTCATCACGCCCCGGGTGTCGCCGTCCTCGATCAGCGAGGCCAGGGCGCGCTGGAGCGACGGCCACATGTCCTCGCTGTACAGCGCCTGCCCGATGGCGCCCACCAGATCCTGCCCGGTGAACACGTCCCCGAAGTCCGTCGGCACGGGGTCCTCGTCCAGCGACTCCACCAGCCGTACGACCTCCTCCCGCGCGGTGCGCGGATCCTGGCCGAACGGACACGCGATGTCCTGCGTGCAGAAGTCGATGAAGTCGTCCAGCGCGGCCTGCTGCCCCTCGGCGCCCGCCACGCCCTGCTCGGTCAGCGGCTCGGTGAGGGTGTCGACACCGTCCAGGACCATGCGGCCGACCTTGTCCGGGAACTGCTTCGCGTACACCGCCCCGAGCCGTGTGCCGTAGGAGAAGCCGAGGTAATTGAGCTTCTTGTCGCCGAGGGCCTGACGCATCACGTCCATGTCCCGGGAGGCGTACACCGTGCCGATGTACGGCAGCACGGGGCCGGAGTGCTTCCGGCACGCCTCGGCGGTGCGGCGGATCTCCTCCAGCACCGCGTGCGGATCGGAGCCGAGTTCGGTGCTGTCGTCCATGGCGTCGCCGGTCGCCTCGGTTCCGTCGCCGCAGCTGACCGGCGAGGAGCGGCCGACCCCGCGCGGGTCGAAGGTGACCACGTCGTAGCCGTTGGTCAGGCTCATGAAGTCCTTGCCGCCGTAAGCCAGTTGGTCCACCCCCGCGCCGCCGGGGCCGCCGAAGTTGAGCAGCACCGAGCCCCGGGAGTCGCCGGTGGCCCGGTAGCGGGCGAGCGCCAGGTCGAGGGTCCCGGCCGAGGGGTCGGCGTAGTCGAGCGGGACCATGACCTTGCCGCACTGGAGGTCCTTGGGCGCGTCGACGCCCTCGCACTTCCCCCACGACACCTTCTGCCGGTAGAAGCGGGTCAGATCGGGCTCGTCGTCCGCCGCGGGCAGTGCCGGAGCCAGCAGCGGCAGCGTCATCGCCGCGACGATCGCGCAGCGCCGCAGGGCGCGCCGCTTCGACTGCTTGACCGGCATGCAAGCCTCCAGGGCGCCCGTCGGCGGACCGGGATCCGGCGCCCACGATCACGATATGCGGCCCCCGGAAGGCCCGCCTCCGGGCGGGCGGCACGGGTCGACGGGGGTTAAGATCCGCGGTTGCCCGCTGCATGTGCATACGGCTGC